>CAIPII010000205.1 GCA_903865035.1 uncultured Burkholderiales bacterium | reverse complement strand
ATAGGTAATCGACAGTAACTTTCAAAACTTAAATTTCCTTTGACACCAAAATAGTACTTTAGAAATATTTATTTTTCAAATATATACTAATTTAATATTCATTTTAAAAATATACCCCTCGTTCATCATTTCGATGGCATTGAAGTGCATCACAAGATAAATTCGAACAGGTGCACTGACTTTGGTTGAAATTGGGCTTTATTTGGGCTGTACTTGTCAAAAGATCCACCAAAGTGACGCAGTGGTTTGAAATTCAAAACGTGATTTAATGTTTCTGACAAGAACTTTCTGCTTTTCTCAACTCAATAGATCAAGATGCCCGGTATAAAAATTCGGTTTTCAGCGATGGCAGGTCCCTGCGAATTGGTACTGGAGGGCCAACAGTCCGAAGATGAGTTGCGCTCCATTGCCAATGAAGCAATCTCTGAGGTCAAGCGCATCGAGATCAAATTCTCTCGCTACGATCCGACGAGTGTCGTCTCAAGGATCAATTCCAACAGCGGCACCAAGCCAACCCCCATTGATGATGAAACCCTTCATCTGTTTAATTTTGCTCAACAACTTTTTGTGTCGAGCAAAGGCATGTTTGACATCACAAGCGGTGTTTTGAGAGAGGTTTGGTCGTTCAAAGAAAAAACCATTCCCAATCCCAATGAACTGACCAAGAAACTTGCGCTGATAGGTTGGAATCACGTTGAGCTTGGTCAAAACACTGTTCTATTGAAACAAAAGGGCATGCAAATTGACTTTGGTGGATTTGGCAAAGAATACGCAAGTGACCGAGCAGCTGCTGTTATGAAGACCAAAGGAATCAAACACGGATACATCAACTTATCGGGAGATATTTTTGTTTTAGGTCCGAAATCAGGCGGAGACGCTTGGGTCATGGGCATTCAAGACCCAAGAAAAGAAAACGCAATCTTTGCAAGCATTCCCATTCATCAAGGCGCTTTGGCAACCAGTGGTGACTATGAGCGATTTTTTGAAGTGGGTGGTCAACGCTTTTGTCATATTCTTAACCCAAAAACGGGCATGCCTGTTACAGAGTGGCAAAGCATCAGCGTATTGGCACCCCTAACAACTGCAGCAGGCAGCGCATCAACCATTGCCATGTTGCTCGGAGCTCAAGCAATACCTTACTTGAAAGATACGGGATTTTCATATTTGGCCATCGATTCGAAGGGTGAAGTGTTTCGAAATTGAACGATCCATGAATCAGTCATTGAACAAGTCTTTCATCAAAAGCTTCTCATTGAGTTGTCATGGATCAGCATTACAATTTAAAAGAGACTTAGAAGTCATTAATGCGAGGGACATCTCCTTGAGACACATTTTTTACATCGTGATTGCCATTTCGGCCATCACCACTTTGACCTCATGCGCTTCAACCCAAGCGGTTCAGCCTTGGGAAAAAGGCTTTTTGGCCAAGCCAGAAATGACTTTTGAAGGTGACGCCTTGGATAAAAACTTCACAGAGCACACCTACTTCAGCAAAGAAGGTGCATCGGGGGGTTCAGGCGTGGGTGGAGGAGGATGCGGATGCAATTGAATCACACAACAAACGACTTGCCACTCTCAGCTGTGCCTCAAGAGCACTTGACACCTGGCTCGTTCAGCAAAGGACTACTGGGCGCAGCGCTCTCCCTGCCCCTCTTGGCTGGTTTGTGCAATGTGGCCAAGGCTGACAGCGCTCCTGAAAAAGGATTGGTAAGCTTTAAGTATTTGGATTACTTGGATAGTCAACCTGGTTTTGACAGAATCAAAGTCAAAGCTCCTTCAGTACTCGTCATGAAGCCACTCTCAAGCGAGTGGTCTGTATCAGGGACTGCTACCACTGACACGATTTCTGGCGCATCTCCCGCTTATCACACCCAGGCACTGCGAAACATGCATGATCAGCGCCATGCATTCGATTTGAGCTTCACCAAATTTGAGAGTTTTGGAACCAAGACCTTTGGTGGCTCTTACTCCAAGGAGTTGGATTACCTCTCAAGAGGTCTCTTTTACTCTTTGACATCGTCTACTGAAGATAAAAACACCACCTGGAATGCTGGACTCTCACTCTCGAGCGACCAGATCAATCCCACCAACCAAATCGTAACAAACGAAACCAAACAAGGCACCGATTTGATTGCTGGCCTCACCAGGGTCTATACCAAGGTCGATATCGCACAGTACCAAATTGGTCACTATTCGGGTAAAGGGTATTTCTCAGATCCATACAAGATTTTTGACCGCCGACCCAGAGAGAGAGTTCACAACACATTCATGGCCAAGTGGAACCATTACTTGGAAGAGTCTGAAAGCACGATCAAACTCAGTTATCGCTACTACAGTGACGATTGGGGTATTGAAGCGCACACGGCTGATATCGAATACGTGAAACCGCTTCAAAACGGATGGACTTTGACACCGGCCTTCAGAATTTATACGCAATCGAGTGCCAAATTTTTTGTGAATGCAGACAACTCGGGAAGTCCATTTCCCCCTAACCCTCCTGCTGGCGCTGTGAATTACTCAGAAGATCAACGCATGTCGGCGTTTGGAGCTCATACGCTCGGCTTGAAAGTCTCCAAAGCAATCGATCTGAACACTTCCATCGACTTCAAAGTAGAAGGTTATGCTCAAAGAGCCGGCTGGCGCCTCATGGGCAGCGGAAGTCCAGGAATGGATCCTTTCTCTGCAAGGAGCATTCAAGTTGGATTTAATCATTACTTTGATTGATTTTTTTAAATGAATTGATTGGAATCAAATCACCATGTCCACCATTACAGGCACCAGCTCTAACGACGCATGGACTGTCGCAAAAGCAGGCACATTCACTCTCAACGGCTTGGGCGGCGTAGACACCCTTTATTTAGGCACCTCTCTGAAATCAGAGTACATTGTCACAACACAAAGTGACGGTGTTCATGTTGACTCAGTCTCTGGAGCCAGTGCGGCACTTCACGCAACCCTTCAAAACATGGAGGTCCTGGTCTACAACAATGGGCGTGACTATCAGGGTATCGGTGGGCAAGAGGTGGCCTACTTCAATGGATCCACCTCTGCCATGTACAACAAATCACTCGCGAGCTTTAACTTCTCGCCTTTGTCAAATGGCTACATGGCTCAACCCAAGGACGGCTCTCCCCTTTTTACCTTCACCAATATTCAAAGAATTCAGTTCAACGATCAAAACTTGGCCCTTGATTTTGCAAACAATGGAAATGCCACATTGGTTGCCCAAACGCTGGGAGCTGTTTTTGGAGCCAGTGCCATCAACAACCCTGTTTACGCCGGCATTGGTTTAAAGGCAGCAGACCAAGACACAAACACCAATCCAAGCGTTAAGCTTCAAGATTTGATGCAGCTGGCTCTATCCGCAGTTTTCCCAAACACCAAGCCAACGAATGCACAAGTCGTTGATACTCTGTACACCGCAGTCTTGGGCTCGCACCCAACCACTGCCCAAGCTCAACAATACATCAATATGCTGGACTCAGGAGCCTACACACCAGCTTCTTTGGGAGCCATGGCGGCCCAATTCGTCAACTTAACAGGCGTGATCCACAATGGCTTGCCTTACATCGGATATGACGTTTGAGATCAACCATGCAGCTCATCAAAAACATCGCAATGTTAACTTTGACCTTGGGTTTGAATTCTCAAGTCTTGGCACTGGGAGTTGGTGACTCCGTGCCTGATTTTGAATTGCCCCAATCCCAAGTCGCTCAAAAACTCTATGATCTCAAAGGAAAATGGGTTTACCTAGACTTTTGGGCGTCTTGGTGTGCGCCATGCCGCCAGTCCTTTCCTTGGATGAATCAGATGCAGGCCAAATACGGCACAAAAGATTTTCAGATTCTTGCAGTCAATGTAGACGCAAAAAAAACAGATGCTGATCGTTTCTTGAATCAAACCCCAGCCAACTTCGGCTTGGCATTTGATGCAAAAGGTCAATCTGCAAAACTCATGGAACTCAAAGGAATGCCCACCTCCTACCTCATCAGCCCACAAGGCAAATTGGTCCTCATCCACGCTGGCTTTAGAAGTGAGGATCGCGAGGAGTTGGAATCAAAATTCAAATCCATTGCATCAAATTGAAGCGATGAACTTCAATTTGAGAATACGAGAGTTTTGATCATTTAGGGTACAGACAATAAAAAAGCGCCCGAAGGCGCATTTTTAATTGAGTTTTGGCGGAGTGGACGGGACTCGAACCCGCGACCCCCGGCGTGACAGGCCGGTATTCTAACCAACTGAACTACCACTCCACGTGGTTGCAAATT
>CAIPII010000204.1 GCA_903865035.1 uncultured Burkholderiales bacterium | reverse complement strand
CAAATCGAAATCCTCAAAGTCGGTGTCTTTCACAGCTCGGGCTCTGAGCTTTGAGAGGTCGTAACCTCTTTTAAGGGCATGGTGTTGAGTACGAGCATCTGGAGCTGAGCCCGGGTGGTAATTGTGAGTGCCTGCGGAATCAATGTAGACCTCATGCAGTAAACCCAATTCGCTGAGCTTTTGTTTGAACACACCCTCTGCCGTTGGACTGCGACAAATGTTGCCCATGCATACAAACAGGATCTTTAAATCAGATTGTTTCACTTGTCAGTCCAATTCATCTATTCAACCTGAACATGCTGACCATTTCAGACGCCTCAAGCGAATTCCATTTGTCGATGTTAGCGGCAAGGCTGAAAATGAGGACCGTTCGATTGAAAAAGCCTTTCTGAGTGGGGTTGAATCGATGAATTTTTTATAGTACTTTAGGGCTCATTTTTGGAGCAGTCGTGCTTCTGTCTCTCCTTTATGCCTTTAGAGCAGATCCAAGACAAGGGCTTGTGCTCCATCCGTTCAGCATGGCAATGAAAGGCTTTGCACAGTGCCAGTCAATAGATACTATCAATGGTATTGAGAATATCAATTGGATTTATATATTAATACTGACTATCATTACACCTGTCTTAATTAATTTATTCAATCAAAGGAGTTGCAAATGACCACCACCACACGTCCTGAAATCAAAACCATGGCCAACCTCGAGGCAGCCTTTGCCGGCGAGTCCATGGCACACATCAAGTATCGCTATTTTGCGAAGATCGCAAGAGAAATGGGCGATGAGCAAACCGCAAGAACCTTTGAAGAGACCGCTGATCAAGAGGTGATGCATGCATTCGGTCATCTCGACTTGCTTTATCCCAAAGCGTCGATGACGCCCGCCAAAGCGTTGCAAATTGCCATCGATGGAGAAACCTATGAGTACACCGAGATGTATCCCAACTTTAGGGAAACAGCAAAAGCAGAGGGCAATGCAGCAGCCATGGCTGAAATGGATGAGCAACTTGAAGAGTCCAAAGTTCATGCCGCTCAATTCAAAGCAACCTTAGAGAAAGCCCAAAAGCGTTTTGCTGCGTTGGCCAAAGTTGAGGAGCGTCACGCCAAGCACTATCAGTCTCAACTCGACAAAGTCCAAGCTGGCGTTTGATTAGATTCACACCATTTTAAAATTCATCAAAGGAAATGACATGAGCAACACCAATTTCAAAACTTACATTTGTATCGTTTGCGGCTTTGTATATGACGAGGCCGTGGGGCGGCAAGAAGATGGCATTGCGCCTGGAACAAAATGGGCTGATGTGCCACAAGATTGGGCTTGCCCAGAGTGCGGAGTGGCCAAGGCTGATTTCGAAGTGATCGAGGTCTGAAATCGGAAAAAAGCGTGAATTTCAATCGATTCACGCCAACATCATTCGATGCGTCCAGTGTTGAGGCTTGGAATGTGATTGGAAAATGCCAATCGGATAGGGTTGCAAGGACAAGCGTATTACACCAAGCGCTAGGGCACTTTGGAGATCATTTTGCTGCAAAACATAAAAATGAGGTTCATCGTTGCATCGACTCAAGAGGTCGAGACTTCACTGGGTGTAATTGTGCATCACCCCTTCATGCATGTTTTAAAGTTTCAATTGGTGCTTTTGCCCTGACAAGAGCTCAATCCAAGGATTGCATAAATTCCACAAAATCCAAGCGTGCCTGTCAAAACGAGCAGAGGACCCGCAACCCACCCCCAACTGTCTATTTGATCGGTACTGGCCAAAGCAATGAGTACAGTGCCCATCAAAATTCTAAATAGACAATCACTTTCGCCTAAATTGACTTTCATAATGGTCCTCCAAAGCGATCCAAACGCTTCTGTGTGATTGCATTTTTGGGGATTTGTATTTAAAAATCAATACCTAAAAACACTTAAGCCAATCAGTTTTTGGGCCTATTGGTGGGAGTTTCTGCTCTCAATCCAATGTGATGTTCAACGCTTTGATGATTTGGCTGTACTTTTGTTGATCTTTGGCGATCAAGTCCTTGAAGCCCGCTGGAGTGGTGATAAAGGGCTCGATACCGCCAGCTTTGAAAAGATTTTGAGTCAAGTCCTCCGCCATCAAGGCTTGTGAAACCAAGTTGCGCAAGCGCTCCAAAACCTCATTGGGCAGGGCCTGGGGGGCAAACAATCCAATCCATATCTTCGCTTCAAAGTCAGGAAAAGTTTCTGAAATGGTGGGAACCTGAGGAAACACCTTGGAGCGCTGAAGGCCCGTGCTTGCAAGTGCTCTTAACTTACCCGATTTCATAAGTGAAGCATTGGAGGTTCCTGCAAACATCACGGCCGTCTCCCCACCCACTGTTGCGGTGGTTGCAGGGGAGCCACCTTTGTAGGGGATGTGTAGGAGATCAATGCCAGCCTTGGCTTTTAAAAGCTCCATGATCAAGTGATGCTGAGAGCCGTTACCTGCTGAGGCGTATGCCAAAGGGGGTGAGGATTTCTTGGCCAGTGCGATGAATTCAGCAAAATTTTTGACGGGCAGTTGAGCGTTTGCAGAAAGCACAAATTGGTTGCTTCCCAATGTGGCCACCGGCACCAACTCTTTATTCACATCAATGCTGCTGTGTCGATAAAGGTACGGGTTGATGGTGAAAGTGCTGTCCATGCAGACGAGCAATGTGTATCCATCAGGATTGCTTCTCGCAACATACTCTGCGGCAACTCCTCCGTTTGAGCCCACGTGATTTTCAATGACAACGCCTTGGCTGGTCAACTCAGCCAATTTAGCTCCCAAGATTCGTGCGATCAAATCTGGAGCTCCGCCAGGAGGAATGGGGGAGACGAGCTTGATGGCTTGGCGTGGGTAGGGGATGGTTTGTGCTTGACAAGTGCTCACTTGAGCAAACAAGGCAATGAACAAAATAAGGATCTGAAATTTCATGTGATTCTTAGCTTCAAGAAGAGTTCTTTGCTCAAACGCAATGGATGAAAAACTTAAATCAACTGCGTTTATTTCTTCAAAAAATCCAATCCAATTGCTTGGACAACTCAAGCGCTTCACCAGATAACGCGTGTTCAAATTCAGGCGTATTGACCCATTTGCAGTGAGGCAAAATCGGCCCAAAGTTGCATGAGTGCTAGCAAAGCCAAACGATCAGCTTCTCAAGCAATGACCAATCAAGCCTTAGGGATTACTCCATGACGTCGAGCAATTCGATGTCAAACTTCAAAGTTGCGTTGGGTGGAATCACACCACCTGCGCCACGCGCACCGTAACCGAGCTCAGGTGGAATGATGAGTGTTCTGTGTCCGCCTACCTTCATGCCTTGAACGCCCTCATCCCAGCCTTTGATCACCATGCCCGCACCCAAGAAGAACTCAAAAGGCTGGCCCCGATCCTTGCTGGAGTCAAACTTTTCGGTGGCTTCACCGTTCTCATAAAGCCAGCCTGTGTAGTGAACACTTACCTCGTGGTTGATGTTTGCAGTTTCACCCTCGCCAACGAGCGTGTCCGTGTATTGAAGTCCTGTGGAAGAAGTGTTCATGTTTAAAGACGTTTGAAGAAAAAATTAAAAAAATAGTCAGCCTTGAAGTTTAACCGCACAGTCAATCAACTGGTATGGGTGAATCGCCTGAGTTCAGTCGATGGAGATACCTGCTTGGTGTATGAGTTTTTCGTACTTGCTCAGTTGAGCTGTTAAAAGCACGGCCAACTCCTCACTGGTGCTGCCTCTTGGCGTGAGACCCTGTGCGATGAGTTGTTCTTTGACACTCTCATCAGAGAGCGCTTTGAGCACTTCTTTCAAAATACGCTGAACGATGGGTTTAGGGGTTCCAGCTGGCGCCATCATGGCAAACCATGAATTGAATTCAAATCCTGCCAACCCCGACTCATTGACGGTTGGTATATCGGCAAACTGAGGCATCCTCTTGGGTGTGGAGACCGCAATGAGCCTGAGTTTTCCACTCTTGACCAAAGCATTGACGGTTGCGATGCCTTGAAAGCAAACGTCCACTTCCTTGCCGGCAAGACCCACCGCCGCTTGGGTGGCACCCTTGTAGGGAACGTGCGTCAATTTAATGCCGGATTGTGCGGCAAAAAGTGCCATGGCCATGTGTTGTGGGCTGCCATTTCCGCCTGACCCGTAATTGACTTTGCCAGGATTTTTCTTGGCCAGTGCAATCAAATCTGCAGCGGTTTTGATGGGCGAATCTTGCTCAACAACGAGACCCCACTCAACCGTTGCTACCAATGAAATCGGCTCAAAGTCCTTTTGAATGTCCCAGGGAATGTGGCTTTGTAAGTTTGGCAGCATCGTCATGATGCTGTCGTTGAAACCTCCCCACACATATCCGTCTGGGGCTGATTTGGCCACCTTGTCTGCTCCAATGATGCCTGAGGCTCCGGCTTGGTTTTCAATGGCGATGCCCAGTCCAATGTTGGAAGAGATTTTTTGCATCACGATGCGCGCTGCGTTGTCCACTGCACTTCCCGCTGCCAAGGGCACAATCATCTTGATGGGTTTGTTGGGGTAAGTGCTTTGAGCCCAAGTGCTTTGACCCAAGGTGGCAAAAGCTGAACAAGTGGCCAAGCTGTGGAGAAGAAATTGACGACGGCTCATGATGAATGGATGATTGTTTTTTTAATGTGATTGAAGCGGCTTGATGTGCAACTGGACTGCAAGTTGATTGAGTTGTTCAATCAAAGCGGCTGACAACTCGACTCCATGGGTCATGAAATGGGCTTTCTTTTCATGACTTTGTTCTCCAGGAAGCCATATTTTGTCCACATTTGGCATCCGTTGGCTATTCTTGATATCCCTGATCAATTGATCAATCGAGCGCTTGAAGTCGTCAATTTCTCCAAAGGCGTTGGGATCAATGATCGCGATGGCCTGTCCAGTGTTGGTGGTGGTTTTATGGTCTTTGTTGAAATCGATGACTTGGCGGCCCATGGCAGCACCGTTCAAAGAGCCAGCCAAAATGCCCACGACCAAAGACAGTCCATATCCCTTATAGCCACCAATGGGTAATAAAAAGCCCTCGTCGCTTCGGGTGGGATCCAAAAGTGGCTTGCCTTCTTTGTCAATCATCCAACCCTCAGGCATCATTTCACCTTTTTGAGCCTTGGCTTTGACTTTGCCATAGGCTGCAACGGTGGTGGCCATGTCCAGCACGATGGGCGCTTCCTCAAGTGCGGGAATGGCTGCGGCAATGGGGTTTGTGGATAAAAGCATGTCCAGCCCCCCCCAAGGAGGGAGGTGATTGGCGTTTCCAACTGCAAAGTAAAGTCCAATCATGTCGTGTTCAAGTGCCATCTTTGCGTAAAGTGAGGCCGGTCCTGCGTGGTTGCTGAATTGGCTACCGACCCAAGCAATGCCGGTGTTTTTCGCCTTTTCTATGGCCAGCTCGGTGGCTTTGAGCATCACCAAGTGCCCCATGGCGTTGTCTCCATCGATCAAAGCTGTGGCCACCTTTTCCTTGATGATTTTGATGTTGGGGTTCAAGTTGATGCCACCCGAGAGAATTCGCTTGGTGTATGCCGGAAGTCTGATGATCCCATGCCCGTCTGAGCCTTGGAATTCGGCTTGTGTCATCAATTGAGCAATCGTCAAAGCGTCTTTTTCTGGAAAGCGCAAAGACAACAGCGCTTGTCCAATGAAATCGTTGATTTGCGAAAAGGTAAAGCGGGGATGGTTCATGAGGCGTGTGAGGTTAAACGTTGACTAAGGCTTAGGGCGGCACAATCTGGGCTGGTGAGCACCAAGGCTTGGGTCATGGATTGTGTCAATTTTTGTGCGTGAGCCATGGAAAATTGTGCCAACATGATCACGTCGCAATCTTTCAATTCACTCACTGACTTTGCGATTTTTAAGTGGTGGAGTTCTTCCTCTCCATTGGCCAAATCCTGCATCGCCTCTTTGACATGAATGCAGTATAGGTGAACTTCTCTTTTGAAAGCTTGAGCCATTGCCAAAAATTCATCTTTCATGGGGGCCAAGGAGGCTTCAAATGTCGCCACCAATGCGACCTTCAAAATGTCTTGATCAGGCAAAGACCTCAAACATTGTTCAAACATGGCTTCATTGGGCTTGAGAATTGGAATGGAGTGTTTTTGCGCGCAAGCCTCGATCGCTGGACCAAATGCTGAGCAGGTGAAAAGAATGCCTTTGGCTCCGTTGAGTATGGCGTATTCACTCAAACGTTCAAATCGCGTGTACATGGCCGGTGAGATCGTCTTGGCTTGGGATTGATCCCTTGAGAGGGAATCCTCCAGCAAATTGAAAGGTTCAAGCTCGGGAGCCAAGCGGGCAAAGGCGCTTGCGATGGGCTCCATGGCCAAAGGGGTGGCGTGAATCAGGGCGATGCGTTTTGAGTGGCTCATGGTGCAAGGAAGTCAGAAATAAGAATGCGAAAAGGGGATCAATCAACTGCTGAAACGAAGATTCGCTCGCCATCTTAGAGATTGTCTTGAGTTCAGAGGCAAGAGTGTATATTACTAGCCATGCTCTCAATAGGGAAATCAACTATTTACCACTAAGGCTCGATCTGTCACAGTAAACGGTCGATGGAGCTACGGCGGGAAAGATTTGATCTGGATCGCCAAGGAAGATATTTATAAATACTGCTCAAATAAAGAAAGATAGTACATGCTCAATGAAATGAAAAAATATGGTGGGCAGACGGTTTTTAAGCAACTGCTGCAACAATTTTTTGAAGAGGTGACCTCTCAACGAGCCATTCGCCACTATTTTTTCAATGTGGTGATGGAGAAAATGATTGAAGATCAAATCAATTACAGCCAATACATTCTCAGAAAACCTGATCGCGCGTATTTGGACGGCCCCATGCAATCTTCAACGCCAGATATTCGTGTCAGTCCCAATGTGTTTGATGATGTACTGATAACCCTTCAAAATTTACTCACCAAGCGCAAGTTTGCCAGAGAGGATGTGAACCGCATTGCTTCCAAGATCTTGGATGTTTGTGAAGAAACTCGCAGCCAGGCCAATGACACCAACATCATGATGCTCAAGGCGGTTGATGTGTCGATTGAGAACTTGATTGCTTATTACGAAAAAAACAAAACTGATGCCCGCATCGATAACAAAATGGGCGGTGAGGTCTATACATCAAGAGGCACGACTTATCCGTTTTGGAGTCGATTGGATACAGACAAGAAAACGATCACTTTGGTGGGAAGAGCTTTTGCAAACGACCCTGGACGAGTCGCTCAATTGGAGGCGATTAAGAATTTGGCCGTTGAAAAAATCCCTTTTTTCCCTCTAGAGGTTAGGGCAACTCCTGCTGCATCTTGCATTTACTCTGAATACACTTTCTCCTACGCTTTGGGCGTTCCCACTCGATTGCTCATGAGGTGCGCGCGTGACTTTTCGTCTCTCTTTTATGAGGTGCTTAAAGT
>CAIPII010000203.1 GCA_903865035.1 uncultured Burkholderiales bacterium | reverse complement strand
CTATTTCACTCTTTTCCTCACCCCCATGACTTTTTTAAGTGGGGTGTTTTTTCCGCAAGAGCAACTCCCCATTTGGGTTCAAAAGATTGCCTATTTCTTGCCCTTGAGTCAGTCCATTGCCTTGGTGAGGCCGTTGTTCTTTGACGAGTGGCCAACTGACTGGGCACTCCATTTGGGTTTATTGGTGCTTTACGCGTGTTGTGCTTACGCGATTGCCTTGCACTTGACTCAGCGAAGGTTCACGCGAGCGAATTGAACAAGACTTGGTGCAGGTGTCTTGGCGTTTGCTCTCAAGGGAGCGATTTGTTGGGACATTGAAGCTTGCTGCAATGGGCATAAAGGCTCAAGGCGTGGTCGGCCAATTCAAAACCTTTGGATTGGGCGATGCTTTTTTGACGCAATTCGATCTCAGAGTCGAAAAACTCCTCGACTTTGCCGCAGTCTAGACAAACCAAATGGTCGTGGTGTTGGCCTTCGTTGAGTTCGTAGACGGCTTTGTCGCTCTCAAAGTGCGAGCGCGACAAAATCCCAGCTTGTTCAAATTGGGTCAGCACTCGGTAAACGGTTGCCAGGCCCACGTCGATGTTGTCTTGCAAAGCGAGCTTGTAGACATCTTCAGCGGTCATGTGCCGCTTTTCTCCCATTTGAAACAACTCCAAGATTTTGAGTCGAGGAAGGGTGGCTTTGAGGCCATTTGTTTTAAGATCTTTGTGAGAAGACATGGGACAAAGACTCCAGTCGAGTTCGGGGTAAATTTAAGGGTGGCGAGAGACCCGTGCACTGAAAAAACGCTGCCTCTGTCGCTACAATGACCCTATCATAGCTTTATCTGACGAACGGTTATCCATGAACCTTACAAGTGTTCCAGTCCAAGACTTGCAACGTTATCCCCTTGCAAAATGGACAAAGTGTTTCAAGCTCGCTTTGCTGGGGCTGGTGGTCGTGCACTTTTCTTCTTGCAGCTGGATTGATCAGCCCTTGAACCGTGTGGCCAGTGCATTCAACCCCTACCGCTTCGAGTTGATCCAGGGCAATTTGGTGACTCGCGAGCAAATATTGGTCTTGCGTGCAGGCATGACGAGAACGCAAGTCAAAGAAATTTTGGGCACACCTTTGATCACAAGTTTATTCAGAGCCGATCGATGGGATTACGCATTTTCCATTCGTCGATCCGGACAACAAGTCGAGCAAAAAAAAGTCTCTGTTTTTTTTGATGGCGACGTCATGACCCGCTTTGAGTCTGATGAGCTGCCAACAGAGGCTGAATTTGCGGCCACGATCTTCATCAAGCGTCCCTCAACCAAAGAGGCGCTTCCCATGCAAGCCACACCTGAGCAGTTGGCCCAGTTCCAAAAGTCTTCAAAACCCGCTCAATCCAATGGGCCAGAGGCCAATGCCCCGATGCTTGAAGCGCCCAAAAACAACTACCCTCCTTTGGAGCCCAATTGATCAAGCACAGCATGAGCCAGATGAAGCGCAAAATTAAATGGGAAACCACACCATGAACAATGTCTTGAAAATCGCCGTGGCTGGTGCCAGCGGTCGCATGGGCCAAATGTTGATTGAGGCCGTCTTGGGGGCCGCCGACTGCGAATTGGTGGGAGCCATTGACATTGAGGGCAGTCCCTTGATGGGTCAAGATGCGGGTCGATTGCTCGGTCAAAGCACGGGTGTGGTGGTCACGCAAAAGGCCAAACAAGCGCTGGAGAAGGCTCAATTTTTGATTGACTTTACCCGCCCCAGTGGAACACTCAGACACTTGGAGTTGTGTGCGCAACTCGGTGTCAAAGCCGTCATCGGCACCACGGGTTTGAGTG
>CAIPII010000202.1 GCA_903865035.1 uncultured Burkholderiales bacterium | reverse complement strand
CGCTTCACGGTTGCAGTGCGAGATCACATTCATTTGGATACGGTACTCAAGGACCTCAGGAGAACCTCTTGTGTCACGCACGCCAGCCGAGTGCTGCCCACAAAAGCCACCAGCGCACTCTGAGCTGAACCAGTTTTGAATCGATTGGGGTCAGGGGTTTTTTAGGCGAAAGGCGCAGGGTAACTGACCTCTAATATCTCCACCTCACTCAGACCCTGAGGGGTCATGATCTTGACCCAGTCTCCCACCTGTGCTTTGATCAATGCTCGAGCAACAGGAGAAATCCAAGTGACCTCCCCCTTCAAGCTATCGGCCTCGTCTACCCCCAGAATGGTGACTCGTGTTTCATGTCCCGACTCGTCACTGTAGAGAACGGTCGCACCAAAAAACACTTGATCTCGACCATGGTGAAGACTTGGGTCAACAATGACCGCAATTTCAAGCCGTTGGGTGAGAAATCTAATTCTGCGATCGATCTCTCGCAATCGACGTTTGCCGTAAATGTAATCTCCGTTCTCGCTCCTGTCCCCGTTGCTTGCAGCCCAATGCACCACATCCACAATCTTGGGGCGCTCATTGTCCATCAAGTCAAACAACTCCGACCGCAATCGGTCATAGCCCGCTTGAGTGATGTAGTTTTTGACGTTGGCGTTGGGTGGGGAAGAGGCAAGATCTTTGGGCTCGCCATCAAAGGATAAAGAATCGGATTGAACAGATGCTTTTGCCATGATTGGGGGTTTCAAAGAATGTGTTCAAGAGCACCTTGAGCCACGAGTTGTATAGTCAACTGCGGTTGATCCAACTCTAAAAAATGGAAGGCGTCTTGATTCAGACAGACCGGTAGGATAAATCCGGTGATTGGTGCGGCTGGCAGGATTCGAACCCACGACCCCTTGGTTCGTAGCCAAGTACTCTATCCAACTGAGCTACAGCCGCGAAAGTCGTCCATTGTAGCACGGTTATTGAGAGATGCCAACCTTGTCAATGCAATGTTCAGTGAGATCCGTACAAATGTTCACTGCTGACCACCCAACAAGCCCTTTCTTGAACCCGGTTCTCCAATGAAAGTTAAAGAGAATTGGCGAGCGAGGGCAAGTGCACCGTTGCGCTCAAGTTTGATCCATCAGTGCCTTGACCGATCAGCTACTCCGCTTTCAAGAGCATCGACAAAAAAGATTAAAACGAACCAAACGATGGTAGGCACCGATTTTGCTTATCAACATGAAAAGCATCATTGGATTGTCAAATTTTCAACGATTTCGCATGATTTCTCAAAAAAACTAAATCTAAATTACTAATTTAGCATGAGCACAAACATCAGTTTATTGTCTCAAACGCAACTTGGGAGCTTGAGCTCCAAGCAAGTGGCGGGGTTGAGCACGTCTGCTGTCGGCTCATTGACATCGGCTCAAGTCAGTGGTTTGACCACGACTCAAATTGCATCCATTTCCGTCAAGGACACGGTCTACATCAGCCCAGAGGCATTGGCTGCTTTTCAAGCCAACCAATTGAAAGCACTGAGCACTCAAGATGTTGCAGTCCTCACGACTGGACAAATTGGCGGCTTGTCAGCCACCAGCATACAAGCCTTCAGCACTGCACAAGTGGCGGCCATGACCACCACTCAAATCACCCAATTGGCTTCTGGCTTGACCACGGTTCAATTGACTGCACTGACCTCTGCACAAGCACCCGCACTCACCTCCAACATTCTCACTGCTTTGACAACGGCTCAAATTCAAGCCATCCCTGCCAAAACCATCTCCTCAGTCGCTCCTGCACAGTTGTCCAATTTGGGCACCTTCGCGCTGTGTTTGAGCACCACACAAATTCCTGCGCTCAACGCCAATCAGTTGCAAGCAAGCAGCTTTGTCAACCAATTGAACACGACCCAATTGGCAGCCATCACCACCTCTCAGGCGGCTGGACTCACAACATCTGTGCTGTCTTCTTTGTCACCCACCAACCTGCAGGCGCTAACCACCCCGACCATTGCCTCTCTTAGCTCCTCTCAGCTCAATGGATTGAGCAGCACTCTCATTGCCTCATTGACCAGCAAATTGACCAACACACAGATTGGTTCTCTCAACACCACGCAAGCGGCAGCTTTTTCCAGTGCAACGCTCAATACGTTCACCACATCGCAAATTCAATCACTCTCTCCCAGTGCCATTTCAGCCATCACACCCACCGTGTTGGCAGGACTTAACACCGGACTGATCGCGTCTTTGACCTCTGGCGAGGTGAGTGCGTTGTCTTCGCTTCAAATTCCGAGTTTGGCAACTAACCTGACAACCACTCAAATTGCAACACTATCTTCCGCTCAAACCGTTGGACTCACAGGAACAGTGTTGGCTCATTTTTCAACGGCTCAACTCCAAAGCCTGTCTGTCAAATCCATCTCCGCAATCGACCCCACTCAACTGGCTGGCATATCCACATTTCAAATTGCAACCCTGACCACCAATGAGGTGGGTGCGCTCACTACTTTACAAGTGAGCAATTTGGCGACCTCCTTCACCACACTTCAAATCGCAGCCTTGACGCCTTCGCAAGCGCCTGGCATTGGAAGCGTTTTGAATTCACTGAGTACAGCCCAAATTCAAGCCCTTTCTCCAAAAACGATTGCGGCCCTCTCCACCAGCCAACTCGCTGGCTTGTCGACCAACAGCAGTAAATTCAGCACAAGCGAGATCGCTTCACTGAGTTCCACACAAGTGACTTCGATTGCCTCTTTGTTGAGCACTGCCCAAATGAGCGCGCTCACCACGGCTCAAGCCTCTGGACTGACGACCACGGTGCTCAACGCTCTGTCTGGAGATCAAATCAAAGCATTGAGCACGCAAGAGATCGCCGCACTCAATGTCCCTACCCTTGCAGGAATATCGGCCACAACGGCAGGCAGCCTATCCACATCTCAAATCGCAGCCCTCACCACAGCACAAGCCTTGGGAATTTCTGCAAGTACGCTCACGACTTTTGCTAGCACCCCAGCTCAGCTGCAAGCCTTGAGCACAGCAACCATATCGGCCATGACCACCGCTCAGGTGTCCACTTGGAGTCCTTCGCTCGTGAGTGCTTTGGCCACCAAAATGTCGCCGACTCAGCTGAGTGCACTCACAACTGCTCAAGCCTCAGGCCTGACCAGTACAGTTTTGAATGCCTTGAGCACCGTTCAAATACAAGCCCTCTCCCCAAGCGAAATTGCGTCCATCAGCAATGCGGATATAGAAGGGCTGGGACTGACGAATTTGAAAAACCTCATCCCCAAACAAGTTGCCTCTCTCACTTTGAGTCAGATTTCAACTCAGGTGAACAACCTGAGCCCCACTCAGCTCTCAGCACTCACCACAGCTCAGGCTGCGGGTCTCACAGCCAGCCTCAATCTCAATTCATTCTCAAGCCTTCAACTCCAAGCATTGAGCACCTCTGCAGTTTCAGCGCTCTCGCCCACAGAACTCTTGAGTGTCAGCACATCGCAAATCAATTTCCTCACCACCGCTGATGTGAGTGCTTTGACCACCTCACAAATTCCAAACGTCGTGACCAAGTTGTCCACTGTGCAACTCTCAGCACTCACCCCACTTCAAGCCGCTACTTTGACCAGCGCACAGTTGGTTCAACTCTCAACTGCACAACTTCAGAGCTTGCCTGTTAAATCCATCTCCGCGATCGATCCCACGCAACTGGCGGGACTTCACACATCACAAGTGGCCTCCCTCACCACAGCTGAGGTGAGCGCACTGAGCACCACTCAAGTTGGTAACTTGGCCACCTCTTTGAGTACTTTGCAAATGGCTTCTCTTGGCACCTCGCAAGCGGCAGGCTTGGCCAATGGATTGCTGACCCAATTGAGCTCGGTGCAAATTCAGGCCTTGACACCCAAAACCATTGCGTCCATTTCTACATCTCAACTCTCTGGTCTCAATGCAACTCAAGCCTCTTATTTCACGACCACAGAAATCAGCGCATTGAGCACTTCCCAAGTCACCTCAATTGCCAACAATTTGAGTACAGTTCAATTGGCAGCAATCACCACAGCTCAAGCTGCGGGACTCACATCACAAGTCTTGAACGCACTGGTCACTGCACAACTCCAAGCTTTGAGCACCAACACAATTGCTGCACTCTCTTCAGCTCAAATCACAAGCTTGAGCAACAATGCCATCAGCACCCTTAGTTCCGTTCTGAACACAACGCAAATCGCCAGCCTCACAACTTCACAAGTTGCAGGACTTGTGATGAGTGCATTGTCAACCACTCAACTCCAAGCCATCTCCAATACTGATGTTCCCGTTCTGAGTAGCACACAAATCACCAACCTCTCAACGAGAACCACTTCATTCAAGGCCTCTCAAATCGCTGCCATGACCTATCAACAAATTGGCCAGTTGGGCAGCTCACTCACCACCTCTCAACTCTCGGCTTTGACTTCATCACAAGCCAGTGCATTGACCACGATGTTCTCAACATTGAGCAGCGTGCAGCTCCAAGCCATCGCTCCTGCAGAAATATCTAGCCTCACCACCGCTCAATTGAGTACATTTCCAACCACTCAAATTGTCAACTTGACGACCTCACAAATTGCGGCATTGAGCAGCGCTCAGGTTTCCGTACTATCATCGGCTCAACTCGCACAGCTGAGTACTTCACAAATTCCTTATCTGAATTTCTCATAAGCAAGATCGTTTTTTGACCATCCAGCGTTTGAACCATGCCAAGCGAATCTCTCAATTTTGTTGAACTGCTTGAAGGCATCAACAACGGTCACACGCTTGAGACCCTTGAGAAAATTGAACGCCTGCTGCAAGAGCACAAATATGATCTTGGGCTACTCACCCTAAGAGCAGAAGCCTTTCGCCTTCTTGGACAAAATCAAAAATCCATCGAGGCATACCTTTTCACGGCGAGCTTGGGCGGAGGTGTACGCAGTTGGATGTCTGCTGGAATGCTTTTGGCCCAAGACAGACAGGTAGACCAGGCCATTCACTGCTTGAGCAAAGCACTTGAGATCGAGCCCGAAAATGCCGAGGTGATTGACTGCGCCATCACGACTTTGTTCAACAACAACAGACAAATGCAAGGCATTGATTTTGCAAGGAAACAGTTGCTGTGCACACAAAACACGGGTTACCTCAACAACGCAGCCCTATTGCTGCAAGGTTGTGAGCTCTACGATGAGTCAGTGAACGCTTTTGAAAAAATCTTGCAATTGAATCCCGACGATCTGCGCATCGTGGGGTCTGCCTTGGTTCCTACGCGCTTCACCTGTGACTGGACATTGACCCACTCTTTGTTGGAAAAAATCAAAGCCAGCTACCAACTTGGTGACCATCACTCTGCCCATGAATTTCCTTTGACCCATTTGACTTGGTGCAGCGATGAGGCCACAAACTTGGCGGTCACCAAAGCTTATGTGCAACGCACAATGGGCGCCACTCAGCCCCAATTGACTCACCAAGCCCAAAGACACCATGCGAATCAAAAAATTCGCATCGGATACCTCTCCAACGACTTCAAAAACCACGCCACCATGCATCTCATGGCGGGACTCTTGGAGCACCACAATCATGACAAATTCGAAATTTTTGCTTATGACTACACGTTGGATGAGCAATCAGAATACAGAAGAAGGTTTCTCTCAGCCATCGATCACCACAGAATCATCTCTGGATTCACGGACTTGGAAGCCGCACAAAAAATTGCCAACGATCAGATCGACATTTTGATTGATCTCAAACTCTACACTGGTGGCGGGCGGCCTGGTATCTTGTCACATCGACCCTCTCCCGTGCAAGCAGCCTATTTAGGCTTTCCTGGAAGCGCTGCCTCTGAGCATGTTGATTACATCATTTCTGACAGAGTCGTCACACCCGATGACAGCGCAAAACATTATTCAGAGAAGTTATGCCGCCTCCCTCACTCTTATCAGTGCAATGACAATCAACGCTTCGAACCGCTTGCCAAAACCACCCGAATCGATCACCAGCTTCCTGAAGAAGCCTTGGTCTTTGCTGTTTTCAATCAATCCTACAAAATTGACTCTGAGAGCTTTTCAGTTTGGATGAGCGTTTTGCGTGAGGTTCCAAACAGCGTGCTTTGGTTGCTCAGTCAAAGTGACACTGCAAAGAGTCGACTCATGCAAGCCGCTCAAAGCCTTGACGTTGACCCCAGCAGAATCATATTTGCACCTTTTGCCATGCCTCAAGACCACATTGAGAGGCTCAGGCATGCCGATGTGATTTTGGATACTTTGATTTGCAATGGACACACAACGACCGCTGATGCTTTGTGGGCAGGTGTTCCCGTGGTGACAAAGAAGGGTTCGCACTTTGCCTCCAGAGTGAGCGAGAGCTTGTTGAGGGCCATGGAGATGCCGGAATTGGTGGGTGAAGACGCTGCTCAGATGATCTCCATCGCAAAAGAATTGGGAGTGAACCCAAGCCATCGATCATCGATACGTGAAAAACTCAGTCTCAAGCGAAAAAGCAGTCCCTTGTTCAATACGGCCTTGTTCACACTGAATTTCGAGCGCGCAATAGAAAAAATGGTGGAACGCCAAAGACTTGGACTAGCGCCTGAATTGATCGATGTTTGAGGTCACTGTAGTGAGTTGCGTCCCATTAGGACACGAGCTCACGGGTGAAGTTACCCTGGGGAAATTTTTGAATGTGTTCGTAACCTCTTCTTGCCACGGTTGAGCGTTCGTGAGGATCTCTCAACAGCGACAGACACTGAGCCACAATGCTCTCATAGGGCACCAAGCAAAGCCCCTCCTCAAGATGAGAGTCCAAAGTTGTCACATCTCCTCTCTCGCTCACCACCGCCACTTGGTTCGTCAGCAAATAAAAGGTTCGCACAATCTCAAATAAAGCCGACTGGTAATAGTGCATGTTCAAAACCACTTTTGATTTTGCAATCCATTCATCTCTTTGAGCACCATAGACACCAAAGAGCGTTTTGACGGTTACTTTTTCAGCTTCAAGGGATTTTAAAATTTGAATACGCCTCTCGTTCAAAGAACCGTAAAAAAGCACATCAATAGGGCGATCATCATCAAACTTGATGCGCTCCAATTCCCTTTGATAGCCAATTTTGAAGTGCTTGGTATTGAGTAGGCCAACTTGTTTGAAAAATTCAATGTTTTTTAAACTGTAGTCCCAAATCTCAAAGTGACGCCCCCACTCACAGATGACTTGCGTCCACTGCGCTGTCTCATCTGAGAGTTGTTCTGTATTGAAAATGATTGAGGAGTTGGGAATTTGATTTCTCAACTCAAGCCCAAGCAAGTGGGCTCCCAAGATGATGTTGATGCGGTCATGGGGCACGTGATTCGAGCTCAAAGCGCACTCTTTGCCCAGTTGCCGAATTGAGAAATGAATCAACTCGGCGAGTTCCAGCAATGCTTTTGAGTGCTCGTATTGCGCGGGCTGAATCAAACAAACGTTGTAGATGGGGTTCATTTATCCACGCTCTTTCAAGTCGCACACACTTGAGCAGCTGAGAAAGCTGAATCGTCGAGTTTCAAAAACAATGCTTTGTTTTTGAGTATTTGGTGGGCCCACCTGGACTCGAACCAGGGACCAAAGGATTCCGGTTTGTGCAGCTTTCGCTACTCCCTGGACTTTGCCTTCACCATAGCCAAGAAGCCTTAGGTGGGTGCCGTCAAGTCTCTACACCTTCAAGGCGATTTCTCACCAAGCTTGGCTCGGCGTTGGCATATGCATTTTTGCACTTAGCGTTCGCCGAATTTGACACCATCCCTTATGCAGTTTCCACGCATAAGGCACAACTTTCGCTATGAGTCCTCTGCTCTAACCAACT
>CAIPII010000201.1 GCA_903865035.1 uncultured Burkholderiales bacterium | reverse complement strand
CCATCAACTCTTGCCACAACAAAATCCGCAGCGCGCTCGGGTTTTTGAGCAACTCTTTTTTCACGCCTCTGGCATCAGTCCAGCTTTTGGAAATGCAGGATTCTTCCAAAAGTTAGCCTCAGAACAAGTCCCATTTGCCATCGAGAGATTCAAGTCTGAATCCGAGCGCCTGTGTCGAGTTCTAGATGACCTGCTCACCGCGCACACCTACGTCACTGGAGACGAGTTCAGCATTGCTGACATCGCTCACTTTGGCTGGATGTGGCGTGCTGAATTCGTGGGTCTTGATCTCACCAAATTCGAACATCTTTCCCGCTGGTATCAAGCGGTAAATGCCAGAGTCAGTGTGCAAGCGGCGATCACAAAGATAGCGACATTGGTTAAAACTTGATTCTTCATCATCCTTGCGTCGATTGAGCACTCCATTCTTTTGCACCAATTTGGTGCAATAAAAAATAGGTATCAACTTTGCTTTGATTCAATGAATCAATTTTCAACTCAACAAGACCCTTCATCATGATAAACAGCATTAAAAAAACACTGCTTTTGACCTGCGCTTTGATCCTTTTGGGTTCAACACAAGTTGTTCACGCTCAAAACGCCCTTGAAAACATCCAAAAATCCAAACTCATCAAAATTGCCATCCCAACCGATTTCCCACCGTATGGGTTTGTTGGACCAGACTTGCAACCAAGGGGTTTGGACATCGACACCGCCAATTTGATTGCAAGCAAACTCAATGTCAAAGTTGAGTTGATTCCAGTGACAAGTGCCAACCGCATCCCTTACCTTCAGACCAAAAAAGCCGATCTCGTGATTGCGACCTTGGGGAAAAATCCCGAACGAGAAAAAGTCATCGATTTCGCATCTGCTTACTCTCCCTTTTACCAAGCGGTGTTTGCGCCAAAAGGCATGACGGTTAAAAGCTTTGCTGACCTCAGCGGCAAGACGGTTGCAGTCACCCGTGGTGCGATGGAGGATCAGGAGTTGACAAAGGTGGCTCCAGCCAATGTAGAGATTCGCAGGTTCGAAGACAACAATGCAACCGTCGCAGCGTTTGTCTCAGGTCAAACTCAAATGCTTGCAACTGGCGCCTCAGTCGCGGCCAACGTGATCCAACAAAATCCACAAATTGGGGCAGAGTACAAACTTCTGCTCAAAGACAGTCCCAACTTCATTGGTGTGGCAAAGGGCGAGGATGCACTGCGACTCAAGGTCGATGAAATCATTTCAGCAGCAAAGAAATCCGGTGATCTTGAGAAACTTTCTCAAAAATGGCTGGGCAGATCGATGGGCAATTTGCCAGAATAATTCTGAGCCATATCCATGAATGTGCAATTGGATTTGGGGGCAGTGCTCGCAGAGTGGCCCCTCCTTGTCAAAGGAATTTTTCTCACCACATTCATGATTGTTGTCTCGGGTCTTTTGGGAATCGTGCTGGGTTGTGTTTTGGCATGGATGAACACTCAAAGCCGAAAATTCCAAATGGCGATCGCTTCAGTCTACATTGAGGTCATTCGCAACACGCCATTCATCGTACAGTTGTTTTTCATCTTTTTTGGCCTGCCCTCTTTGGGCGTCAAGCTCTCACCACTTGCAGCCTCCATGGTGGCCATGACGATCAACCTCTCGGCTTACTCGGCTGAGATTTTGCGAGCGGGCATTGAATCCATACCCAAGGGTCAACTTCAAGCGGCTAAAAGCCTGGCTTTGCAGCCCCTTCAAACTTACACCAACATCGTCTTACCGCAGGCTTTCAAAAACACGTGGCCATCCTTGGTGAGCCAAATTGTGATCGTGATGCTCGGCTCCTCCGTTTGTGCACAAATCTCAACAGAGGAATTGAGCTATGCGGCAAACCTCATCCAAAGCCGAAATTTCAGAGCTTTTGAAGCATTTTTTGTTGCAACCCTTGCTTACCTTGGGCTCTCTCTGATCCTTCGGACCTTTTTGGACAAGGCCATAGCCAGACTCATCTTCAAGAGCACTCATGGTTGAATTCTCCCTTTGGGACATCCTTCGCAATCTTTTGCTGGCAGCTCGCTGGACCATTCTTTTGTCCTTGATTGCTTTTGCTGGTGGAGCTCTGGTGGGCTCTATGCTCTTATTGGCACGTTTAACCAAACGGTTGAGCTTGGAGTGGTTTTGCACCATTTACGTGAAACTGTTTCAAGGCACTCCACTTTTGATGCAACTCTTTCTCATCTACTTTGGCATGGCGCTCTTAGGCATTGAGACGACCCCTTGGAGTGCAGCAGTCATTGCTTTAACCCTATACAGCAGCGCTTTTTTAAGCGAAATTTGGAGAGGCTGCATCCAATCCATCCCCAAAGGTCAATGGCAAGCGGCGGACAGTTTGGCGCTGGGATTTTTTGATCAAATGCGCTATGTCATTGGGCCTCAAGCCATAAAAATTTCCATTGCCCCCACAGTGGGTTTCATGGTTCAAGCAGTCAAAGCCACTGCCCTCGCCTCGGTCATTGGTTTTATCGAGCTCACAAAAGCGGGGACCATGATCTCGAACGCAACCTTCAAACCCTTTGTGGTGTTTGCTTGCGTTGGCGCCTTGTACTTTTCCCTTTGTTATCCCATCAGTTGGTACTCCAAGAGACTCGAACTCAAATACTCGGTCAAACACTAAAACCAACCAAGAGAAAAATCGGACTGTGCCATTGCTACAAATACTTTCTTTAAAAAATCAGCGAACGCGCATAATATCTTTCTTCAAAGACTAAGCACCTCTAAAGAGCTACCATGATCTCCTAAAAAAGGCGATTCACTTTAATCCACACATAGATATAACCCTTATCCCACATTGAGACAACATGACTTCAGAACTTGACCATGAGCTGGGCGTGACGCAAGATGGCTTTGTGAGAATTCTCACTTTGAATCGGCCTGAGAGAAGAAACGCCCTTTCGGAATCTTTAAAAATCAAAATCATCTCGGAAATACTGAACGCGGAAGAGGATGATGCGGTTCGTGTTTTGATTTTGACCGGCACAGGAAACGCCGCATTTTGTTCAGGCGCAGATCTCAAAGATATGCGCGAGAGCGACAACCAAGGCGTTCAGTTTCGCTCTCCCATGAATCGCTTGGAGAGAAACATTTTTGAGGTGGTGAGTGAGGCAAAAAAACCAACCATCGCAGCCTTGAATGGAAGTGCAGTTGCAGGTGGTTTCGAATTATCTCTTGCCTGCGATTTGCGAATCTCTCACTCCCAAGCACTCTTTGGACTGCCAGAGACCAAAATCGGCATGGGCGCCAACTTCGGCTCTGTCGTTCTGCCCAAGCTGATCTCTCCCACCAAAGCACTTGAAATGCTCATGACTGGAGACTACATCGATGGCACTGAGGCCCTCAGACTAGGCCTTCTCAATCAATTGGTGGATGCCAAAGATGTTTTGAGTCAAAGTATATTGCTCGCCAAAAAAATTGCTGACAATGCACCCATTTCTGTTCGGCGCGTCAAGGCTGTCGCCAAAAAAGGACTCTCCCTGCCCCTGCATGAAGCACTGCGACAAGATCCTGGAGCCAACCCCTATCTGAGTGAAGACAGGAAAGAAGGCATCAAAGCGCGCTTAGAAAAGCGCAAGCCCATTTGGCAAAATCGATAATCCAATCACCACCATGAACAAATACCCTAAAGTCTTGATCACTGACGAGACGCTCAGAGATGGCCTTCAAATTGAACGCGAAGGCGTCTTGATCGATGAAAAACTTGAACTGCTCAACATGATGGTTGACTCTGGTCTGAACAGAATGGTGGTTGGCGCCTTTGTCAACCCAAAATGGAGTCCTCAGATGGCCGACACGCTTGAGTTGATCAAACGAATCAAGCCCGTTGAAGGTGTGAACTTTTTTGCCTTGGCGCTCAACGACAGAGGGCGAGAGATGAGGGATGAACACACCCCTCCGTTGAGTGTTGAGAACATTCCCACCACACACCTTCACATGTGCGATGTCTTCATCAAACGAAACACCAACAAAACACTCGAAGACCAGGAGCGCTTTTGGCGATCTCCTGTTGACAAAGCCAAGGGACAAGGGTTCAAGGAGAGTGCAATCGGTTTGAGTGCTGCTTGGGGCTCAAATTGGAGCGGTAAATTCACGCACGAAGCAAGAATGCAGGCCTTGGCCAAACAGTGCGATGCCTGGGAAGAAATAGGCATGAAAGTCACCCGAATTGACTTGGCTGACCCCATGGCTTGGAACACCCCTATGGAAGTGGCCAAGGACCTCGAGGGCATCAAGAAAAGGTTTCCCAGCATCAAAGTTTTTCACTTGCACTTGCACAACGCAAGAAGCATGGCGATGCTCTCCATCTATGAAGCCATCAAGCTCTTGGACTCAACGCACACCTTGATTGCTGACACCGCCATTGGTGGCATTGGAGGCTGTCCCTATTGTGGCAATGGGCAAGCCACAGGCATGATTCCAACGGAAGATTTTGTTCACTTGCTCGAAGACCTGGGAATTGAATCAGGCATCAATCTGTCAAAACTCATTGAGACACACCACCGTTTGTCAGAAATCCTCAAAAGGCCCTTGCATTCACAAGTTGCTTTGAATGGCGGATTTCCAAAGTCCGGTGAGTTCTACGACCAGGACGTTCCCGCAGTCTTCACGTTCAAAGAGGCTCAGCACTTTAGGCTTGGAAAAGGCGTGTACGAAGGAAACCCAAGACCTTGGATCAAAGAAACCACTACAAAGCTGTGAGATGATCTAGCTTTGGTCTGGAACTTTTGCCGAACCCTGGGCAATCATCTCGTTGATCTCCTCCATACCAAGCCCAGCCTCTTGTAATATTTCAATCGTGTGCTGACCCAATTTGGGAGCGGGTAGCCACTTTTCTCGGTGACCACTGGAGACCTCATTGGCGGGCCTCAAATCCCTTATTTCTCCTTCACTTGGGTGCTCGCGCTTGATCAACAGGCCCACGTCCTGTATCAACACCGATTGAAATGCATTCAATTTGCGAGGATAAAAAAACCAGCTCTAAACGTAAGATTTAGAGCTGGTCTTGTAGTGTCAGAAAGGAGAGAAATATTTCCCCTAACCTGATTGATCAAAGCTTATTCAATCTTGAATGAGAATTCTTGTGTAGCGGTGACCTCAGAGGCAATGGACTTGCATTTGTACTGCATCATGGCTTCCTTCACAGCGGAGTGAAACACCCGATTACCCGACAAAATGGCCACTTCTTTGATCTCGCCATTGATGATGGTCACTTGTGCTTTGACCACACCCTCGATCCCGTCTCGAATGGCACGAGCGGGCATAGAGGGAGGAACTTGCGTTGGGCAGACCACACCAATATCTTGACGTCCAGTCAAAGCTTTAGGAGCAGCAGGTGGTGGTGCGATTACCGCAGGCTCTTTGGGTGGAGCAGATACAGCGGCAATCGTTGGAGCCTGAGGTGAAGGTGCCGTGTCAGATGGAGGCACGTAAGGAGGCGGTGGCGCCTTGGGCATCTCCTGAGGCTTTTCGATTTTCTTGGGTGGGGGAGGTGGTGGTGGAATCACCACCTCTTGAATGACCACGGCCTCTAGCGGTTTTTTGATCAAATGCAAACCCTTTTGAGCCATGCCGCTGATCAATGCGTAACCAATGAAGATGTGAATTACCGCTACGGTGACCCAGCCACGATAAGGGTGGCTAGAGCCTTGAAAAGAATGGACTGAACTACGGGCACTCATTGGACAAACTGCTCACTTCCTATGACGGCAATCTTATTGAGGCCCATGCGTTTCGTGGAGGCCAAAATGTTTGCAAAAATTGAGTATTGACAGTCTTTATTGGGACGCAAATGGATTTCAGGTTGCACTTCCATTTGAGCGGCCTCAGACATTTTTGAGTTAAGTTGCTCAGCAGTTACGCCTGAACCTTGCCAATAAATCACATTGCGCGCATCGATATCAATTTGAACAATCTGAGGTTTATTCGCTTGATTGGGCGGAACGCCAACTGGCATCTCTAAATTCACGGCATGCAATTGGATGGGGATGGTGATGATCAACATCACCAACAACACCAACATCACATCGATCAATGGAGTTGTATTGACATCCATCATCACTTCTGGAGTGTTGATGCGTTGCAATCTTTTTGCTCTTTTCTTATTCATGGTATCTGTTCTGGGTAGGTCCAATGGTCAATTCAATGGGAAACTCAATTGAGCGCAGGAGGCTCAGTGATGAAAGCCACTTTGACAATTCCAGCCATTTGACAAGCCAATAAAACTTTGCCAACACCCTCATAGTGCGCAGCCATGTCACCTCTGATTTGCACTTCAGGTTGGGGTTTGATTTTTGCTGATTTTTTCAACTTTTCAACCAAAGCATCAAGACGGTTCATCTTCGCTTCGTACCAAAAAATATCACCATTTGAGTCTACAGAGATGATGACATTTTCTGGCTTCGTTTCACGCAATTCAATCCGCTCTTTGGGCAGTTGAAGTGGAATTGATGTGGTCACCACTGGCACTGTGATCAAGAAAATGATCAACAAAACCAACATCACATCCACCAAGGGCGTGGTATTGATGCTAGAGATGACTTCCCCATCTTGTTGGCCAACATTCATTGCCATGGCATGGACTCCAGATTAATGTAGGGGCAGGTTTTTAAGCTGCTGAACCAGAGGAGCCAACCAAAACACCGTTGAGCTCTTCACTGAATTCACGCACATCGTCCATGACAGCCTTGTTGGCCTTGGCCAACCAGTTGTAACCCAGAACAGCAGGAATCGCAACAGCCAAACCAATCGCTGTCATGATCAAAGCCTCACCCACAGGGCCAGCAACTTTGTCAATAGAGGCTTGTCCAGAAATACCAATCGCGGTCAAAGCGTGATAGATGCCCCATACGGTTCCAAACAGTCCAACGAAAGGTGAAGTCGAACCAACGGTCGCCAAAAAGGACAAACCGCTTTGAGTCTGATTTTGAATGCGATCGACAGCACTTTGAATGTTCATCTCCAACCAGTCGTTCAAAGGAATGTTCTTCTTCATTCCAACGTGCGTTTGAACCGCATGTGAGCCAGACTCAGCAATGAAGCGATAAGGACTGGTTTCATCCAACAAGGAAGCACCTTCTTTGATGCTCTTGCCCTTCCAAAACTCTTCATTGGTTTGGCTTGATTGGGCGTTGAATTTTCTATTTTGGAAAAATTTAGAAATGATCACGTACCATGAACCCATGCTCATGATCAAAAGAAGGAGCAACACGATTTTTGTAATGCTATCGGACGTCTCCCACAAAGCGCCTAAACCGTAGGGGTTCGAGACTGGCTCAGCTGCCGGTGCGGCTGCGTTGGCACCGACCTGAGCATCCGTTGCAGTCTGCGCAAAACTCGATGCACTGGCCATGGCCAAAAACAAGGAAGCATACAGACGATATGTCAAATGACTCAATTTTTCTTTACTGAAATCAAACGTCACAATTTTCACCTTAAAAGTTAATGGCTGAATAAGAATCATAAGGGCTCAAAGTTACAAAGGCTTGACTTTTCATTCCCAACGATCGTAAGACATCGTACCACTTAGATTCATTACTGCACTCACTAGTGTCCCAACGTTTGGAACAAGTCTTGTTGAACAGGAAAGTCACCTATTTGTGACTCATTTGGAATTTGACCCAAAAGGTCAGCAATTGGGACAATTTCAAACATGTTGAGATCCAAAACTCT
>CAIPII010000200.1 GCA_903865035.1 uncultured Burkholderiales bacterium | reverse complement strand
TGAAAAGAACACTTGCTCGAATCGGTTTGAGTATAGAGCATTGCACATGTGCGCATTGAATTGTCAAGAGATGCGCTTTAAGCGCTCAGGCGTGTCAATCCACCCATGTAAGTTTGCAACACTTCAGGAATGTCGATGGATCCGTCTTCGTTTTGGTAGTTCTCAAGCACCGCGACCAACGTGCGTCCTACCGCGAGTCCAGATCCATTCAAGGTGTGAACGAACTCATTTTTGCCTTGGGCGTTTTTGAATCTCGCTTGAAGCCTTCTGGCTTGAAATGACTCGCAGTTGGAAACGGAGCTGATTTCACGGTAAGTGTTTTGTGCGGGCAGCCACACTTCCAAGTCATGGGTTTTGGTGGCACCAAATCCCATGTCAGCAGTGCACAAAGACATCACTCGGTAGGGAAGTTTCAAGAGTTTCAAAATGGCCTCGGCGTGTGAGGTCATTTCATCCAAGGCTTCATTGCTGTGATCAGGGTGAACGATTTGCACCATCTCCACTTTGTCAAATTGATGCTGACGAATCATGCCGCGGGTGTCTCTGCCGTGGGCGCCTGCTTCTGATCTGAAACAAGGCGTGTGTGCGGTAAGCTTAATCGGCAAGTCGGCTTCGCTGAGCAGTGTGTCTCGCACAAAGTTGGTGAGTGTGACCTCGGAAGTGGGAATCAAATACAAAGCGGTTTGTTCAGACTCACCTCCCAAGGCCTCTTGCCCGCCTTTTTTGACGGCAAACAAATCCTCTTCGAACTTGGGCAATTGACCCGTGCCTTTGAGGGTTTGAGCGTTGACGACGTAGGGCGTGTAGCACTCGGTGTAGCCGTGCTCTTGCGTTTGGGTGTCCAGCATGAACTGAGCCAGTGCGCGGTGAAGGCGCGCAATGGGGCCTTTCATGACCGTGAAGCGTGCGCCAGAGAGTTTTGCACCCGTTTCGAAATCCAAGCCCAGGGGCTCACCGAGCTCAACGTGATCTTTTGGGGTGAACGCAAGTGCTTTGGGCTCGGTCCCCGTTGGGCTCCAGCGTCGCAACTCGACGTTGTCGCTCTCAGAACTTCCCACGGGAACGCTTGCCTGAGGCAAGTTGGGCACAGCCAAGAGCATGGCTTCGAGTTGAGACTGAATGGACTCAAGGCGTGTTGCGCAAGTTTCGAGTTCAGTTTTCAGATCGGCCACTTGCGCCATCACGGCATCTGCAGATTCCCCCTTGGATTTGAGTTGTCCAATTTGCTTGGATAGGGCGTTGCGTGAGGCTTGGAGTTGTTCGGTTTGCGTTTGAATGGTTTTTCGCTCACTCTCCAAGGCTTGGTAGGCAGAGACATCCAAAAAGGTTTGGGGTGACTTGCGCGTTTGAAGTCTGGCGATCACGTGGTCCAAATCGTGGCGGAGTAAGTTGATGTCTAACATGTTGATGGGTGTAGAAAAAAATGGAGTTGCGAACGATGGATTGGAAATCTTTGGGTCATTCAGATGGGTGGATCAGCTGCTTGACTCATTCGAATCGATTTTGAGGCCTTTGGGCAAAGGAAACTTAACAGTCTCCTCGATGCCTTGGAGTTGCCTCACGCTGATGGGCCCAAGGGTTTTGATTTTTTTGAGCACCTCTTGCACGAGCACCTCGGGGGCGGAGGCTCCAGCGGTGACACCAATGCGGTTGCGGTTTTCAAACCACTCGGGCTTGAGTTCTTCAGCAGAGTCCACCATGAAACTGGGGGTGCCGTATTTTGCAGCCACGTCTTTCAAGCGATTTGAGTTGGAGCTCGTGGGGCTTCCGACCACGATCACCAAGTCAACCGCTGAGCTCATCATTTTGACGGCATCTTGTCTGTTTTGAGTGGCGTAGCAAATGTCTTGCTGTTTGGGAGAGCGAATGTTGGGAAATTTTTTCTGAATCGCTTGAAAGATGTCTGCAGCGTCGTCCACGGACAAAGTGGTTTGGGTCACGACCGCCAACCTCTGCGTTTGAGAGGGGGTGACGCGCTCAACATCCTCAACATCTTCGACCAAATGGATGCCGCTCTCCAACTGACCCATGGTGCCCTCGACCTCAGGGTGCCCTTTGTGGCCAATCATGATGAATTCAAAGCCTTCTTTGGCGAGTTTAGCCAATTCAACGTGCACCTTGGTGACCAAGGGGCAGGTGGCATCAAAGACTTGGTGTTGTCGATCCAAGGCTTGGCGCTCAACCACTTTGGGCACCCCATGGGCACTGAAAACCAAAGTGGCGCCCAAAGGAACGTCCTCCAAGTTTTCAATGAAAACGGCGCCCCTTTGTTTCAAATCGTTGACGACAAAGGTGTTGTGCACGATCTCGTGGCGAACGTAGACCGGAGCGCCAAATTTTTCAAGCGCTTTTTCCACGATTTCAATGGCTCGGTCCACTCCGGCACAAAACCCTCTGGGTTGAGCCAACAAGACCTCTCGTTCGTTGATGGTTTGCATCACATCACCCCCAAGACTTTCACTTCGAATTGCACCGCTTGACCTGCCAAAGGGTGGTTGAAGTCAAAGCGCACGGCGCTCTCATTTTGTTCCACCACTGTACCTGCATACTGCGATTGACCGTCGGGTGTTGGAAACTGTACAACATCACCAGCGGCGTAGACCTCATGTGGGTCTCCCAATTCCGCAAGCAAGCTTTTCTTGACCCATTGGAGCATGTCCGGGTTGCGAGGGCCAAATGCCTCACCAGGTGGAATGTCAAGTGTGGTGTGCACCCCTTCTGCAAGCCCCAATAATCGGGCTTCAATGGCGGGCGAGAGAATGCTCGAACCCAGGGTCAAGGTCGCAGGTTTGTCATTGAAGGTGTTGATCAAATCCCCTTGAGGACCTGCCAGGCGATAGTGCAGGGTCACAAAAGAATGTTCATCAATGATGGGTAGGGACATGGTGCACTTTCAATTTAACACAGCAGCGAGATCTCCAAAGCACTTTTAGCTTATACAGAGAGTGATTTGCAAATCGAGCAAAGACGCACAATTTTAAGCTCTTCGAGGCTCAATTGCGGTACCTTTTGGAATTCAAGCTATCATTGATTTTCAAGCTCTTTGAATCTTTTTTTGTCCTGCTGTGATGAGAGACCATGGAGAAAATGCCTAAGCCCTTGATTTTTTGAGAACATCGCCTTGAGTGCCAAAGCCAAATCGTTTCAAGACCTAGCCCAAATGAAGGCGGATTTGGCACGCGCCAAAGCCCTTGAACTCGAGCGCTTGGCCCAGGAGCAAGCGCGCTTGAAACGTGAACAAGCCGAAAAAAATCTCTTTGTCAAAGCCATTGGACGGGTCAAGCCCTTGGCCCATCCGCAGCACGAAATCCCTCAGCCCAAGCCTCCAAAGCCCGAGGCTTTTCAGCAAAAACTAGACGATCAAGCGGTCATGAAAGAGAGTTTGAGCGATGAGTTTGATGCGTCCACGCTGCTTGATGTGGACGATCAATTGAGCTTCAGGCGTCCTGGCATTGGTCTGGATGTCACCAAAAAACTGCGCACTGGCGGCTGGAGCATTCAGTCCCAAATTGACCTTCATGGCTTGAGAAGAGAGGAGGCCAGGGAGGCGCTTGGCACTTTCGTTCGAGACGCGGTCAAGATGGGTTGGCGCTGTGTGAGGGTGGTGCACGGCAAAGGGTTGGGATCTCCTGGGAAGACCCCGGTGCTCAAAGCCAAAACCCAGGCTTGGTTGATTCAAAAACAAGAGGTGTTGGCTTTTGTGCAGGCAAAACCAGCTGAGGGCGGTGCAGGTGCTTTGGTGGTGTTGCTCAAGGGATCGAGTTGAAGCTTCAAAAAGCCTGAGCTCCAAAACCAGCCCAAGGTTGTGCTCTCTTTAAGCACCCGCTTTGTTTCTCATCCAGTCGGCTGTCCCAAAAAAACTTTTTTCAAGGGGTTCTCTCAACTCTGGGGGAATGTGGCAGTCTTGCATGGCTTGACTCATGCAAGCCACCCATTGATCTCTCTCCAAGATGCCAATGGGAAAGGGCATGTGGCGCGCTCTGAGCATGGGGTGACCTACACGCTCCATGTAAACAGGAGGACCACCGAGCCATCCCATCAAGAACCAAGTGAGTCGCTCTTGCGCATGCGCAAGATCTGGAGGGTGAACCGCTCTGAGTGCCGAGAATTCACTGTGTGTGTCCATCAATTCATAGAAACGCGCTGTCAAACGAGCAACGGTTGTCTCTCCTCCCATGGCTTCAAAAGGGGTGATGGCTGTGGGTTGAGGATTTGAATTGGGTTCCATCGTCAAATCTTATCAAGCTTTGACGGGTGCGTCTTTTTGTTGGAGTTAAAAAATCTCTTCATTCGTTCAAACCCTCAAAGCCCAGGCAAGTGGAGCGTCTATCAATCATCCTGGTTTTAAACAGGGGCTTGGCGAAGGGTTTTGACCACCGGTTGCTTTAACACTTGGTGCAAACTCCAAGCGCCTGCTGTCCACGAAAGTGCAGCACCTGTGAGCGTTCCCAATCCCAGTACCCAAGGGCTTGGGGTCCAAGTGAAATCAAAAACGTAGTGAGCCAGCAAGGCTCCTAAAATCCAAGCCAAGATGGAGGCCAAAAAGCCAGACAAAGCTCCCACACCCAAGAGCTCTGTTCTTTGAACTCGCGCGAGCAGTTCGGTTGTTGCCCCAAGCGCCCTGAAAATCGCTTGCTCTCTGAGACGTTGGGTGCGCGAGAGGGTCACGGTTGCAAAGAGCACCAACATGCCCGCTCCTAGTGCAAACACAAACAAGGTCTCAACGGCTGCAATCACCTGGTTCAAGAGGTTTTGAATTTGGTGGAGTGTGGCGCTCATGTCCACTGTCGTGATGTTTGGGAAAAGCACATTGAGTTTGGCATCAAATCGAGGAGTTGGGGGTGCTTTGAAGGCGGAGATGTAGGTGGTGGGCAGCGAGGGCATGTCTTTGAGGGGGAACATGACAAAGAAGTTCACCCGCATGCTGGTCCAATTGACCGTGCGAATGGAGGTGACGCGTGCGGTTTTGATCACACCAGCGATGTCAAAACTCAACTCATCTCCCATATTGATGTGGAGTGTTTTGGCAAGTCCTTCTTCAAGGCTCAAGCCATGGGTGTCGCCACTCACCCATTGTCCTTGCGTGATTTTGTCGTAGCTGGGAAGCGTTTCACTGAAAGACAGATTGAAGTCTCTCTCCACCATTCGACGGGCTTGATCATCGTTGTAATCGGCTTGAGAAACACTCTTGCCATTGATTTGGGTGAGTCTTCCTCGAATCATCGGATACCAGTCCCGCTCTTTGACGCCAGCGTCATCCAAAGCACGCAAGAAGTCTTTGCTTTGCTCGGGCATCACATTGATGACAAAGCGGTTTGGTGCATCTTCCGGGGTGCTCTCTTGCCAACTGTGAATCATGTCGGTGCGCAACAAGATCAATAAAAAGAGGGCCAAAAGTCCCAAAGACAGGGCGCTGACTTGTGTGGCGGTTTGCCACGGTCTGGAGTAGAGCTGTTGTGAGGCCAAGCGAAGCCACAAAGGGGGATTTTCTTTGGAGAGCCACTGCTTGAGGAGCTTCAGACAAACCAGACTGAGCGCCACAAAAAGGCCTGCAGCAAACGCAAATCCTGCGAGCACCGTGAGGACCAAGCGGGCATGTTGACTGATCATCAATAGGAGAGCGCCAAAGCCAATCAGACCCATGCCCATCACGGCCCATGCTGACAGGGGGCTGGGTCCCATGTCTCTGCGGATAACGCGCATGGCGGGAACCTTGGAGAGTTGTACGATGGGAGGCCAACCAAAAGAGAACATCAAGATCAGTCCCACCGCCATGGCACTCAAGACAGGGGATAGCGAGGGATTGGGCAAGTCGCTGGGTAGGACAGAACCAAGGATCAGCATGAGTGCTTCGTGCACTGCAAATCC
>CAIPII010000199.1 GCA_903865035.1 uncultured Burkholderiales bacterium | reverse complement strand
GTTGTGAAATGCTTTCTTTCAAGTTTTTAAGCAGCGGACGTTGAACAAAGGCAGGTTGATTTTTGTGGTGCTCACCAAATCCTTTTGGGTTGAGAATTTTAGACAGCCAAGATTTCACCAAAAAAATTCTGTGAAGCTGTTTTCTGAGGGGTAACTTGATCCACTCAGGAAGCCAAAAATAGGAAGATCTATCAGTCTTCTTTCTCACCAAATCAACGTCCTGGGGAAATTGAGTTGTTCCTTTGAGCCAACGAATGAGGTTTCGAAGAGGTGCGGTGATCCGCCAGCTGTGGCTTTGAAGGACTTCTTGCAAGATTTCTCGAGTGTGATCGGCGTGAACAAGAGCCAGTGTCAGCTGAGTTTTCTCTTGCTCCAAGGCTTTGATTTGGTCAAGCAAATCAACTCGTTCATGAAGAAGCTGATGTTTTTCATTTTCCAAATCGGCATGTCGCCAGACCAAGTTCATGAGTTGAGCGAGTGCGGCATTGCCAAGCTTAGGAATCCATTTGCGATAAATTGAAAGGGCTGCTGAGTTCGCAAATGGCTTTAGATCGTGAACTCCTGAGCTATCATGAATTTGATAGAAGGCGGTGGCCTTGGGGACGAGTTGAAAGTTTGACCATTGGGAGATCTGAATCCAAAAGTCCCAGTCCTCGAAGAGATCAAAAGTTTCATCAAAACGGCACCCTTTTGAATGCACCAATGCCCTTGGAAAAAGCACAGTATGAATCGCCAAGCTGTTTCCTGCTAAGAGGCGAATGGGGTCAAGTGCGCCACCTTGAATAAAGGGTTGGGTATGTACCTCTGACAAATCAAAATTAACAAATTGTGTCAAGGAATGGGCAACCCAGAAGCTTTTGGCTGAGTCAATATGGATTGACTCAGGTGAGTGTTCTACTTCTTGAAGTGACTCGACCAAGTTTGAAATGTGCTCGGGGTCCCACCAGTCGTCATCGTCAAGAAATATACAGTACTCACCAGTTGCACAATCAAGTGCTAGGTTGGCGGCTTGAGATCTTGGGCTTGTGTGCTCGGTGAGCACAAGTGAGACGGGTGATTTGCAATAAGTGGTCAAATCTGGCAATTGACCTGCTCGTGGTCCCACCAAAACAATTTCGAGATGAGGATGGGTTTGAGCGGCAACGCTTTTGAGCGTTGCAACCAGGGACTCACGCCAAAGAGTTCTGATTAAGACGGAGACCCGAGGCGGATTTGTCATGGACGATTAAATTAATGTGATCAATGTCGGATTTAAATTGATTTTAGATGAGATCAGGGCCAACTGGTCAAACATAAAGCAAGCTAGATCAAGTCAGTGCTGAAGTTAAATGATTAAGCAAAGACATCCTCTTCATATGAAATCCATGTCACCAGAGGTCAACCACCAAGCATTTTTGAGTGAATCAGGTGTTGGTCCGTTTGACCAGTTGTTGGCAGGAATTCGGATATCGAGTTCATGACAGGATGATCCTTTGGTTTGAAAGACCTTTGCAAAGGTTTTGGTGATTCTGAAGTGAAGTTTTGGTGTTGTCAAAGAAAAAAACTCGAAGACGTGACACCTTGCAGAATATTCACCAAGGGCAAATATTCTGCACCTTGCAGAATATTCCAAGGGCAAATATTCTGCAACGTCTTCGAGTCAAAAGCATTATAGGGTGT
>CAIPII010000198.1 GCA_903865035.1 uncultured Burkholderiales bacterium | reverse complement strand
TGTCTCACTCATCATAAGGGATTTTGTAGATCCTTTGAGCCCAGAACACACGCCAATTGCTTGACTTGAATTGCGAAAGCCCAAGACCTTGAACACCCCAGGTGCATTTGACCCCACAAGCCCCAAAGCCCAAGCCCTCGTCTTGGCGGCAGGTCGAGGCGAGCGCATGCGCCCATTGAGCGACACGACACCCAAGCCCTTGCTCAAAGTCCATGGGCGCACCTTGCTTGATCACTCACTCAACCAATTGGGCCGCTCGGGCATCAAGCGTGCAGTCATCAACACCGCTTGGTTGGGGGGTCAAATTCGCACCCATTTGAAAACCCCCTACGCCATAGATTCAATGCAAAAAGAGGCGCGCAGCCTTGATCTGACTTTCTCTTGCGAGGACCTGGATTTTGGGGGTGCGCTTGAGACAGGTGGCGGCATTGTTCGCGCGCTTCCCCTTTTGGAGGACGTGTTTTGGGTGGTTGCAGGTGATGTGTATGCACCAGAGTTTGATTTTTCTCAAGAGGACTTTGTTCGATTTTCAAAAAGCGCTCACTTGGCTCACCTGTGGCTTGTCCCCAACCCACCTCAACACCCAAGAGGTGACTTTTGGATTCAAGATTCAGTCGCGCGTCGGCTAGAAGATGCGAGCAGCTCAATGGCTCCAAAGACCTACACTTTCAGCACGATTGCACTTTACAAGAAAGCTTTTTTTTCAAGCCCCATTTGCATGATCGAAGCCGGGAATCCTCAAGGCGTCAAAGCCCCCTTGGCACCTTGGCTCAAAGAGGCGATGAAAGATCAACGGGTTGGAGCCAGCCTCTTTGAGGGGCAATGGACCGATGTCGGAACCCCTGAGCGTTTGGCACAATTGAATGCCTGATCATGCTTCGCATGACGTGCAAGTCAGGACTTTGAATGTGATGACCCCCATTTTTAAGCCGGTTGATTGAACGTGAGCGTTGTGTCACTTGGCCAATCTCTTACACTGTGGTCTATCGAGTGCAGGCAAATGCCATCATGGCCTTTGAGCCCTTTGACCATCTCAAACATTGAAATGACTGCTGCTGAGCAAACACCATGAACATTTACCAAGAACGTCGCCAACGCTTGAGCTCTCAACTGGGTCCAATGGATGTGGCCATCATCCCAACGGCGCCCACTCGCACCAGAAACCGTGACAGCGACCACCCTTACCGTTTTGACAGCTACTTTTACTATTTGACCGGATTTGTTGAGCCCGATGCGGTTTTATGGGTCAATGCCGCGGGAGAGAGCGTTCTATTTTGTCAGCCCAAAGACCTTGAGCGTGAGATTTGGGATGGCTATCGCTTGGGCCCCGATGAAGCGCCCCAGGCCCTGGGTGTGGAGCGCGCGCACTCCATCCTTGACATCAATCACTACGCCCCTCAGTATTTGGCAAACACTGAATCGATTTGGTTTCCTTTTGGAACACACGAAGGCTTTGATCAAAAAATCAACGCCTGGATTTCGGCTTTGGCCATCAAAGCTCGCGCTGGGGTGCGTGCGCCGCAGGTGATCAAAAATGCATGTTTGATTTTGGATGAAATGCGTTTGATCAAGGACGCCCACGAAATCCAAATCATGAAAGACGCTTGCAGCATCAGCGCCAAAGCCCACATTCGTGCCATGCAGTTGAGTGCTCAGTCCATTCGGGCAAAAAAGCCCATTGCGGAGTACCACTTGGAGGCGGAAATGCTGCACGAATTCAGACGCCATGGCTCTGAGTCTGTTGCCTACACCTCCATCGTGGCGGCTGGAGCCAACGCTTGTGTGCTGCACTACAGAGCGGACAAAGCGCCCGTCAAAGATGGAGACCTGGTCTTGATCGATGCGGGATGTGAACTGCAGGGTTACGCCAGTGACATCACCCGCACCTTCCCAGCCAACGGGCGCTTCACAGGCCCTCAACGCGATCTCTACGCCCTGGTGCTCCTGGCCCAAGAGGCCTCTGTTGAAGCCACACGGGCGGGCGCTCCTTTCACTGCACCTCACGAGGCGTGTCTGAGGGTTCTGTCTCAAGGCCTATTGGATTTGGGGCTCTTGAACACCAAGGAGCACGGACACGTGGACGACATCCTTGAGAATCGCCACTACTCGGCCTACTACATGCACCGCACCAGCCATTGGTTGGGGCTGGATGTGCACGACTGTGGGTCGTATGTACAAGCTGCGCTCCCCCAGAGTCAAACCCCTTCTTGGAAGCAAATGTCGCTTCAAGCGCCCAACTCTCCCGCAACAGCGGCGCAAATCCCATCGAGCACACCGCGCAAACTGGAAGCGGGCATGGTGCTCACCATTGAGCCAGGACTCTACGTGCGCCCAAGTGCTCATGCGCCCGAGGCCTTTTGGAATTTGGGGATTCGAATTGAAGACGATGCCTGGGTTCGTGAGGACGGCGTTGAGTTGATCAGCCGTGAAGTGCCTGTCTCCATTGAGGCCATTGAGCAATTGATGGCCTCCTGAATTTTGATGTCATTCGCCTATGCGCCTTAGAGTGCATTGTTTTTTTGAAAGGTTAGTCCATGTCCTCCAATTCGAGAACCTACATGTGTGTGGTTTGTGGTTTCATCTACGATGAGTCTTTGGGTCGTCCAGAAGAAGGAATCGCCGCGGGCACCGCTTGGGCCGATGTGCCAAGCGATTGGTTGTGCCCTGAGTGCGGCGTTCAAAAGTCAGAATTCGAAATGGTTGAACTTTGAGCCTTGCGTTGATGCCCAATGGGCACCCTTGATGAATGGTCTCCAAAGAGGCCTACAATCCTTTGATTGCATCTGACACCTTGTGACTTTGTGTGCCAGATTGATGTTTTGCCAAGCGATGCTTCTTGTGATGAGAGGCTCGCCCTTTACTTTGCTTGGACCGATATATGAACGACCACGACCCCAAGATCTCTACCGAACAGCGCGACGAAAACCGCCTCAAAGCGAGACAAGAACTTCGCCGTGCGGCACTCGAATACCACGAGTTCCCCACCCCCGGAAAAATCAGCATTCAAGCCACCAAGCAATTGGTCAATCAGCACGATTTGGCTCTGGCTTATTCGCCTGGCGTGGCCGCTCCTTGTGAAGAGATCGTCAAAGACCCCAACAACGCTTACAAATACACGGCCCGTGGCAATTTGGTGGCCGTGATCACCAACGGCACGGCCGTGCTGGGTTTGGGTGACATTGGTCCCTTGGCCGCCAAGCCTGTGATGGAGGGCAAAGGGGTTTTGTTCCACAAGTTTGCCGGTATCGATGTTTTTGACATTGAAATCAATGAAAAGAACTTGGACAAGCTTGTTGACATCATCGCCTCTTTGGAGCCCACCTTTGGTGGCATCAATTTAGAGGACATCAAAGCGCCCGATTGTTTCTACGTCGAGCGAAAACTGCGTGAACGCATGAAGATTCCAGTCTTTCACG
>CAIPII010000197.1 GCA_903865035.1 uncultured Burkholderiales bacterium | reverse complement strand
TTGCTCTCGATTTGATTTCAGCGCTCTCAATTTTCATTTTTTTTATTTGTATTGAATTGATATTTCTCATTACTTCAGTGTGTATTTTTGCGAAATCAACGAAAGTATGATGTTGTATCAATGTTTTGTTAAACACATACCCAAATGTTCGCTGGCATACAAACATTCATTTGAGTTCTAAATATGATCAAATTTCCTTCAAGTGAAGGTTTGAAATTTCAATCTTTTTAATTAAATTTAGATCGTAAAGGGGTATCTATGAAAACCAACAGTGAATCAGCAGCGGTTGTGCGTAATCGTACATTGGAGATTGGACATCTTTATCAAAAACAAATGTTTCAAATGATTGGTTTGGTATTGACGCACAGTAAACTTTCTCTAAAATCTTTGCATTCCATCAACAGTGAGGACTCGCAAAGTCCTGTTGCATCGAATCTCTTAGAGTCGGTAACTCAACAAATGGCGCAGCAAGTCAAAGATAATTTGGCTTTTGCTGAGTCTGTTTATCATTTGGGTTTTGTTGCGCACTCAAAGGTTGCTAGTATTTTGCAACAACAAGTTGAAGAAAGTTGTGCTTTGACAGCAGAAGTTTTAAAGTCACCTGCTTTGCATGGCAACCCAATTTCATCAATGGCCCTCGCTGTCGTGAAATCCACTCTAGATGCAAGCCATACCGTCATGAAAGATGCACTTGCAAGTGCGTCTAAATCATCTGATTTGGCAAAAGAGTCGATGGCAACGCTCAAGATTTGAATTCTTAAGTTAGAAAAAAACCATGAGCCGTGAGCTCATGGTTTTTCAATTTTGCGATTGTTATTCGCTATATCCGTAAACCCATTTAATTGATAACCTGCAACTTGTCAACGACACTCACAACGCTGGAGTTGCTCCAGGCGGCTTGTTTGACCAGTGCCTTTTCATTCCAGCTGTGAACACTACCACTCAGTGTGACTTCGCCTCCTTTGACTTGAATGTCTATGCTTTTGGCGTCGTCCTTTGCCCGTCTATTCAATGCCTCAACAATGTCAGATTTCACCTCTGATTTTGCAACCTCATGTTTGATGACCAGCTGATTGCTGATGCCAACCACCCCCATCAAGTGGCTGATAGAGGTGTTTAACATGGCTTTTTGGTAGTGCCATTTAACCTCTCCCGAAAGTGTTACCCACCCGCCCTCTACTTTGACTTGGACCGAATCTTTGCTTAAAAGGGCCGACCAGCTGATGAGGTTGTCAATGGCGTGAGCAATGTCACTATCGGATCGCTTGACGCTGTTTGGCAATTTCACCTCCAATTCCATGGCCACTCCACGAACACCAGAGACCCGTTGAGCAGCAGCTTCAGCATGGTATTTTTCAAAATAATGCTCAATCTCACCTCTTAGCGCCACAATTCCTTCTTTCACCGACACGCCTATGTTGGATTGGTGTATGGTGGGTTCATATTTGAGCTCGGCAATGACATCGAGTTGAATTTGTGCGTCTGTTTTCATGGTTTGTACTTCTTTGGTTGATTGTGAGAACTTGACTCTAATCTCTCGATATTTTTCTTGTTTGATAATTATCAAATTGTCAATTGAAGTCTTTTATGATGGGTCGCTCTTTAAATCGACATACAGATGCTTTCGATTTTTCTCGGATTAGAATCAGTGAACAAATCCATATTTTTATTCGCCTATCTCTTTCTATTTTGGATGAACTTCAACGTTGGTCTATAAACCATGATTCAAAAAACCATACTTGCTATTGTCATCACTTCATTTCCTCCTAAAATGATCTCTCATCTGATCAAAACCCAGGAGATTGAACATGTCGCACTTGAGCTTAAACATTGCCAACAAAATCATTGAAAACGCTTTGATCAAAGCGAGAGCCTCTCAATTCAAACCCATGGGTGTGGTGGTGTTGGATTCGGCGGGTCATCTGAAAGCATTTGCAAGTGAGGACGGTGCGAGCATGTTCAGGTTTGACATTGCAAGAGGCAAAGCTTGGGGTGCCGTTGGTATGGGCTCGAGCAGTCGAATTTTGGCTCAGCGCGCAAAAGACAACCCCAACTTCTTCGTCACCTTGGCTGCCACTGCTGAGGGCCGTTTTTTACCTCAAACGGGTGCTGTGTTGATCAAATCCACAGACGGCCAGATCTTGGGTGCTGTTGGCGCGAGTGGGGGAACTGGAGATGAGGATGAAGAGATTTGCATTGCTGGGATAGAGTCCGTTGGACTTCAGTGGGGGTGATCTCGCACCCGTTGACACATTGAAGAACACATGGATCGACTGAGCAAACCCAGTTCCTTTGACTTTCAAGGGCAGTCTATGACTGCAGTTGCTTGGCGTGATTTGGCGCTTTCATTGCACCAAGGTGGACAACTGAGCAAGGCCGAGCCCATCTACCTTGAGTTGATGCGGTCTTGCCCTTTGGATGCTGAAATTCCTTTGCTTTTGGCCATGCTCAATGCTCAGCTTGAGCGGATTGATCAAAGCTTCATGCTTTTTCGCAGGGCCATGGTCATTGATCCTGCTAATGCTGATATTCAATTCAATTTGGGCCTGCTTTTTGAGCAGCAAAAACAACTCAACCCAGCCCTTGATGCTTTTGATCGCGCTTTGCTGATCAACGACAAAGTTGTTTTGTATTGGTTCAATGCAGCTTTGACGCATCATCAATTGGGCCAATTGGAAGAGGCTTTGTCCTCTATGAAGCATGCCTTGAGAAACGACACCTCTTTTCTCAGGGCCTGGAGCCAAAGGGCCATTTTGCTCATGGCACTGGATCGATTTGAGGAATCTAAGCGTTGTCTGGACAGCGCGCTTTCGCTAGACCCAAGTTCAGCGTCGACACTTCTTGACTTGGCACAACTTTTTCAAAAAATGGGCGATGTCCAAAGTGCGTTTCGAGTCAATGGATTGGCCTTGATCGCTTCACCCTTGAACGCTCGAGCACACTTTAATTTTTCATTGCTCAATGCGCAAACGGGGTCTCAAAACGATGTGATGCTGGCCTTAGAGCGAGCCCTTGTTTGTGACCCCGCTTTTGCGAGTGCTTGGTTCAATTTGGGCTTCGTTGCAAAAGCTCAAAGAAGACCGCTTGATGCGCAAATCTATATAGAGAGAAGTTTGTTGGTCAGGCCTTTGCATGCAAATGGTCACAACAATTTGGGCGTCGTTTTCAAGGATCAAGGCCTTCTTGATTTAGCCATTCGCTGCTATGACCGCTCTATTGCGATTGATCCATTCGATGTGCAAGGACTGTTGAACAAAGCCAACGCCTTGCAAGATCTCAAACAAATTGAGCGCTCTTTGCTTCATTATGAATGGGTGCTAATGCTAAAGGACGATCACGTGGATGCCCATTTGAGTCGTTCTTTTGCATTTTTACAAAATGGACGCTTTCAAGAAGGTTGGGATTCCTATGAATGGAGGTGGTTCGATCCCAAATTGAGCTCGCCAATCTTGGAGACATCAAACCCCCAATTGAAGATGGGGGAGCGATCAGAACGTTTGCTCATCTGGCCCGAGCAAGGTGTTGGCACTGAAGTCATGTTTGCTAAATTTTTGAACCATGTTGCATCCCTGGCTTGCAGTGTCACGGTCAAGCTTGACCCACGACTGACAGCTTTGATGGCAAGAACTCATCCCAATCTGACCTTTATCTCAAGTGAGATGGACATCAACGATCAAGACTTTGAGCACCATTTGCCCATCGGTAGTTTGGGGCGTTGGTTCGGAAAAGATCTCGAATCGATTTCATCGACCGCGGGCAAACATTTGAAGGTTGATGAGCAGCGGAAATTGGACATCGTTCGTCGGCATAAAGCCAGTGGCGACGTCTGGATTGGCGTCAATTGGAAGAGCAGGAGTTCGAGCACTGGCAAAGATCGGAGCCTTGATTTGACAGCACTCATTCACGCTTTGGATCTGCCTCATGTTCGATACGTGGATCTTCAGTATGGAGACACGAGCCATGACGTAGAGTCTTTGAGGTCAAACCTTGGCATTGAGCTCTTGCGCATTTCGGGTTTGGATACGTTCAATGATTTAGATGGATTGGCTGCATTGATCTCTTGTTGCGACTGGGTGGTCTCTGTGGACAATTCAACCGCCCACTTGTCTGGTGCGACGGGCACGCCAACTTTGATCTTGTTGCCCTTCAACTCAGATTGGAGATGGCTCAAAGCAGGCATCAAAACTCCGTGGTATGAAAACGCCCATCTTTTTTGGCAAAAACAAATTGGAGATTGGAGCGGGGCTTTGAGAGACACATCAAAATTTTTACAGCAGGCCCTTCAAAAATAGAAGATGTCAAAAGACATTAAATCCTAGGGTTTACACCGATAAGAGCAAAAGAACGTGGCGACATTTGCAAGTATTTGTTGAGCAATCGATGTCTGAATTGAAGAATTCACAGGCTTTTTATTCAATAATAGAACTCTCTTTGTAATTGACTTTGGAGTTCAAATGAAATTTTTATCATTCATGCGTCTGGGTGCTCTTGTCAGCGCCTTGGCAATGGCAGGCATGGCTCAAGCTCAAACCGTCAAAATTGGATTTTTGAGCTCCTACAGTGGTGCAGCCGCTGCTCAAGGGGACCAGTTGGACAAAGGCGTGAAGCTTTACATGAAGCTCAATGGCGACAAGTTGCCTCCTGGCGTCAAGGTTGAGGTGATCACCCGAGATGACACAGGTCCCAACCCTGATACCGCCAAGCGTGTTGCCCAAGAGTTGATCGTTCGTGACAAAGTGAACTTCTTAACGGGTTTTGTGTGGACTCCAAATATGGCTGCGATTGCGCCACTGACCACTGAGGCGAAGGTGCCCTTCATCAGCATGAACGCCGCTGGTGCGCGCATCATGAACAATGCACCCTACATGGCCAGGGTTTCATTCACGCTTTGGCAGTCGGCTTATCCACTGGGTCAATGGGCTGCCAAAAAGTACAAAAAAGCTTATACCGCAGTCAGCGACTTTGCGCCTGGTCATGAGGCTGAGGAAGGGTTCATCAAAGGATTCAAAGAGGGTGGCGGTGAAATCGTGGGCAGTGTTCGCGTTCCCTTGGCCAACCCCGATTTTGTGCCCTTCATGCAAAGAATCAAGGATGCCAAGCCTGATGTGATCTTTGGCTACAACCCCGCTGGTAAAGCCGCATCAGGAATGATGAAGGCTTATGCTGATTTGGATTTGCCAAAGGCAGGCATCAAATACATTGGCACGGGCGATATCGTGACCGATGAAGAGTTACAAGGCATGGGAGATGTGGCATTGGGTGTGACAACAGTTCACCATTACTCTGCAGCCTCTGATCGTCCCTCCAACAAGGCTTTTGTGGCCGCCTATCGCAAGGAATATGGAGAGGACCACACGCCAGGCTTCATGGCAGTGGGTGCATGGGATGCAATGGATGCAATCTTTTATGCCATTCGCGAACAAGCCGGTAAAGTCGATCCTGATAAAACCATGGAATTGCTCAAGAAATACAAGAGCACGACGAGTCCCAGAGGTGCTTTTTCGATTGACCCAGAAACACGTGATGTGATCAATCCTGAGTATTTGCGTGAAGTCAGAAAGGTCAATGGCAAGCTTGCCAATGTTGAAATTGAAACCATTGGAACGGCCATCAAAGATCCAATGAAAGAAGCTGATAAAAAGAAATAATGACTTTCTTTTGATCAATCCCTTGGCCGCGAGGTCAAGGGATTATTTGTTTACATGGGTTTGATTTCTCAATGGATTCTTTTTTCGCTTCACTCATCAGCGTGGCCTTTCATGGTCTGGCCTATGGCATGATCCTTTACGTGATCTCAGTTGGCTTATCGATCACGATGGGTTTGATGGGATTTACCAATTTGGCTCATGGCGTTTTTGCCATGGCTGGCGGTTACGTCTTGGTGACTTCCTTATCTAAATTCAACATTCCATTTCCCTTGGCTTTGTTTTTGTCTTTTTCATTGATCGCTCTTGTGAGTGTTGTATTGGAAAAACTTTTGTATCAAAGACTCTACGGTGCAATTGAACTCGAGCAAGTCTTACTCACGATTGGCATCATCTACATTGGCGTGGCTTGTGCGAGATTGACCTTTGGTACTTTGCAGCAACCGGTTGTTTTGCCTGAGTACTTGCGGGGGCAATTTTCATTGTTGGGAAGAGATTTCCCCGCTTATCGTGTTTTCATCATCTGTTTCAGCTCCTTGATCATTGGAGGACTTTGGTTCGGCGTGGAGCGCACCATATGGGGTGCCATGGTCAGGGCATCTGTTGATCATGGGGCCATGGCCCAGTCCATTGGAATCAACACCAAGCGACTCTTCACCATCACATTTGCCTTGGGTAGCGGTATGGCGGGTTTAGGTGGAGCATTGGGGGCGGATATTGTTGCCATCCAGCCCACTTATCCCCTGGAGCAATTGGTCTTCTTTTTGATTGTGGTGTCTGTGGGTGGCTTGGGCAGTTTGAAGGGGCCTTTTGTAGCAGCACTCTTGATTGGTGTCACCGATACAGCCTGTAAATATTGGATTCCTGAGTTGGGTTCATTCTTTATCTACATTGCCACCATTGCGCTATTGCTTTGGCGACCTGCCGGTCTTTTTGGGAAAAGATCATGAGTCAACACATTGGATACAGTGCAAATGCACGACTGAGGTGGACCGAGGTTTTGCCTTGGGTTTTCAGCGCTTTGGTCTATTACTACTTGCCTGAATATTTATCCCTGGGTGCTCGAGTCCTCATCTACATCTTGTTTGCTTTGTCACTTGATCTGATTGTGGGTTACTCAGGCATCATTACTCTGGGGCATGCTGCGTTTTTCGGTGTGGGTGCATACACTTGCGGCATTTTGTCCGTTAGGTTTCACCTGACCGATCCCGTTTTGTCTCTCTTCATCAGTGCCTTGGTCTCTGCAGTATTGGGCTTGGTGACAGGAGCCATTATTTTGCGCACCAAACGACTCACTCAATTGATGCTGACCTTGGCCATTGCTGCACTTTGTTTGGAAGTGGCAAACAAGGCCACCAACATCACTGGAGGGGCAGATGGGCTTTCTGGTGTTTCCATTGCGCCAATTGCAGGATTGTTCAACTTTGACATGTTCGGTAAAACCGCATTCCTTTGGTGCTTACTCGTTCTCTTTGTCGGATGGTATTTGGTGAGAAGGGTGATTTTTTCACCTTTTGGAGCTTCTTTGACTGGCATTCGTGAAAACAACCTTCGCATGCAAGCCATTGGCGCGGGGGTGTATGGCAAATTAATGTACGTCTACACTTTCTCAGCAGCACTTGCTGGAATCGCCGGAGCCCTTTTGACGCAGACCAATCAATTCGTGGGCTTGAACGTATTGGGTTTTGAGCCCTCGGGTGAATTGCTGGTCATGTTGATTTTGGGTGGAGTGGGGCGAATGTATGGCGCATTTGTGGGTCCAATCGTTTTTTTGATTGCACAAGACTTTTTGGCAAAACAATTTCCTGAGTACTGGACTTTGGGAATAGGAGTGCTTTTGCTCTTCGTGGTTTTATTCGCCAGAGGCGGCATCTTGGGCATGGTGGACCGCATTTTGGGGCTATTCAAGGGGAGCGCAAAATGACCATGGCGATTCAAACCAAGGGTGTTTGCATGAGCTTTGGGGCTTTGACGGTCGCTGAAGACATTAATTTTGAGCTTCCTGTTGGTGCTCGGCATGCCTTGATCGGCCCAAATGGGGCTGGTAAAACTACTTTCGTCAATTTATTAACGGGTCGTTTAAAGCCCACCTCAGGTAGCGTATTTTTGGGCGGCTTGGACGTTACCCACTTGTCCCAAGCCGATCGGGTCAAGAAGGGGCTGGGCAGGACATTTCAGATCAACACACTGTTTAATAAAATGAGTGTGCTCGATAACGTTTGCTTGTCGATTGCGGAGCGAGAGAACATCTCCAATCAATTTTGGTCTACCGCTGCTTCTCAAAAGAGAATCATCGAGGAATCCCTTGAATTGTTGAATTTATTGGGGATTTCAGGTGATTCCAAAGTGTTGGCCAAGGATTTGCCATACGGAAAGCAACGATTGGTTGAGATGGCCATCGCGCTTGGATTAAAGCCCAAGGTTCTTCTTTTGGACGAACCGGCAGCCGGTGTTCCCTCTGTGGAGTCACATCGAATTCTTCAAGCGATCGATTCTTTACCCAGTGAAATTGCAATCATGATCATTGAGCATGACATGGACTTGGTATTCAAGTTTGCCAAGAAAATCACTGTGCTCGTTCAGGGCAAAGTCCTGTGTGAAGGGACTCCCGATGAGATCGCAAACGATCGGCGAGTTCATCAAGTTTATTTGGGTGAAGGCCATGAGTGATTCAACTCTCGATTATGTTTTGCAGCTCAATGACGTTTGGGCTGGCTACGCTGATACAGTTGTCTTAGAGGGCATCAATCTCAAATTGCCCAACTGTGGTTCTTTGGCCATTTTGGGTCGCAATGGTGTGGGTAAAACCACCTTGCTGGCCACGATCATGGGTCACACGCAAATGAAGAGTGGGCAAGTTGCCTTCAAGGGCCAAGCCATTGAAAAAGCCCCCATCTACAAGCGCTCAAGGCTTGGTATTGGTTACGTTCCTCAGACCCGTGATATTTTTCCCTCTCTCACGGTCGCTGAGAATTTAAAGGTGGCGCAGCGACCAGGCAGGTGGCCACTTGAGCGCGTTTACGATCTGTTTCCTAGGCTCCATGAGCGGCAGCACAACATGGGCAATCAGCTCTCTGGTGGAGAGCAACAAATGCTTGCCATGGGTCGAGCTTTGATGGGTAGTCCTGATTTATTGCTCCTCGATGAGCCGATGGAGGGCTTGGCCCCAATCATTGTGGAGATGCTTTTGCGAGTGATTGAGAGGTTGATCAAGGAAGAGTCTTTGAGCGTCATCTTGGTCGAACAGTCAGCCAAATTGGCCTTGGGCGTGACCCAAGACGTTTTGGTCCTCAGCAGAGGACAAGTTATTCACCAAGGACAGAGTGCTGCCTTGTTGAGCAATCCTGAATTGCTCTCACAATTGATCGTGGCCCACTAAAGAGCAAGCCATCGTCATGCCAACTGCGTGAGCATTGGCAACATGCAAGGCATGATCGACGTTGATTTTTTTTGACTCAACTGACGCCAGTGGGGCTGATGTGCGATTGAACACCATGAAAACCCCTAAGTTCATCACCAAGATGAATTCCCAATTGGCATATGCTTTCCCTAGTGGGCAGGTGTTTTGGTGGTAATCCCTAATTTTGACCTGATCAATTGATCGAATAATGATTTTCAAGACAAATCGGTTTGCATAGCTAGGAATCGCTCCTAGGAGGCTGACTGGTTTTAAATGAAAGAGCATCAATGGATCTCATCAAAATTCGAAAAAAAAGTTTGACCATAGAAACCATCTACCACGAAGGCGGACCCATTGCCAATAAGCCGCTGAAGTTGGCTGCTGCATGCGCTGTTGTTGCCAACCCATACGCAGGTCGGTATGAGCCAGACTTGATGCCGTTCATGGCTGAACTTCGAAAATTAGGCTCTGTATTGGCTCAAGAGCTCATCGACGTCTTGGGTCGTGAACAAGTAGAGGTTTACAGCAAAGCAGCCATCGTTGGTGTGGATGGTGAGATGGAGCATGGTGCGGTATGGCATGAAGCTGGTGGTTGGGCCATGCGGTCTTTGCTTGGTGAGCCCAAAGCCATTGTGCCCTCTGCAAAAGCGGTGGGTCACACTGGCTTTCGATTGATGGTTCCCTTGCACTACATACACGCAAGCTATGTTCGAAGTCACTACAACAGCATGGAGATTGGAATTCAGGATGCTCCAAGACCCAGAGAGATTTTGTTTGCATTGCTCATGGGGACTGGCGGGAGAATTCATGCGCGTTTGGGTGGATTGGGTAAAGACGATGTCAGCGTCCACGACGGTCAGCGATGAGGCACGGCTAGAGCGTTTGTAGATTCAAAAGTCCGAGGCGTCGAGCACTAGAGGAGTTGAATTAAACTCTGGTGAAATCTTAATCGGATCGCGTTGCCATGTCAAATTCACAAGTCACAGACTCTTCTCCTCCCATCGCGTTGATCACGGGAGCCAATACAGGCATCGGTCGATACACCGCTCTTGGGTTGGTCGAGCGAGGTTATAGGGTTTATTTGGCTTGTAGGTCAGAGGCTAAGACACAGACCGTTGTCGATGAAATTTTAAAATTGCACCCGAAAGCATTGGTTCAATGGTTGCCGCTAGACTTGTCGAGCTTTTCATCGGTTGAGGACTGTGCCAAACTTTTTTTGCAGCACCACGCGCATCTTGACCTGCTCATCAACAATGCGGGTGTGGGGGGTGAGAAGGGACTCACCGTTGAGGGTTTTGAGATGGCTTTTGGCGTCAATCACATGGGGCATTTTCTCCTAACCCATCTGCTGATTCAAGCTTTGCTCAAAGTCAAGACTCCAAAAGTTGTGACTGTGGCCAGTAATGCTCACCGATTTGCATGGGGCATCGATTGGTCAAAACTCAGACAAGAGACAAAGAGCATCTTGGGGGCGAAGGATTATGCAGTTTCAAAGTTGGCCAATATTTTGTTCAGCTCTCAATTGTCTAAAAACCATAGACATCAAGGTTTGGCCACATACAGCGTGCACCCTGGCGTGATTCAATCTGACTTTTGGAGACATTTGCCCTCGACTTTAATGCCTTTGGTCAAATGGGGACCTTTGATATCACCCAAGCAAGGTGCACTCACCAGTTTGTATTGTTCCTTGGATGCGCCGCACAGTGAAACAGGGTTTTTTTATGCCAACTCGCGGATTAAAAAACCAACTGTATTTGCTCGCAATGAGAGCTTGGCTGCTGAATTATGGGAGAGAAGTAGAGAGTGGATCCAGAAGGGCTAGTTGGGATGTCTCTCAGCTTCACCCGGCCTTGACGAAAATCAAACGCCTTCAATGATGCGAATATCTCTTACCACTGAATTCTCTCCAAGGGCCTTGACTGCGAGTTTGTAATTTTCGCTCGCATAGGTGGCCAAAGCATGCTCTAGACTGTCAAATTCGATGAGAACGGTCCTCTCCAATTTACCACCCTCTTTGGCTGCACTGGGCATGCCACGAGCCAAGAATTTACCTCCCGCTTGTGCAATGGCTGGACCTGCAATCGCACCATAGTCAGCAAGGTTTTGTGCGTTGTGTATCTCGTGATAAAAGGTGATCCAATAGGCTTTTGACATGGACGGTCTCCGGTTGAGTGGGCTTTAGGTTGTGAGCTTTTGAATTGATGAATTATTTCTTTCATTTTAGTTTAATTCTGTTATTCTTGATTTTTATACATCGGATCGGTGAGCAATCTGAGCCAGTGGACTGATCTATGAAATTCAATCCATCTGAGTGTTGGAGCAAACTGCAAAGGTCACGTCCAAACTTGGAGTGACTCCTTTGAATTGAACTTTTTTGAGGACGACGGTGATGAATCTTCCAAGCTACGACGAATTCAGCGAGCAAGCCATGAAAAATGGATTTGAAGAAGTGTTGGTGCGCGAGTGGAAGCCCAACCAGGTGCTAGAACTTCATGAGCATGAGTTCAAGGTGAGTGCGCTGGTTGTTCAAGGAAATTTCACTTTGACCATTGATGGTATTTCGCGTGAATTAAAAGCTGGTGATCGATTTGAGTTGCCAAAATTCAAAGCTCACAGTGAGCATTATGGTCCTCAAGGGGCTATTTTCTGGGTTGCAAGAGACTACTCGTGATGCTTTGATTCAAGATGTTGATTCTCATCAGATTGTTTTTTTTGGTTGGGCTCATGAGCTCCATGTTTTTTTACCTACTGCACCTCAGAGGAGGGGAGAGTAAGTATAGAAAATTGAGTGTCTATTCATTGCTGACAACTTTGCTACTCTTGTTATTGTTCTTTGTGGGGTTGGTGATTGAAAACCAGCTCTATCCACCTTTAGGTTGAGCGCAACTGGGAGCGCATCATTTGTAATGCAAGCGTGTCTCGGTCTTGTCTCTGTCAAATAAGTAAAATTCTTGCTGAGTGATTTGCATTGCTCCCTCTTTGAGAGATTTACCTCTGTGCTTGAGCTCAAAGAGTGGAAAGTGATGCTTTACATTGAAGTCATGGTACTGGTATTGAAAAATGAGATCTTTCAGTCCGCGAGGTGAGACTTCATCGTCTACCCACTTTCCGCTCAAGTGTTGAAGATGAACCAAAGCGTATTGATGCCTTGGGCCAAAGTCGATCAAGCCGGTGTCTGGATAAAAGGTGATTGGAAAACGTTCCTTGATCTCATCGATGTTGCGAAGGACGCTACCCATAGGGCTTGTGATTTTTAAGTGCTTGGAGAAAAAACCTCTACAAGCTACCCTCGTGCAAAGAGCACTCAGTGACTCAATGGGCACTTGGTTTTTGTGCTGTGCCTGGAGTTGATCATGAATTCGTCTGGTGACAAAACCATACCGCACGACCACACCTTGTCCTTCAACAACAACTCTTTGGGGTTGGTCAATGGGCTTTGACATGGTGCATGGGTGTGTGGCTTGTCACTCCACTTTGGCGCCAGACTCTTGGACCACTTTGGCCCATTTTTGGGTTTCATTTTTAATGAAAGCCGACATTTGAGCAGGCTTGACTCCCCCGGGCGTGACACCTTGCTCATCAAAGTTTTTGACGATGTTGGGGTCACTCAATACAACACCAAGTTCCTTGGTGAGCTTGGCTTGGATGGAAGCAGGTGTGCCATGTGGAGCCATGAGCGCGAACCAAGTGATGAAGTCGTAACCCTTGATGCCCGATTCGTTCAAGGTGGGAATGCCCGGGTAGGCAGGCGACTTCTCCATCGTGGTCACGCCCAAAGCCCTGACTTTGCCCGCCACCACTTGAGGGTGTGCGGAGGGGCTTGTTTCAATGGCCATTTGAATTTGTCCGCCCATCAAGTCTGTCATCATAGGGGCTCCACCTTTGTAGGGGACGTGTGAGATTTTCACCCCAGTCATCATGGCAAAAAGCTCACCAGCCAAGTGCTCTGTACTGCCGGAGCCGGCGGAGCCGTAGTTGACTTCACCAGGGTGAGCTTTGATGAACGTGATCAGTTCTGCAACCGTTTTTACGGGGAGGTTGTTGTTGACGATCAGAACATTGGGTGTGGTGGCGACCATTCCAATGGGATCAAAATCTTTTTCAAAATCGTAATTGAGTGATTTGTAAAGATTGGGAGCCATGGTGTGAGCAATGGTGGACATGAGCAAGGTGTAACCATCTGCAGGTGTTTTTGCAACAACTCCAGCTGCCAAGGTACCGCCAGCGCCAGCTTTGTTTTCAATGATCACCGGTTGTTTGAGGTTTTCGCCGAGTTTTTGTCCAATGGCGCGAGCCAAAATATCGGTCGTGCCCCCAGTTGCAAAAGGCACCACCAATGTGACAGGTTTGGTAGGCCAGTTGGTTTGAGCATTTGAGGAGATTGCAAAGAGGTTGAGCGCCAAGGCGAAAGTGCAAAACATTGCACGACTCAAGCCAGAGAGGAGCGTTGGGTTGGATTTCATGTGTTCAATGTGGTGAGAGTTGAGGAGGGAAGCGTAAAGTTTGGCTTTGAATGTTTGGGACCAACGGCGTGAATCGGACCTTTGGAAACAACCATAACATTGAAATTAACTTTTCCCAATAGCAAATATCCTAAGCTTAAGGGGGAGCTCATTTCAATCTGATTAAAATGCAATGAATGTTCACCAAAAATAATCCCGCCGCAGCCATGTTTGGCATCTCTGTTGTGATCATCTTGATTGCATTGGATCAAACGATTGTCGGGACCGCATTGCCTAGAATTGTCTCGGAGTTGCAAGGTTTTGGCCTCTACCCTTGGGTTGCCGCAGCCTACTTGCTCACCAATGCGACATTCATCCCCGTTATCGGACGTCTGGGAGATTTGAAGGGCAGAAAGCCTTTCTTGTTGGCTGCGATCGTGATTTTCACAAGTTCCTCTGCTCTTTGTGGTTTAGCCAATAACATGTTGGAGCTGGTCTTGGCCAGAGCACTCCAAGGAGCTGGAGGAGGCATGTTGGTGGGGTCTGCTTTTGCAAGCGTTCCCGATCTATTCCCAGATATGAAAGAGCGGGTGAAGTGGCAAATCATGATGTCCTCAGCTTTTGGCATTGCCTCAGCCTTGGGTCCTGCCTTGGGTGGATGGATGACAGAGCACTTTGGATGGAGAAGTGTTTTTTATGTCAATTTGCCAATTGGTTTGATCGCATTGATGTTTGTGTGGACTCATTTGCCCCATGTTGTTCACCAAAACACCCGCTCTCCCAAAGGTATGGATTGGTGGGGGGTCATTTTTTTGGTTTTTGCGATCTCATCTATTTTGGCGACTTCTGAGTTCGGCGAGTCACTGGGTTTTTTCAGTTGGATCTTTTGGGGCTTGGTGGTCGCTTGCGTGTTTTTTGGTTACATTTTCATCAAGCACCAACAAAGAAGTGAAGCGCCCATCGTTCCAGCTCATTTGTTTGACAGCAAACCAGTGCGCATCATGACGATATTGGCGGGCCTCACCGGTTTCATCATGTTTGTGTTGATTTTTTATGCCCCATTGTTATTGCAGGCGGGTTTCTCACTATCCCCCCCAGATGCTGGACTTCTCGTCACCCCCATTTTGGTGATGATTACAGTGGGTAGCATTGTGAATGGTCGTTTGATCACTCGTGTCAAAAAGCCTCAACGCCTGTTCACTTTCGGCATTTTGTTTTTGATGTTGGGAATTTTTTTGGTCACTTTGATCAAACCCAGTGATCCGGCCTACTACTTGGTCCTGATTTTTTCCTTGTGTGGCTTCAGTTTGGGTTTTCAAATCCCCAATTTGATCGTTCAAATTCAAGCGTTGGTGGCCAAGGCCGACCTTGGAGCATCCTCTGCGCTGGTCCAAACCTTGAGAACCCTGGGGGGTATGTTTGGTGCAAGTATTGGAGGGGTGATCGTCAACTACAAGTTCCAAGAGGGCGTCAACACCGAATTGAGCCAAGCGGGCATCACAGACCCAAGGGTTTTGAAGTTGTTTGAAACGCCTCAAATTTTGGTCAGATCCCTTGATCAGCAAAGTCTATCTGATTTGGCCACCCAGTTGGGTTTTTCCGCCCCCGACTTGATTGCCCACACCCGTGTTTTGTTGATCGATGGGGTTCACAACGCACTTTATTTTTGTGTGGTTTTGGCCTTCATCAGTTTTTGGGTGAGCCTGAAGTTGCCAAACCTCAATGACATCAAAAAAATGTAAGCGCTTGATTGCTTAAAATTGGTCGTTCAAGCCCACAAAACAGACCTTGAAATCTAAATCTTCACCCCTATAATGAATATCACAAGTGAGGGCATTATGTGTAAATCTTTAACAACCAAAGTCCTGTCGATTGCAGTTGTCGCCTCCATTGTGGGTTGTGCGGGCCCAGCCTACCGCCCCATCATTGACACCCAAGGGGTGGACTTCAATCGCTACGAAGCCGATTTGAGAGATTGCCAGTCTTTCTCCACACAAACCGCTGATGCGGCCACATCTGGTGCGGTTGGCGCTGCTGCTGGAGCGGTCTTGGGATCCGTTTTGGCCGGGGTGTCTGGAGACAACCGAAAGTCCAGTGCCGAGTTAGGTGCCATCGCAGGAGCGATCAGTGGTGGTGCAGGCGGCGAGACAAATCAACGCAACATCATTCGCCGTTGCTTGGCTGGAAGAGGGTACCGGGTTTTACAATAACTTAAATTTGATTTGTATTTGTTAATTTTGGATTGGATTCAAACATGTCAGAAGCATCGCACATTCCTTACATTGCCATGGTGGAGAAAGCCTTTGATTTATCAAAAGCGGCCAAGGAGTACACCAAAAATGCAGGTAAACCCGTTGATCACATCGATATTTTAGAAAACGTTTTTCTCCCCAGCGGTGACGTCGATCTCGAGAGAACGAGCAAAGAAGGTGGCAACCCTTTGATGAAGGTTTTCTTCACCAATCCTTATGGGCTCGAATTCAAGCCTGATGTCGGTAATTGGATCCCCTTTCGACACGGCCCCATCAATTTAGATTTGGATTGAATTTCATCCAGCCTTGATCCCGCAGCGCTCATTTGAGTTGAGTTCTTCACGCGCTTGTTCTAGCGCATGAACCTCTCAATGTAG
>CAIPII010000196.1 GCA_903865035.1 uncultured Burkholderiales bacterium | reverse complement strand
TCGCCCCTCGCCTGTGTTGAAACTAAAGCGAGCGGGACCATAACCTCGCGCCTTGGCTTGAAGGGTTTCTGCAAAGAGTTTTCTCACCGTGTCCCAAAACCCAATGTAGGTCGCTGGACAACTGCGTGGGGTCTTGCCAATTGGCGTTTGATCCACCTCCAAGACGCGGTCGATTTGCTCAAAGCCTTCAATGCTCTCGCAACCCGTCCACTTCAAAGCACTCGCCTTCTTGCCGACCACAGCGGTTAAATTTTGAAGCATCACGTCTCTGGCAAGCGTGGACTTGCCCGAACCCGATACACCCGTGACGGCCACCAATCTCTTCAAAGGCACTTGAACGCTCACGTTTTGCAAGTTGTGCAAATTCGCTCCATGAATGGTGATAGAAGGCACGTCGCTGTTCACATGCGAGAGCGCTTTTTGAGCATTCGCTTGTCCCACCACTCGCCTCAATTGGAGGGGGTGATGCATGGCATGCTTCAAATATTTGCCCGTCACCGAGGTGTCCGATTTCATCAAGTCGGCCATGCCCCCTTGAGCCACCAAGTTGCCCCCACGCTTGCCTGCACTGGGTCCAATGTCAATCAAATGATCGGCCGCTCGCATGGTCTCCTCATCGTGCTCCACCACCACCAGGGTGTTGCCCTGCGCGCACAAGCGGCGCAAAGATTCAATGAGCATTTTGTTGTCCACCGCATGCAGGCCAATGGTGGGCTCATCGAGCACGTAACACACACCTTGCAAACTGCTGCCCAATTGGGCCGCCAAGCGAATGCGCTGCGCCTCTCCACCTGAGAGCGTTGGCGCACCTCGCTCCAAGGTCAAGTACCCCAAGCCGACTTGCTCCAAGAAATCCAAGCGCGCCAAAATCTCGCTCATCAAGTCTCGTCCAATTTGAGCCTCTCGCTCACTCAAACTCAGACCTTCGGCCCACGCCTTCACCTCGCCCACACTCATTTGCGCAATGCGTGTGATGGACGTGTTTTTGAACATCACTGCGCGCGCCGTTGGGTTCAAACGCGTGCCCATGCAATCGGGGCAAACCTGTTCATCGACCTCATCCAAGTCTGGCTCGGCAAAGGTTTGCTCTCGGCCCTTTTGGGAGGGGTCGGCCAGCGTGTCGTCCATGGCCTTTCTTTGACTCGCATCGAGCTTGATGCCTGTGCCCACACATGATGAGCACCAGCCGTGCTTGGAGTTGTAAGAAAAAAGCCTGGGGTCGAGCTCACCATATGACGTTGAACAAACCGGACACGCCCGCTTGGTGGAGAAGACTTCAACGCTGCACAGAGATGCGGTGCTCTTGCCTTGCTCGAACAATTCCTTCAATCCATCCAAGTTTGAGAGCACTTGCACGACCCCTTTGCCCAACTCCAGGGCTCTGTCCAACCCCTCCTTGAGCAAACTCTCGCTGTTGGGCCCAACCACCAAACTCAGCACGGGCAACTCAATGGAGTGCTCCTTGAAGCGATCAATGCGTGGGAATCCGCGCGTGGGTAAAAACTCCCCATCCACCCGCAAGTGCGTGTAGCCCTTTTGACGTGCCCAGTCGGCCAAATCGGTGTACAAGCCCTTTCGGTTGCTCACCAATGGACTCAATAGACCCACCATCTGACCTTTGTAGCGCTTCATGATCAAGGCCAAAATGCTTTGTGCACTCTGTGCTTGCACTGGTGTGTTGTCGTTCACGCAATGCTGCAGACCCAACTTCACGTACAACAAGCGCAAAAAGTGCCACACCTCGGTGGTGGTGCCCACAGTGGATTTTCTACCCCCCCGTGAGAGACGCTGCTCAATGGCCACGGTTGGCGGAATGCCGTACACGGCATCGACCTCGGGGCGTCCAGCAGGCTGCACGATGCTTCTGGCGTATGCGTTCAAGCTCTCCAAATACCTGCGCTGACCTTCGTTGAACAAGATGTCAAACGCCAAGGTCGATTTGCCAGAACCCGACACCCCGGTCACCACATTGAACTGGCCACGAGGGATGTTGACGTTGATGTTTTTCAAATTGTGCTCTTTGGCGTTCACAATTTGAATGTGACCCGCATCTTTGGACGACGCAGACCTGTTTTTGGACAAAGTCTTTGCAGCTGCTCTTGGCTTGACGCCAACGGAGGCACCCACGGCACCCAAGCCACCGAGCAACTCATCGTAGTGCCGCAAAGCCTGGGCGGTGTGCGTTTGGGCGTGCAGCTTGATGTGCTCTGGAGAGCCTTGGGCCACCACCTCACCTCCCGCCTCACCCGCATCTGGCCCCAAGTCAATGACCCAGTCGCATGCGCGAATCACATCCAAATTGTGCTCAATCACCATCAACGAGTGACCGGCCTCAAGCAACTTTCTGAGTGCACGCATGAGTTTGGCGATGTCATCGAAATGCAGCCCAGTGGTGGGCTCATCGAACAAAAAGAGCGTCCCCTTTTTGGCCAAAGACTGTTTCATTTGTTGTCTTTGCTTGGCCGCTTCTGCCAAAAATCCAGCCAACTTCAAACGCTGCGCCTCTCCCCCACTCAAGGTCGGCACGGGCTGCCCAAGTCTCACGTACTCTAGCCCCACGTCAACAATCGGTTGCAAAGCGCGAATCACTTGCGCATCGGCCTTGAACAATTCAACGGCCTCACTCACAGTCAAATTGAGCACTTCAGAGACGGACAAAAAGACACTCTCTCCCGCTTGGGTTTGTCTTTGGATTTTCACCTCCAAAATCTCTGGCCTGTAGCGCTCACCATTGCACTCTTGGCACCTCAAGTACACATCGCTCAAGAACTGCATCTCAATGTGCTCAAAACCCGATCCTGTGCAACTCGGACACCTGCCGTCGCCATGGTTGAAGCTGAATTTGGCCGAGGTGTAGGAGCGTTGCCGCGCCAAAGGGGTGTCTGCAAACAACTCACGAATGGGCTCCCATGCCCCCACATAACTCACCGGATTGGAGCGTGCCGTTTTGCCAATGGGTGACTGATCAACAAAGACCACATCGCTCAAATGATCAACGCCCAAGAGCCTGTCGTGCGCGCCAGGCGCATCGGTGGACTTGCCAAAGCTTCTGAGCAAAGCAGGCGCCAAAATGTCTTGAACCAAGGTGGACTTGCCCGAACCTGAGACACCCGTGATGCACACCAAACGCTGAAGCGGAAACTCGATGTTGAGGTTTTTCAAATTGTGCTCACGCGCACCTTCCAAAATCAACCTGGGTGTGGAGTCGCTCACCAGTCGCTTCAAACCCATGCCCACTTGCTTTCTGGCACCCAAATACGCACCCGTCAAGGTGTCTGCCGCCTTCAAATCCTCCATCACGCCATCAAAGACGATCTCGCCACCTCTCTCGCCTGGACCGGGACCCATGTCAATGATGCGGTCCGCTGCAAACATCACAGCTGGGTCGTGCTCAACCACCACCAAGGTGTTGCCCGCGTCTCTGAGCCTCAACATGGCTTCATTGATTCGCCCCATGTCTTTGGGGTGCAGGCCAATGCTGGGCTCATCCAAGACAAACAAGGTGTTGACCAAAGATGTGCCCAGTGCAGTGGTCAAGTTGATGCGCTGCACCTCCCCTCCGCTCAAGGTTCTGCTTTGGCGATCCAAACTCAAGTACCCCAAGCCCACATCGACCAAGTATTTCAATCGAGTGCCAATTTCTTCCATGAGCAAGCCAAGCGCTTGGTCTTGTGCACTTTGATCGGAACGGTTTTGTTTGAGCGAGTGCGCACCCAAGCGATCAAAAAACACCTTCAGCCGATCGATCGACAAACCCATCAAATCGTGCAAGCACAGACCCGGCAATGCGTTCAAATCGTCTTCAGACCATGAGACGCCCTTTGGCATGAAGCGCGCTTTTCCATTCAAAGCCTCTTTGGCAGCTTCACCAGAGCCCACCCTCCAGAGCAAACTCTCGGTCTTCAGGCGTGATCCCGCACACGTCTCACACAAGGTGTAGCTTCTGTACTTGGAGAGCATCACTCGGATGTGCATCTTGTAAGACTTGGTCTCCAAATATTCAAAAAATCGCTTCACCCCATACCACTGCTTGTTCCACTTGCCACTCCACTCGGGCGAGCCTTCAATGACCCATTGTTTGTGGGCAGCACTCAAATGCATCCAAGGCGTATCACGCGGTATGCCTGCTGTTTCTGCGTGTCGCATCAAGTCGTCTTGAGATTCTTTCCACGCTGGCGTTTGAATGGGCTTGATGGCCCCTTGCCTGAGGGTCAGCTTTTCATTGGGGATCACCAAACCGTAGTCCACGCCAATCACTCGACCAAACCCGCGGCACTTCTCACAAGCACCCAAGGCAGAATTGAAAGAAAAAAGTGAAGGCGTTGGCTCCAAATACGTCATGTCGCTTTGCGGACAGTGCAGTCCCGTCGAAAAGCGCCACAACTCTTCATTGGAGCCAGTTTGGCCACCCTTTGCCGAGTCTGCCTCTTGGGGCTGCTCGCCATCGGGCAACACGTTCACATTCATTCGACCTTGACCGCGCTTGATCGCGGTCTCAATGGCTTCCATCACGCGCGAGACCTCCACCGATCCCAGGCGAAAGCGATCGGCCACCACATCGATCACCAAACTCTTGCCCGAAAGAGTGGAGCGCTCCCTCTTGGCTTGAACCTTGGTAAAGCCCGACACACTGAGCCATTGTTCGATCTCTGCATCTGAGATCTCGGATGGCAACTCAACGGGAAAGGTCACGATCAAGCGCGGATCGTGTGCACCAACACGGGCACGCAGCGCCTCGTACAAACTCTGCGGATTGTCGTGACTCACGGGCAAAGCGGTCTTTGCATCAAAGAGCTGACCCAAGCGGGCAAAGAGCAATTTCAAATGATCGTTGAGCTCGGTCATGGTGCCCACCGTCGAGCGCGAGCTTCGAACCGGATTGGTTTGATCAATGGCAATCGCTGCAGGGACCCCGTCTACTCGATCGACTTGGGGTCGGTCCATGCGGTCCAAAAACTGCCGGGCATAGGCGCTGAAGGTCTCCACATATCGCCTTTGCCCCTCGGCGTAGAGCGTGTCAAACACCAAACTGGATTTGCCCGAGCCACTGGGCCCCGTCACAACCGTGAGCTCACCCGTTTCAATGTCTAAATCTATGTTTTTGAGATTGTGCTGCCTGGCACCGCGAATTTGAATTTGCCCTTGGGTCATGTCGACTCACACTCATGTTTTGGTAGGAAGTCGTCCATTCTAGGATCGCCACAAGACAAACGGTGCAGGGCACCACAAATAACCATCAAGAGCCGTCCCATACGGCCCAAATCCAACGCAAAACCCCTCAAAACCATAGGCTTTGAGGGGTTTCACGCGATCTTCACAAGCTTTGCCTAGGACCCCCAATCTGGAGGAGTCCGTGGCGAAGGTCGGGATCAGTCGTTGACGTAGATGTCCACGTCTTTGGTTTCTTTGACAAAGATCATGCCAATCACAAAAGTGACGCCAGCAATGATCACTGGGTACCATAGACCGCTGTACATGTCGCCATTTTGCGCCACGATCGCAAAGGCCGTTGTGGGCAATAGTCCCCCAAACCAGCCGTTGCCAATGTGGTAGGGCAATGACATGGAGGTGTAGCGAATGCGTGTGGGAAAGAGCTCGACCAGCATCGCAGCAATGGGGCCGTACACCATGGTCACCAAAATCACCAAATAAGTGAGGATGATGGTCATCGTGACTTTGTCCATTTTGGCGGGATCTGCTTTGGTGGGATAACCCTCTGATTTCAAAGCCTCACCCACTGCCTTTTTGAACTCAGCGATCTTTTTGACGCTTTCTTCGTCAAATTTTTGATCCACCACGTTGCCTGTGGGGGCCTCAATTTCAATGCTGCCCACACTCACCTTGGTGGGTGTGCCTGCAGGAGCGCTCACATTGGCATAACTCACTGAGCTTTGCGCCAAGTACCGCTTGGCAATGTCGCAAGAACTCTTGAAGTCAATCTCGCGTGCAATGGGACTGCCTTGGAAGGAGCACTCTGCATCGTTGTGGGTGACCACCACTTTGGCACTCGCTTGGGCTTGAGCCAAATCGGGATTGGACGCTTTGGTGAGCGCTTCAAACACAGGGAAGTAGGTCAAAACGGCCAGCAAAAGACCGAGCATTATGATGGGCTTGCGTCCGATTTTGTCGGAGAGCTTGCCAAAAATCACAAAGAAAGGCGTGCCGATCAACAAAGACAAAGCAATCAAAAGGTTAGCCGTTGTGGCATCCACCTTGAGCGCTTGTGTCAGGAAAAAGAGCGCATAAAACTGTCCCGTGTACCAAACCACCGCTTGGCCGGCCGTCAAACCAAACAACGCCAAGAGCACAATCTTCAAATTGCCCCATTGTCCAAAGGCCTCTGACAAAGGTGCCTTGGAGGTGGTGCCTTCGGCTTTCATGCGCTGGAATGCAGGTGACTCGTTCATGGACAAACGGATGTAGACCGACACGGCCAAGAGCGCAATGGAGACGAGGAAAGGAATTCTCCAACCCCACGCATTGAACTCAGGCTCGCTGAGCAAAGTGCGTATTCCTAAAATCACCAACAAAGACAAAAACAAACCCAATGTGGCCGTCGTTTGAATCCATGAGGTGAAAGATCCGCGGTGTCCGTGTGGCGAGTGCTCGGCCACATAGGTCGCAGCACCTCCGTACTCACCCCCCAAGGCCAAACCTTGGAGCATGCGAAGTGCAATCAAAATGACGGGCGCTGCAACCCCGATGCTTGCGTAACTGGGCAATATGCCGACCACAAAAGTGGAGGAACCCATGATCAAAATGGTCACCAAAAAAGTGTACTTGCGACCAATCATGTCGCCCAAACGGCCAAACACCAAGGCGCCAAAAGGACGAACCAAAAAGCCAGCGGCAAACGCGAGCAAGGCAAAAATGAACGCGGCCGAAGGATCCAGTCCGCTAAAGAACTGCTTGGCAATGATGGCCGCCAATGAGCCGTACAAATAAAAGTCATACCACTCAAAAACCGTACCCAAGGAGGAGGCGAAGATCACCTTCCTCTCCTCTGCGGTCATGACGTGAGGTGTGTGTGCTGTCATGGATTCATCTCCTGAATATTTTTTTGTGCATCTGTCGATACAACACCCAACCCTGGACGTGCCCGCTCGAGCACCCCCAATTGGGAGCTGACAATCTAATATGTTGGAGTTGCCTGACTGGATTCTGACTAAATTGACAAATCATTGACTTATTGAGCCAAAACTTGATCAAATCGGTATTAGCGAGATGCGGGCTTACCCTCAATTGAGCACATGAGCGCTCAAAAGCGCTGGTACTCGGGGGCTTGGGTGCGGGCCATGATTTGCGTCCAAATGGCCCTTTTTTCAGGCAATGCGTAAGAAGTCCAGCGCACAATTTCCTCAAGCGTTCTGTAGCAACCCACGCACACCTGGGCCTTGGTGTGCACTTCACACACGCCAATGCATGGCGAGAGCACGAAGTCGCTCTCCAAGTCAAACGCCATTTGTGATTTGTCCTTGAGCCTTTGAATGCGAATGGCTTGCGTGCTGCTCATGGCATCAATCCTCTTGGGCCGAGAGTTGGGGATCAAACCCCTCACCCCTGGGGTAGCGTTTGAAGGCAGCCCTGAACACATCCACCACCTCTTCAGTGGCACTCATCGTGACCTCCAAGTCTTTGAGCAACCCGTCCTTCACGCCATACACCCAACCGTGCACGCTCACCTTTTGCCCTCTAGACCACGCGTCTTGCAGCACGTTGGACAACGCCACATTGCCCACTTGTTCAATCACGTTCATCTCACACATCACATCTTCCAATTGATGCTGCTCCAAGTGATTGAGGCGTTGACGGTGTCTGAGTCGCACATCTTGCACATGTCTGAGCCAATTGTCGGCCAGTCCGATGCGCTGCCCCCGGGTCGCTGCAATCACGCCCGCACACCCATAGTGTCCCACCACCATGATGTGCTCGACCTTCAAGTGCTCAACGGCAAACTGAATCACCGACAGCGCATTCAAATCGGAATGCACCACTACATTGGCCACATTTCGGTGAACGAACACCTCTCCTGGATCCAAGCCTGTGATTTGATTGGCAGGCACTCTAGAGTCCGAGCATCCGATCCACAAATACTTGGGACTTTGTTGCTTGGAGAGTTTGTCAAAAAACCCCGGGTTCTCGGCCTCCATGCGACTGGCCCACTGCTTGTTGTTGTGAAACAAATGGCTGAGTGATTGGGTCATGTTTTAGTTGCCTTCAAAAAATTCCAAAAAAATGCGCTGAACTCTCGCTCAATGTTTGCAAACCATTTTGCCTTCGAGATGCACCCTCAAAGCGTTGAGCCGTCAAGAGGCAACAAACGAGGTGGGGTTTTGCGATGCAAAATCTGTCTTCTTAGCAAGCCATCGGGCATGACAAGGCTCAATCGAGCCCAGAATTGCTCGCTGTGATCCATGTGAATCAAATGACACAACTCATGCGCCACCACGTAATCAATGAGCGCTGGCGAGAAATGCACCAAGTGCCAATTCAGATGAATGAGGCCACTTTGGCTCGCACTACCCCAGCGGGTTTTCGCAGCACTGAGCTTGAAGCGCTTGTAGTTGACCCCAAAGCGAGCAGCCAAGAGGTCAAGCCGAGGCTCAAAGCAGGCTTGTGCGTGGGCTTTGAGCACCGCCGTGAGCACTTGCAAGGTGAGCTCACTGTGCGCCTCAAGGACCAGGGGCAACTGCAAGCGATAGTGCGTTTGAGCACTGAGCAACGCATCGGAGCCATAAGGCGGCGTGTCAGCGCAGAGCTCCAAATGAGACAGTGCACTTTCACGCTCAAACGCCTCTTGTACCGAGCACCGCACCCAAGCTCCGCTCTCCATTTGACGCTCTATGAAAGCGTGCTCAACCAAAAGGGCCAGGGTCTTGGCTCCCACATGGGTTGCACCCATGAGGCTTGCCTTGGCCAGCAAAGGATCAAGCGTGCCTGAGTCCGCTTGGAGGAGCACTTGCAAGCTTGAGCCCAACCAAGGCAACACACACGCGTGCTGCACCCTTACATCTTTTTCCTTTGCAGCCAATGCTTTTGCACGGGTGTGCTCAATTTGCTTCAAAATCCAAGCGCCTTTTTCTTGCAAAGCTTGTTGAATTTGAGTCAAGCTCACCCACTTGGGTGCTGCCACTTTGAGCTTTCCCTCGCTCACATGCATGCCAATTGTTTTTCTTTTACGGCGCAGCAATTCATAGGCGATTTTTTGACCCTGCAACTCAACAGTGCGCGCGTCTTTGAGGGAGGGCTGCTTTGGCGCAGCCTCACCCAAGTCATTGGAGGTGAGCTGGTTGCCTGAAGGTGGACTGTGAAGGGTGACTGCACTGGAGTGGGAGCTTGGCTCTGGAGCCAAGAAGTCAAAGACGAGCTGCAAAAAGTGTTGACGGTGATCAAAAGCCCTCACGCCCAAACCCTCAGCCCACTTCATGCTCTGAGCCTAGGCTGGCATAGCCTTCTGGGTCAATGCGTCGCATCTCGCCCTCAATCCATTGCTGCACCTCTTGCATGAGCTCCGGGGCAGCTCGATTCGCACTGTCAATTGAGGGCCCAAAGGAGACGGTCACAAGCCCAGGCGTCTTCACAAAAGAGTGTTTGGGCCAACATCTGGCCGAGCTCACTGCAACGGGCAAGACGCGAGCACCGGCCGCAATGGCAAGGCGGGTTCCTCCTGGCTTATAGTCACCAACCTGTCCCCGAGCAATGCGCGTGCCCTCAGGAAACATGATCACCCAGTGCCCTTTGGCCAACAACTCTTTGCCCCGAGAGATCACCTTGGCAAACGCACGGATGTTGTTGGCGCGGTCAATGTGCACCATGTCCAAGCTGCCAATCGACCAACCAAAAAAAGGAATCCTCAACAACTCCTTTTTGAACACATAGGCCAAAGGCTTGGGGCAAATGCCCGGCATCAAAAAGGTTTCATACGTCGATTGGTGCTTGACCAACACCACCACTGGGACATCCTTCAAAGGCTCCAAATGCTCTTGTCCAATCAACTGATACCGCACGCCACAAATCCAACGAGCCGAATCCACACAATGGGTGAGCCAAGTGCGTGCAACAGGATAGCGATGGGCCTTGGAGACCCCAAAGAGGGCCATGAGCAAAATCACCAAGGTAAAGGGCACCACCGTCACGAGCATCCACAGCATGTGAAGCGAGGAGCGCAATAGCGCCAACAGCTTGCTCATGCCACACCCTTGTCGCGCTCGTGCAGCAACCAATGCACAAAACCAAACAAGTCTTCATGGACTCGGGTGTTGCTGGGAAACTGTGGCGACAAGGCTTGCCCTTTGAAGGCCTCGCCTTTGCCCGTGAGCACCAAGTGAGGCTCGCAACCCACCGCAAAGCCAGCTTGTAAATCCCTCAAGGAGTCTCCCACCGTGGGCACACCCGCCAAATCCAAACCCAAACGAGAGCCAATTTGCTCATACAGGCCAGAGAGCGGCTTTCTGCAATCGCAACCATCGTCCTTGGTGTGTGGGCAATAAAAGATGGCCTCAACCCTTCCCCCTTCGTGGGACAAGAGTTTGTTCATTTTTTCATGCATGGCGTTGAGTGTTGCAACATCAAACAAACCGCGACCCAGGCCCGATTGATTGGAGGCGATCACGACTCGCCAACCCGCGTGATTCAATTTCGCAATCGCTTGCAGCGCATTGTCCAGCGGCACCCATTCGTCCACCGTTTTGACATAATCATCGCGGTCTGCATTGATCGTGCCATCCCGATCCAAGATCACAAGCTTGGTCATTGAAACACTCCTTTAAAAGCTGACTGCGCAGCCCGCAACACACTCACGCCAAGACAGACAAGTCTGCCACACCATTCATCGCCTCATGCAATTGGGTCAACAAGGCCAAGCGGTTTTGACGCACCTCTAGCTCAGGCGCATTGACCATCACCGCATCAAAGAAATGATCCACGCTGGACTTCAAAGGCGCCAAACTGGTGAGGGATTCGGTGTATTTTTTCTGCAAGAAAAGCGCATTGGC
>CAIPII010000195.1 GCA_903865035.1 uncultured Burkholderiales bacterium | reverse complement strand
GGCTCTAATTTACACTAAAAATAGGTAAAAGCCAAGCTTTTGATCTGAAAAAAGGAGGTGTGCTGAGAAACGCTGTTGCCACTGCAGGCAATGAAAAGCACGAAGATGATGTGTGTTTGGATTATTTTAATCGATTTTTAATGTGAATCGATTGAATTTGAGCTAAGGTGGTCTGCAATCGATGATTTGAAGGGCTTGCTTTGGGCTTCAAGCGGTCCAGGCGTTGATTTCGGACGCGCTCAGTCGTCCTAATTTTCTTTGTTTCAAATGTCCTGCTGCATCCAAGACGATGGTGAAGGGGAGTCCCTCTTGTTCATCCCCAAGTGTTTTGGTGAGCTCAGTGCCCAAGAGTCCAGCTTGAAAAATCGGGTAATCAATGGGATGGCGAGCGAGAAACTTCTTGACAGAACTCGGTTGATCGATCGCCAATCCTATCACTTGCCAACTTTTAGATGCATTTTGTTGATAAAAGGCGTTCAATAGCGGCATTTCTTCGACGCAAGGCACGCACCATGTGGCCCAAAAATTGATCACGAGTGGCTTGCCTTGGAATTGACTGAGGGAGGTGCTTTGGCCATCGAGCCCTTCAAAGGAGCTGGTCCAAAGCGTATTCATCGCTTGGGCGGAGAGGTCTGATGAGTCTGTTTGATACCTCCAAAGTGCAGCTCCTACACCCGCAACACCAGCCAGACCTGCAGTGGCAGCAATCAGTCCTGCTCCCTTGAGCCATTGGCGACGAGATTTTGAATCTTGTTCGGAAAAGTTGGGGTGGATATTTTCAGTTTTGTTTTCAGAAGTCATGGCTTGTGCTTTGTGGACTGTGGTCATTTGTAGATAGCAAACCTTTCAAAGAGATCAAATTGCCTCTTTCACTTCGCCCTTTTGAGTCGGGTTTGAGTGCCCCCCTCAGGTCATCGTAGTCGTAGACCATCAGGTGTAGCCCCACATAAGTTTCGAGCTCTTGGATGAGCACGTTGATGCTCAATGCATCCACGCTCTCTCCTTTGAAGCCCTTGATGGAGCGGGCTTCGTAGTCAACTTTTTGGTTGATGAGTTCGATTTCCAGTGACTTGGGATCTTCACAGAACAGCTGCAAGTAGATGTCAGACAGCTTGGTGGCACTTCCTCTCCAGACCGAGCCCGCCAAATAAGGGTTGAACTCGCTCAATCGTTCCATCCATTTCAAGGCTTCAAGTCTCAACGCTTTGAGCTCAAAGGGGTGGGTGTCTGCGCAAAAAAGCTCTAAATAGGTCAGGACCTCATCTTCAACTTGGTCGTTGCTGGGCAGTGGAGCGCGTGCGCTCAGTCCTAAAGATTTCACGGCTTTGAGCTTGGCTGCTCCAAAGCTCAGACCCTCTTCAACCACCCAACGAGCGGCTGCTGCTGCAATTTCTTCGCTTGCCTGGTTCATGGCTTGATGGATTTATTTCAATTGTGTGCAGCAAAAGCCACTTGTTCAGGCAAAACAATCTCACCTCTTAGCGAATGAGCGTAAGCCTCGGTGATGTGCACATCGATCATCTCACCGATCAAGCGATCCCCACCTGGACCCGCAGCGAAGTTCACAACCCGGTTGCATTCGGTTCGGGCCATGAGTTCGCTCGCATCCTTCTTGGATGGGCCTTCAACCAAGACGCGTTGAACGGTGCCAACCCTCTTTTGTGCAATGGCTCGCACGTGGGTGTCGATTTGAGCTTGGAGCTTTTGCAACCTTGCCAGTTTCACCTCATGTGGGGTGGTGTCCTCCAAGTTTGCTGCAGGTGTGCCTGGACGGGGGCTGAAGATGAAGCTGAAGGAGGCATCGAAATAAGTGTCTTCGATCAAGTCCATCATGCGCTTGAAGTCGTCTTCGGTCTCGCCAGGAAAGCCCACGATGAAGTCTGAGCTCAATGAGATGTCGGGGCGATGAGCCCTGAGTTTTCTAACGGTGCTCTTGAATTCAAGTGCGGTGTACCCGCGCTTCATCGCCATCAAAATTCGGTCACTGCCATGCTGAACCGGCAGGTGCAAGTGACTCACGAGTTTGGGAACGCTTGCATAAACATCGATCAAACGCTGGGTGAATTCGTTGGGGTGACTGGTCGTGAAACGTATTCTTTGAATGCCAGACATTTGGCCAACGAGTTCAATCAGGAGCGCCAAATCGGCTTTTTCTGCCGTTTGCCCCATGGCGCCTCGGTATGCATTCACGTTTTGTCCAAGTAACGTGATTTCTTTAACCCCTTGCGCTTCAAGTCTTGCAACTTCCACCAAGACATCGTCCAAGGGTCTGCTAACCTCTTCACCACGGGTGTAGGGAACCACACAATAACTGCAGTACTTGGAGCAACCTTCCATGATGCTCACGAATGCTGTTGCTCCGTCTCGTTTGGCGGGAGGGAGATGATCAAACTTCTCGATTTCTGGGAATGTGATGTCGACTTGAGGTTTCTTCAAAGACGCGCGTTGGTCTAAGAGTTGGGGCAAGCGATGCAGCGTTTGGGGACCGAAGACCACATCAACATAAGGCGCTCTTTCGATGATGGCAGATCCCTCTTGGCTTGCGACACAACCACCTACAGCGATTTTGACGCCCTTGGCCTTGAGGTGTCGAATGCGGCCCAAGTCGGAGAAGACTTTTTCTTGCGCTTTTTCGCGAACGGAACAAGTGTTGAAGACGATCAGATCTGCTTCATCGACATTTTGAGTTTGTTCGTAGCCTTGGGTGCTGTTCAATACGTCGACCATTTTGTCCGAGTCGTACTCGTTCATTTGGCAGCCGAAGGTTTTGATGAAGACTTTTGGGTTCATGGCGAGAACACTTTCAAATTAGAGGTGCTGAGCCCGGATGAGAAGGGCTGGCCATGAACAGATGAAAGGAGCAAAACTGCGAAAGGCAATGTTGCTCGATCAGATGAACAAAATCCAGCGATTCATGGTGTATATCCAGAGGCTGATTCGTCGATTGTAATTCACCACAATTCAGAGGTTAGAAACTGATTTGACATAAATGG
>CAIPII010000194.1 GCA_903865035.1 uncultured Burkholderiales bacterium | reverse complement strand
TAAAAAGGTGGTTCTTTATGCGTTTTCAATTGAGATTTTTGAGCTTTCAAGAGAAAAATTTCTTGTTATCAGCAGCAAGATCGGTTTGTTGCCAGGTATTGAGTTGCCTGACAGTTATATTTCTCACCTCATTTTCAGCTTTTGCTCAAGACGGCAAAACGCATTTGCAATGGCTTGGACAATCCGCATTTCGCATCACAAGTCCTACTGGAAAAGTGATCGTTACCGACCCCTGGCTCAAGGGAAACCCATTGACCCCTGAAAAGTTCAAGCAACTGGAAGCCCTGGGGCATGTCGATGTACTTTTGGTGACTCACGGTCATTGGGATCATTTTGGCGATGCGCCGGAATTGGCGCGAATCAATGACATACCCATGTATGCGCCAGGAGACTTGAACCAGTCTGCAACTTTGCTCAACATCTTGCCTGCTAAACAGTTGCCTCGAATGAACAAGGGTGGAACTGTTTCTCCAGTTGCTGGCATCAAGGTGACAGCCGTGCACGCAGAGCACTCATCGGTTTTGGTTTGGAAGGATCCTCAATCTGGCAAAGAGATGCCTTATCCAGGTGGTGAGCCTTTGGGTTTCATCATAGAGCTTGAGAACGGATTCAAAATTTATGACATGGGCGACACAGGTCTATTTGGAGACATGAAATTGATCGCTGATTTGTACAAGCCAGATTTGGTATTGATGCCGATTGGAGGCAACTTTACATTGGGCCCCAAAGAGGCCGCTTGGGCCATCAAAGAGTGGTTGAGACCCAAGTGGATGATTCCGATGCACTACGGGGCCAATCCCTTGGCCAAGGGCACACCAGATGAATTGATCAAAGAACTTGGCAGCACGAGCACCCAAGTCTTGGTTCCCAAACCTGGAGATGAATTGATCTTTTGATCAGTTCATGGGTTCAGTGAATTCAATCTGAGTAAAAACAAGGAAGCGTTGAGCATGAGCAATTTTGTATCAGAGATTGACCGCTTGCGGTCAGTGACCTTGGTGGTCAAAGATTTATCTGAATCGATTGAGTTTTACACCAAGACATGGGGATTGCACGTGGTGCACCAAGGTGAACACTTGGTTCAACTCAGGGCAAGGGGGCAAGAGCATCATGTCTTGGAGTTGCACCAAGGGTCGGCTCCTGGATTGCATTCAATCACATGGGGTGCTGAGAGTCAGGACGATGTGAAGCGCATGTGTGAACGGCTCAAAGGACTTGGAATCGTCATTCATTTTGAACCGCATGAATTGAATGACCACTCTGGCGGATTTGGATTTGCTTTTGTCGACCCAGAGGGGCGGATTCACCAAGTGGTCTCGGGCAGCAAAACTCACACACCATTGCACATTGAGTCATTGGCAGATGACGCTTGTCCAACCCAACTTTCTCACGTTGTGGTCAATAGTTTGGATATTGCAGGGATGACCGATTTTTTGCAGTCTGTTTTGGGTTTCAAATTGTCTGACTCGACGCACAAGATGCGTTTTTTTCGCTGCAACAACAATCACCATTCGATCGCTTTGGCAGATTTTGGTAGTGTGAGCTTGAATCATGTTGCCTTTGAAATGGGCAGTTGGAATGAGTTGATGTTTGGTGTAGGCAGAGTCAAACTTGCCGGCTACCCATTGCAATGGGGGCTTGGTAGACATGGTCCTGGAGACAATATCTTCTCTTATTTCCTGGATCCCAATGGACTGGTCGTGGAGTACACCGCAGAGGTGCAACAAATCACGGATCCGTCGTGGGTTCCTGGCACACCTGAGCAATGGGCGCGTCCCCCTGAGAGAATGGATCAGTGGGGCTTTTCTTCACAGCCCAGTGACACCATCAAAAAAGCCATGAGTGGTCAAGTTGGCTTATCTGGAAAAATATCCGCATGAACATCATCAACTTCAATGCAGACTGTTTTGGTCTGGTGATCGCCAGCGAGATCTCAGACATCACGGACAAAATCCCTCACCATACAGTACTTGGAGCTTGTGAGTGGGCACTGAAACTTCAAGGTTCGCAATTGATCGAAGTGCTCAAGACATGCCCAAAATATTCAT
>CAIPII010000193.1 GCA_903865035.1 uncultured Burkholderiales bacterium | reverse complement strand
GACATGGAAGAGGAGTACTTTGATCGCACCAAGGTGTGGCCCATCATGCACATCATTGCAATGAAGAAATCCATTCTTGAGGAGCACCCTTGGGTTGCAAGAAACATGTACAACGCCTTTGATGAGTCAAAGAATCGTTCACTCGAGAGGCTCTTGGATCCAGCCGTGTCTCGCTACCCATTGCCTTGGCTCACCACCTACGCGCGCAAAATGCGGGATCGTTTCAATGGTGACACTTTCCCCTTTGGCATTGAGGCCAATCGACCCACTTGGGAGTTGATGTCTTTGTATTGCTTTCAGCAAGGCATTTCACACCGTCAATTCACACCTGAGGAAATTTTCCCCAAAGGGATCATGACCTCCGTTGTCATTTAAACCCCAACAGCAAAGGACATCACCATGAGTCAAACACCAGAATCTGGCGGACCGGTATCCGAGCAGTTGATCGCAGACTTGGCTGCAGCCAGTCGAATTTTGGCCAACCAAGGCGTGGTCGATGGCTTTGGCCATGTCTCCATGCGTCATCCCCACAACCCCAATCGCTATTTGATGTCTCGCTCAAAAGCGCCAGCCTTGGTCACGCCAGAGGACATCATTGAGTACGATTTAGAGAGCGTACCCGTGAATGCAAACGGTCGGGGCTCCTTTTTGGAGCGTTTCATTCACAGCGAAATCTACAAAGCACGTCCTGATGTTTGCTCTGTCGTTCATTCACACTCGCCCTCGGTGGTGCCTTTTGGCTTGGTCAGAATCAAAATGCAGGCCATGTTTCACAACGCGGCATTTTTAGCCAAAGAGCCAGCGGTGTTTGACATCAGCGAAAAATTTGGTGCCACTGACATGTTGGTGGGCGACACTGACAAAGGTCAAGCCCTCGCCCAGGTCATGGGCCCCAAGGATGTTGTCATGATGCGTGCCCATGGCAGTGTGGCTTGCGGACCCACCCTCCAGACTGCGGTTTTTAGGGCTGTGTACACAGAGGTCAACGCCAGAATTCAGCACATGGCTCAGGCGCTCGCACAAGGTTTACCCTTGCAAGCTTTGAGTGAAGAGGAGGGGGCGCTTGCGGATGCGGTGAACCAAAACGCAGGCATGAGAGCTTGGGATTTGTGGCGCGCTCAAGTTCGCGCTGAAGTCAATTGGTAAGTCAACAAGGAATTCAAAATGTCCGACGTAAATGAGTTAAAGCAGCAACTGGTTGACTGCATTCGAATGTTAGAGCAATCAGAGATCATTGACTACAACGGTCACGCCAGTATTCGTTTGGATGAGGGCCGCATGTTGATCAACATTGGTTCTTGTCAGCGCAGTGCTTTGACCATCGAAGACATTTGCACCATTGACATGGAAGGTAATTTGCTTGAAGGTTCGAGCAAGCCGCCTCTTGAGTTTCATTTGCATGCGGGCATTTACCGTGCAAGAGCGGATGTCAAGGCGGTGGTTCACGCCCACCCCAAGTGGTCCACTTACTTGAGCATGGTGGGACAAGCCTATGAGCCTGTTTTTGCACAAGGCTCCTTGGTCTATCCCATGCCCGTCTTGGACTCACCCAACTCCATCAACAACAAGCACATGGCCGATCGGTTGGCACAAACCTTGGGTCAAAGTGGAGCTGCACTCATGAAGGCTCACGGTGCTGTGACCGTAGGTCAAAGTTTGAAAGAAGCGTTTGTTCTTGCCAATTACATGGAGGAGAACGCGCATCGCCAGTACATGGCCATGCAAATTGGGAAACCCTATTGCTTTACGCAAGAGGAGATGACGCTGTGCCGAGAAAAGCTTTGGTCCGACGTCTTGTTCCAAAGGGCATGGGATCATTTCCTTGCCAAACTCCCCAAGCTTTGAGGAGCCCGCATGGCAACGCTTTCGATCAGGCTTGAAGACTTTTCTCAAGCAAGGCTTGTAGTTTTGGTGTGACGCTTGGGGTGATGCCAAACCAAAGCTCCCAAGCCAAGGGGCCTTGGTGCATCAGCATGCCCAAGCCGCCCACGCCTTGATTGCCTCTGAGCATTGCTTTTTTGATCAATTCAGTCTCAAGTGGAGCGTAAATGATGTCTGCGACCAAAGCGTCTTGGGGCAAGTCGTCCAGCCTGAGCTCCAATGCGGGCTGACCCACCATGCCAAGGCTTGTTGCATTCACCAGTGTTTTGGTCCCTTGCAAAGCATTCTCTCTGTCCTGCCAGGCCACGGGTTTGATGGCAGATCCAAACTGATCGGCCAGTGCTTGGGCTTTTTCGATGGATCGATTGACCAATCGAATTTCAGTTGCGCCCTCTTGGAGCAGTCCGTAGCAAACGGCTCGGGCACCACCCCCTGCGCCAATGACGGTGGCTGGACCAGCGTTCGCTCTCCACTCAGGCGACTGAGCTTTGATGTTTCTGATGAAGCCATGGGCATCGTTGTTCTTGCCAAAGAGGGATCCATCTTCTCTTGCGTGGATGCAACTCACGGCTCCCATGGCCAAAGCCGTGGGATCGATCTCGTCCAAGTACTGCATGACATTTTGTTTATGGGGAATGGTCACGTTCACGCCAGAGAAGCCCAATGCGTTGAGACCTCGAATTGCTTTTTCCAGTTTTGAGGGTTCAACGGCCAAAGGCAAATAGCGCCCGTTCAGGTTGTTCTCTTCAAGCCAGTGGTTGTGCATCAAAGGCGATCTAGAGTGCATGATGGGCCAGCCGATGACGCCTGCCAATAAAAAACGTTGATCAATTTTCATGTTTTTACTTTGAAGTGGTTAATGAGATTTCTAAATTATCGATGAGTCGGGTCTTGCCCAGTTTGGCCGCCGCCAAGCAAACCAAGTTCAAGTCTTGGCCTCTTTGGGCCAAGGTGAGATCGCTTTGTTTGACCAAGGACACGTAGTCGACTTGCCAGCCCTTTTGTGTCAGAGCTCTTGAGGCTTCAGAGGTGATGCTGGCAAAGTCCAATGTGGTGTGAAGGACATCATGAGCCACCGTTTGGAGTTGCGCTTGAAGCTCAAGGGCTTGGTGAATTTCTTGTGCATTGAGGTAATTGTTTCTTGAGCTGAGTGCCAAGCCACTTTCACTCCTTTGGGTGGGAACGCCTATGATTTGAATGGGCATGTTCAGCTGCTGCACCATTTGTTCGATGACTTTGAGTTGTTGGTAATCTTTTCGTCCAAATACTGCGACATCGGGTCTGATCATGCAAAAGAGCTTGGCCACAACGGTGCACACCCCCGTGAAAAACCCGGGTCTAAAGTGACCCTCCCACAAGTTGGCAAGCTCACTGGGGGGAATCACTTTGAAGGTTTGAGGAGTGGGATAGAGGACCGACTCATCGGGTGCGAATACGGCATCGCAACCATGCGCTTTGAGCAGTTGACAATCTTGCTCCAAAGTTCTTGGATATTGGTCGAAATCTTCGTGCGGCGCAAATTGGAGTCGATTGACAAATATGCTGGCAATCGTGAGTCCGTCACTGGAGGCAACGCTTTTTTTAGCGACATCAACCAGATGAAGATGGCCTGCATGAAGATTGCCCATGGTGGGCACGAATGCTTTTTTGTGACCCGATTGAACAAAGTGCTCAAGTTCAGCGATGGTTTTGATGATTTTCATGGAGGACAATGAGAAGAGTCAAGGTTTCACGGCTTTTATGGTTTGATGAAACGCAGCGCAAAGCGATCATCGGGCTGGGTCATTTTTGAAAAGATGGTGTCTCTGGGGTCATTGGGGTTGCGCCAATCATCGCTCTGGCTTTGGAGCACAAAGCCCACTGACTTGAAGTCCTCAATCACGGTGGCTTCATCGATCCTGTGTATGGTTTTGATGTCTTGAAGTCCAGTGCCAGGCTTGGCGGAGTGGTCAATCAAAATGAGTGTCCCCCCACTTTTGAGGGCGTTAAAGAGCGCTTGGTTCATGGTTTGTCGGTTCAAGGGCATGAAGGCAATGTCGTGGTAGGAGAGCACAAGTGTGATCAAGTCCATTTTGGGCAAGGAAGACGGAGCGGGGTCGTCAAAGGGAGTGATCAAGACTTTGATGTTGCCGGGGTTGTTGCCTAGGCGAGTGGTGAGGGCTTCTGAGGGCTTGTTCAGTTGTGCCCACACGTGACCGTTGGGTCCAGCCACCAAGCTCAACAAGGCTGTGGTGTAGCCTCCCCCGGCAGCCAAATCAAGCACGTTCATTGCGGGCTTGATTTGGGTGAATTTTAAGAATTCAACGGGTTTCCTGCCTGAATCTGCTTTTCGATCCTCTTCGCTTCTGGCGTTGTCCATGAGAATTTTGGCGTAATCAATGTCTTGAGCGTGAGGCTCAGCCACCGACAAGAGCGACAAAGCTGCGAAAGTCAATTGGAGACCAAGCCCTAAGAGGCGAGAGGTGAGGAGTTCTTTTTGCATGTTGATTCTTTCTCGATGTGCTTCTTGCTGACTCAACTCCAGCAAAGAAAGCTCAAAGCATTTGAGCTGGGGTAGGGACAAATTGTCAAGAAGCTATGGTGTAATTCAAACCACCGCGGGAAATCATTCTAAGTGCAGGGCAAAGGAATAGGGCAGCAAAATGCAAATCAAAGATCTTGAACGTTACATGCATGATCATGTGTTTGATACCTCAAGCCATTCGGCAGAAAAAGGTACAAAAATCGTCATGTGGATCTCAGCAGCCATGATGGTCATTGAAATAGTATTTGGTTGGCTCTTTAACTCAATGGCTTTGCTCGCAGATGGCTGGCACATGAGCTCTCACACCATGGCCATTGGCTTGAGTGCTTTGGCTTATGGCTATGCAAGACGTTATGCAAAAGACCCTCGCTTTGCTTTTGGCACATGGAAGATTGAGGTCCTCGGTGGATTCACCAGCGCGATCTTTTTATTGGGTGTTGCTTTGGTGATGTTCATCAGCTCCTTTGAGCGAATTTATGATCCCACCCCCATTCAATATGCCCAGGCCATCTGGATTGCAGCCTTGGGGTTGGTCGTGAATTTGATCTGCGCTTTGATTTTGGCGCGTTCAGGCGGAGGTCATGATCACCATGGTCACGGGCACGGGCACTCACACGACCATCATGGGCACGACCATCATGCACATGATCATCACGGACACGATCATCACGCCTCAAAGCCACACTTGGCCGGCACGCACACCAATTTGTCCAAATCAACCGATTTGAATTTGCGCTCGGCCTACATTCACATCTTGGCCGATGCTGCAACCTCAGTGTTGGCCATTTTCTCTTTGGCCATGGGGTGGGCCTATGGGTTCGATTGGTTGGATCCCGTGGTGGGTATCTTGGGCGCCGCTTTGATTGCGATCTGGTCCAAGAATTTGATCTCTGACAGCGCTTTGATCTTGCTCGATTGCGAGCTCAAGCATCCTAAGATGGAACAAATTCGGCATGCATTGACCCAAAATTCTACGGGCAAAGCCATGCAGGTGGTGGATTTGCATGTTTGGCGGGTTGGAAAGAATTCTTTCACCTGCGCTGTGGCCATTGTCACCTCGGATTTGAATTTAACCCCTGAGTACGTGCGCTCGCAATTGCTGGCTTTGGGTGGTGTTGCTCACACAACGATTGAGGTCAATTACGTCTGAAAAAGCCAATTTGAGGCTCAAAGGCGACCGCTCCATCGATTTCAGGCTCAAGCTAGTTTAAAATACGCTCATCTTAAAAGGAACATTGAACATGGGAAACAAGATCGTTACAGAAGCTGACCGTCAAAGAACACCAGCGCCGAAGCCTTTGCCTGGCACCAACTATCCAACTGGGGGCAGAGGTCAAAAGATCAGTCTAGAGCGCGGTGTTGCAACTCGCTCCAAGAAAAATCCTGGCAAACGCAGCCGCAAAGGCGGTTGAGCTCTCCATTGAAGACCAAATATCCAAGATTGGGTGGGTCCTCAAGCAAAGGCTGGCTTTTGAGTCGGCCTTTCTTTATTGTGTTGATCCCTTTGTGTCTTGGGTTTGCTCCATTGGGTGTGATCGCCCAAGCACAGCCTCAGCCTCAAATTTTTGCCATGAACTGTGACGTTCAAGGGGTTTGGAGCGATGCGCCAGATCAAAAACTGCCGCCTGCTGCTGTGATCATTGAGATTCAATCGATCGGTAAAAACATTTTCATGAACCTCAAAGGTCCGAAAATGTATGAGATGCGAATCAGCAGCCTTGAGACCGAGAAAAACCAGGGCAAGAATTTGACCAACTCCGCTCACATGGGCGTGAATTCTAAAAACACAGAAACGGGTGCACTCTCTGAAATCGTGATCGAGAGAAGCAAGATATTTTTACAGGCCTACAAAGACAACCCTGTGCCGGGTCGTGCGGCCAGACTCAATTTTCAAGGCCCTTGTCGCTTACCGTGAGCCCTTTTCATGGATGCGCGCTTTTAAGGGTTAGCCCTTAAGTGTTTTTTCAACACCGCTTGAAATAGTGCATCGATGTCTCGAGTTTTCATCTCCTGTGCAACACAATGAGAGTCCACCTGTGCCAATATGGCGGTACTTCTTGGGTTCTGGTGAAGTAATTCATAGAATCCCAATTGACCGTATGCGGTTTTTTAAAATTCCTTGAAAGCTTGGATCCATGGCAGACCTACAAACGCAACCAAACAACATCACCATTGGTGAGGGTGTCACCTTCACGGGCAGCATCACCGCGCCGGGTAAGGCAACGGTGAACGGAGTGGTGACAGGGAATTTATCAGCCGATGATCTGTATGTGGGTAAAAATGGACAAGTCTCTGGCGTGGTGCGCGCCAAAGAGATTGCCGTTCACGGCAAATTGATCAAAGACATCGTTTGCCAGCACCATGTGCTCATTCACTCAACGGGTTTGGTTTCGGGTACTTTGGAGTATTCCGAGATGGAGATTTTGCGAGGTGGGCAATTCCACGGTGTGATGAAACAAAAGAGCTCACAGTCCTGATTTTTTCACGCACCCAGTTGCCTGTGCTTGTGGCCGCTTCCAGCCCCTCTTGTGTGACTCCTTTCTTTGTGCGCCCCCTAAGCGCCACACCCACTCAATTCATAACGTTTTAGATTGAAAGGCCAAAGCATGGTTGCTTTTAAATTGAATGGTAAACCGGTCAAGAGTCAGGCCGATGCGAATGAGACTTTGCTGAGTGTGCTCAGGGATGACTTTGAGATCAATGGGTCCAAATTTGGATGTGGGAGAGCTCAGTGTGGTGCCTGTACCGTCTTGGTGGACGGAGACCCTATGCGAGCCTGTGTGGCACCTCTCTCCTCTGTGGTGGGGCGTTCGGTGGTGACCCTTGAAGGTTTGAGCGAGGGTACGCGAGCGAACCGGCTGCAGCAAGCCTTCATTGATGAACAAGCTGCGCAGTGCGGTTACTGCACTTCGGGCATGATTTTGATGTCGCAAGCGCTTTTGGAGCGAAACCCCAATCCCAGCGAGCAAGAGGTCAGGCAAGCCTTGGACGCAAACCTTTGCCGCTGTGGTGCTCACAACCGCATAGTGCGCGCTGTCATGCGCGCCTCAAGGAGCAAAGCATGAGCAAAGCGATCAACATCAATCGTCGCCAAGTCCTTAAAACCGCTGGCTATTTGTCTTTGAGTTTCGCAGTGCCCTTGCAGTCTGAGCTGTCGCAAGCGGATGATTTGGGGCAAGCCACCTCTTTGCCCGGAGACCTCAAAGGCACGCCAATGCTCAACGCTTGGCTCAGGATCAATGCAGACAAGACGGTCACTCTTTTGGTGGGTAAGGTGGAGTTGGGGCAGGGCGTTTTGACCGCTGTCTCGCAAGTCTGCGCCGAGGAGCTCGATGTGGACATCGCTCGAATCCGCTTGATCTCTGGCGACACGGCTTTGGTGCCCAATGAGGGTGTGACCGCTGGATCCTTTTCGATGCCCTATTGTGCAACCGCGGTGCAGTATGCAAGTGCTGAGGTGCGCTCTATTTTGCTGGGGTTGGCCAGTCAGTCCCTCAAAGTTCCCGTGGATCAATTGAGCGTAGAGGACGGACTCATCAAGAGCTCCACTGGGTTGTCCATCAGTTACTGGGATCTCGCCTTGGGACAGTCTTTGGAGAGAAAGGCCACTGGGGCCATTAAACCCAAGGATCCCAGTCAGTACAGATACATCGGTCAATCAGTGGGTCGACTCGATTTTCCTAAAAAAATGACGGGACAAGCGATCTTTTTGCAAGAGTTGCGTCCCAAGGGAATGTTGTTTGGTCACATCGTGAGGCCACCTTCCTATCAAAGTGAGCTGCAAAGCGTGGATCTCTCAGCGGCCCAAAACATGCCGGGTGTGGTGAAGGTTGTTCAAAATGGATCTTTCCTGGGTGTGATTGCCACTCGCGAGCAACAAGCCTTGGCCGCTGCCAAAGCTCTGCAAGCCTCAGCCCGTTGGAAGCAGGCGAGCGAGTTGCCCACCCATGACGGTATCTTTGAATGGTTGCAAAAAACACCGCCACAAAAAATCATTCCGACCAAACGCCAAGTTCGTGCCACCACTGAGGTGGCCAAGAGCGTTCATGAAGCCACCTATTACAGGCCCTTTCACATGCATGCATCGATTGGCACCTCCAGTGCCATCGCAACCCTTGGGGCAGATGGTGTATTGGTCATACAAACTCACTCGCAGTCGGTGTTTGAGACGAGTTTGGCGATTGCCAAGATGCTCTCCATGGAGCCCTCCAAGGTGAGGTGTCAGCATGTGCAGGGCTCGGGCTGCTATGGACACAACATGGCAGATGATGCTGCTGCTGATGCGGCTTTGTTGGCTGTGAACGTGCCGGGTCGATCGGTCAGGCTTCAATACACCAGAGAGCAAGAACACCAGTGGGAACCCTATGGTTCGGCAATGGTGATCAAGGTTCGGGCCGCTCTTGATGACTCGGGCAATGTGCTCGATTGGAGCTTGAACTTGTGGTCCAACCCACACGGCACCAGGCCATCGGGTGAGGCTGGCAATTTGCTGTCCTCGCACTATTTGGCCAAGCCTTTTGCGCTGCCTGTGCCTGAGAACGCCGGTGCACCCAATTACGCAGCCGATCGAAATGCGATTGCTCTGTATGATTTTCCAGGGCACGAGGTGCTCACTCACTTCATCACCGAAATGCCCGTTAGAGCCTCCTCCACCCGGGGTTTGGGGGCTTATGCCAATGTTTTCTCCATTGAGTCCTTCATGGATGAGTTGGCTCACTTGAGCAAAGTTGACCCCGTTGAGTACCGCTTGCGTTCCTTGAAAGACGCGAGAGCCAAGGATGTGATCTCCAAGGCCGCCGCTTTGATTGGTTGGTCAAGCTACAAAAAGCGTCCTGGCGCTGGCATCGGTATTGGTTTTGCCAGGTACAAAAACATTGCGGCCTATTGTGCAGTTGCACTCGAGGTGGAGGTCAATGAAAAATCAGGTCGAATTCGGGTCCTGAGGGCCGTCGCAGTCGCCGACACAGGTCAGGTGGTCAATCCAGATGGCGTGAAAAACCAGATTGAAGGCGGTTTGATTCAGTCTTTGAGTTGGACTTTGAAAGAAGAGGTCAAGTTCGATCAGCACCAAATCTTGTCTCAAGACTGGTCGAGCTACCCCATTTTGACCTTCTCTGAAATTCCAAACGTGCAAGTGGAATTGATCGATCGAGCAGGAATGCCATTTTTGGGAACCGGGGAGGCAGCACAAGGCCCAACTGCCGCAGCTTTGGCCAATGCGGTCTTTCAGGCTGTTGGTGTCAGATACAGAAGGTTGCCCTTGACGCCTGATCGGGTCAAGGAAAGTCTACCCAATTCGAAATCCTAATCCCCTTAGGGTGTTCAGTCTTTCTTTGGCGCAGTCGCCTCGCTAGGGGCTGCGACTTTTGGGGGAGAGCAATCAAAGCAGACAAAGGTTGTACTGCCCAATAGTCTCTTGAAAGAGCCGTGGCTTCTCGATTTGTGGATGCCGCATTTGATGCAACTCATCGTGTCGCCCGTTCTGCCCTCAGTGCCAAAGGGAGAGCCACCTGTCTTGGATTTGTATCTCAATCCATCGTTGGAGATTTTGGTTTTATCGTCGCGTGGCATAGTCTTCTCAGTGTCTCAGTGTGTCTTCAATGGAGTGGCGCAAATGCGATTTTCAACACTTGAACACCCGATTATCCAGGGTTTTAAGTGCAAATGTTTGAAATGGGTGAGTATTTTAAGGTTAATCTTTACAAATGTGATTAAATTGGTGCCTTGGGGCGGTACATCTTAAAGAGTTGCTCCTCTGACAGGGTGAAATAGTCCCCCGGTCCGCCGCCTCTCAAAATGTGATTGGCCTTGGAGGTGTTGTAGATGCCGTTTTCGAGCAAAGACTCATCGATGTGAACCGCCACCACTTCACCAAACACCATCCATGAGTTGATGGGCGAGCCGTTGGCATCCAGCAATTGGTGAATTTGTGTGCATTTGCATTCAAAAGTCACCATCGACTCGGCAACCCTTGGGGGGGAGATGAGGGTTGATGCTTTTGGGGTCAATCCCGCCAGTTCAAACTCATTGACCTCGGGTGGGACAGCCGCACAGGTTTGATTCATGGCCTCTGCCAAGGGGCGGGTCACCAAGTTCCAAACGAATTCCCGAGTTTCCTCAATGTTTCGCAGGGTGTCTTTGCGCGTATTGCTGGAAAAGCCAATGATGGGGGGAATGTAATTGAAGCCGTTGAAAAAACTGTACGGGGCCAAATTGACCTGGCCATTTGCACCCATGGAGGATATCCAGCCAATTGGACGCGGGCCAACGATGGCGTTGAAAGGGTCGTGAGGCAGACCGTGTCCTTTTTTGGGTTCGTAAGAGTAGATGCTTTTTGACATTGAGAGTTTTTTGAGTTAAATGGAGTCAGTTGGTAAAAAATAGACTATTTTTGCTGTATTTTGCTGGATTATAGGCTCATTTTATCGATCAATGCCCTCAAGCAGTCTTTTGATTGATGCACCGAACTATAAATTGTATACAATCGCATGCAAATATTAAGGTGTGTGCATCGTGAGCTCGAATTTTGCAATTGAATCGATGGCTGAAGGCTTGCATTTGAGTCGTCGCCAAGTCTTGAAGCATTGTGTGGGTGCTTTGGCATTGGGGCCGATGGTCCGAGACTGTGCTTGGTCCGCACCTGCGTCCTTGAGCGATCATTGGCCAAGTAAGCCCATCAAATTGATCGTCCCCTTTGCGCCGGGTGGCGGCAATGACACGGTGGCTCGAGCTGTAGGGGATCGACTCGCAGGTGTTTTGGGTCAAAGGATCATCATCGATAACCGTGGCGGCGGTGGGGGCACTTTGGGGGCGGAGATGGCTGTTCATGCCGAGCCTGATGGGTACACCCTCTTTTTGGGAGGCGTGGGCAGTCTGGCCATCAATCCAGCAACGCGTGAGCATCCCAGTTACGACCCCATTCGAGATTTTGCGCCTGTCTCGCTTTTGGCTGTGGCACCCTTGGTTGTGGCTTTGCACCCTTCTTTGGGCGTGTCTTCCCTGCAAGAGTTGATTCAAAAGGCGAAACAAAATCCAGGCTCCCTTGCTTACGCATCAAACGGAGTAGGGAGTTCCTCGCATTTGGCCACTGAGCTCTTTTGTTCCATGGCGGGTATTCAAATGACGCACATCCCCTACAAAGGCCTCTCGCCTGCGTTGGCGGACTTGTTGGCTGGACAAGTCAAATTGATGTTCAGCTCAAGCGTGGCGATCTTGCCCCACATCAACACAGGTCGGCTCAAAGCTGTGGCCACCACTGGGGCCAAGAGAAATTTCCTCTTTCCCGACTTGCCCACCTTGGCAGAGTCAGGTCTTGCTGGTTACAGGGCGAGTTCATGGTATGGCATTTTGGCGCCTGCTCAAACCCCTTTGAAAATTGTAGAGCGACTCAATGCTGGCATTGAGAGCTTCATCGCCAAAGATGATTTCAAGCAAGCCTTGAGCTCAGAGGGTGCCGATGCGGTGGGAGGAACTCCTGAGCAGTTTTCGCTCTTCATCAAAGAGGAGCTCGAGCGCATGAGAGTGTTGGTGAAAAAAATCCATCTCAGCATGGATTGAATGGTTTTGATTTAATTAGATTGGAAAATTTCAATGAGTGATGCAGTTCGTGATAATCCTTACACAAGGGAGTTGGCTCAATTTGTCTCTACATTAAGCTATGAGCAAATTCCTGGAGATGTCTTAAAGCGCATCAAGCTTTTGATGCTCGATTCATTGGGTTGTGCCCTGTATGGTACCCAATTGCCATGGAGTCGAATTTTGAGAGAAACCCTCAAGAGTGTTGACTCCAGTGCCGGCGCCCAAGTCTGGGGCACGAACGAGAGATTGTCCTTGCCACATGCGGCCTTGATGAATGGAACTTTGGTGCAAGGTTTTGAGCTCGATGATGTGCACCGCCAAGGCGTGCTTCATGTGGGAGCGGTCGTGTTGCCTGCGCTTTTGGCAGTGGCTGAATCCAGAAGAAACTTGGATGGCAAGGAGTTCTTGACCAGTGCTGTGGCGGGCTACGAGGTGGGGCCTCGAGTGGGGGTCTGCATGGGGCCGGAGCACATCGCTCAAGGGTGGCACTCGGGTGCAACTTTGGGTGTTTTCTCCGCTGCAGCAGGAGCAGCCAGAGGATTGCGCTTGGATCCACATAAAACGGTTCACGCTTTGGGTGTTGCAGGCACTCAAGCGGCGGGACTCATGGCGGCCCAATATGGCTCGATGGTCAAGCGCATGCATGCGGGACGCTCATCGCAAAGTGGCTTGTATGGTGCGTTGTTGGCTGAGAGAGGTTTTACAGGCATTGAGGCCGTTTTAGAAAGCGAGTATGGAGGCTTTTGCACCACCTTCTCTCGCTCACAAGATCGATTCCAACTTGATGAGTTGGTCAAAGGGCTGGGTGAGACTTGGCAGACCATGGGCGTTGCCTTGAAGTTCTATTCTTGTGTAGGCAGCAATCACACCACGCTTGATGCCATTCGCAACATGCAAGCCAAGCATCCCTTTGGTCCAGAGGATTTGGATCACATCATGGTGAGTGGCTCACAGGTCACCATGGATCACGTGGGTTGGACTTACAAGCCTGAGGGTTTGACCTCTGCGCAGTTGAATCTCCCCTACTGCGTGGCCACCTTGCTCTTGGAGGGAGAGTGCTTTGTGGATCAATTCAAGGAAGAATTGGTGGCCGATCCCGTGAGAATGAAACTTGCCAGTTTGGTGCGCGTTCAGCACGATGAAAAAATCACCTCCATGGGCTCTAAGTTCAGACACATGGTGCACGTGGAGGTCTTCCTCAAGGACGGCACTCGACTCAAAGACACCGTAGAGTACCCAAGAGGGAGTGAGCACAACTTTGCATCAGAAGCAGATGTCGTGCATAAATTTGAACATTTGGCTGCTCAATCTTTGCCCTCTGCGCAAGTTGATCAGCTGGTGGAGTGCATGCTCAACTTGGAAAACGAAAGCGATGCGGGTCGAATCGTTGATCTGATGAAGTTGAAATGACAGCGCCAACGAAATTGACAGTTTGATTTCGTCCATTTTTCCAAGTTAGGATTTTGTTTCATGACCTCACACAGCGCCACTTTGAGTGCCTTTGCGCATGATTTGAATCTTAAGAGCGTGCCCTCAAGTGTCATCTCTAGGGCCAAGGCGTGCATGGTCGATACGTTGGGGGTGAGCGTCTTTGGAAGTCAATTCCCATGGAGCCAAAGCATCAAAGCTTATGCTCAAGCTTATGGACAAGGCGGGCGCTCGCAAGTCTTTGGTACCTCGGGTTTGAGACTTCATGCACCGCAAGCGGCGCTGGCCAATGGTGCTTTTGCACATGCATTTGAGCAAGACAGTTTGAGAAAACCCGGCGCAGGCGTGCATCCGGGAGCGACCCTGTTTCCCCCTGCGTTGGCGATGTCCCAGGAGCGAAGCGCCACTGGAGCGGTTCTCTTAAAAGCCTTCATCGCATCGTGCGAAGTCATGTTTCGCATTGGCGCGTCCTCCAAGCACTCCAGCGAGCAACTGGGCTTTCACGCACCTGGACTCACTGGTCCCTATGGTGCAGCCATGGCGAGTGGTTTGGTCATGGGGCTTGACGCAAATCAATTGTGCAGCGCATTGGGTATAGCTGGATCTTTATCGGGGGGCTTGCTTGCATTTTCCAAGGCCAAACAAGGCGCAGAGGTCAAGAGGCTTCATCTAGGGCGCGCTTGTGAAAGTGGCGTGATGGCAGCCTCCTTGGCCGAGCAAGGCTTTCAAGGGCCAGAGACTGTGTTGGAGGGACAGTTTGGTTTTTTAAACAGCTTTTGTGCTCAAAGCGCTCCTGAGTTGTTGACGCATGGACTTGGGGTGGAGTGGGAGACGCTTAAGATTTGTATCAAAGCCTATGCCTGTCATGTAACGGCACACCCAGCCATTGAGTCTTTGAGAGGCTTGATGCAAGACCATCATTTGAGCGCTGAGCAAATAGAGCACCTTCGATTGGAAGTGGGGGCGAAAATTTTGAGTCACCATGACATCAGAGCCCCAAAAGACATCAAGCAAGCGCAATACAGCGTGCCATTTTGTTTGTCCTTGGCCTTGCATCACAATGTGGAGGACCCCAGCGCATTCAGCGATCAATGGGTCACAGATCCCAGGGTTCTTCGCACCTGTCGAGAGCTTGAGTTGGTGGGTTTTTCTGATGATGCGAAAAGAGGTTCTTGGGCGTCTCGCCTCACGCTCACACTCAAGAACGGACAAACTTTGGTGCGTGAGGCCGATTCTTTTTTGGGGTCACCAGAGAAGTCGCTCACCAATGAGCAGCTGAAAAAACGCTTTGAATTGCACACGGCCCATTGCAATCCACAAGCGGTTCAGATTTGGTTCGATGCGCTCATGGATCTGGAATCGATTGGGTCGCTCAAAGAGTTGCCAGATTTGTTTCCCATTTGAGTGTTCAGTCAAAACAAACAGACCCAAGTCACAGTCATGAAAATGTTGCCCCAACTCATGAGCAAAAGAGAATTCATCAAGGTGAGCGCTCAAGGATTGTTGCTCGCAGGCAACCTGAGGGGGGGGAATGCATCCGCTCAGACCGATTTGAGCCTCTCATACCCCATCAAGCCCATTCGATTGCTGTGCCCATTCGCGCCTGCTGGCGGTGTTGACATCACATCGCGCGCCATCGCTCAAAAACTCACCGATGCTTTGGGACAACCCGTTTTTGTTGAAAATAAGCCCGGTGCAAATGGCACCATTGCCGTGGACTTGGCTGCCAAATCTCAGCCCGATGGCTATACCCTCACCATGGTCTCAGCGAGTCATTCAGTGAACGTCACCTTGCAAGGCCATCAGCCCTACGATCTCTTGAAGGATTTGAGTCCCATCACGCAAGCAACTGAGCAGCCCTATGTGTTGGTGATCAACCCCAATGCGCCTTTCAAAACGGTACCCGAACTCATCTCCTGGGCAAAGGCAAACCCGGGTGCTTTGAGTTATGGGTCCTCAGGCATTGGTGGTTTTAGTCACTTGGCGGGGGCACTTTTGGGCTCCATGACGGGAATCGAGATGATTCATGTTCCATACAAGGGAGGCGCCCCAGCCATGGCGGATGTCATTGGGGGACAACTGCACATGCTGTTCTCAACCCTGATTCAATCGCATGGACACATCGCATCTCAACGTTTAAGAGCCCTTGCAGTAACCACCTCACGCAGAAGCAAGGCACTGCCCAATTTGCCCACCATGAACGAGTCGGGAGTCAAAGGCTTTGAGGTTGCAGGTTGGTATGGTGTGATGGCACCTGCGCAAACGCCAAATTCCATCATCGAAAAACTCAACCGTGCCATGGTTAAGGTTCTCAAAACACCGGACATGGCCGAGCGCTTGGGGGTTGATGGATCGGAGCCCGTGGGCAGCTCTGTGCAGGAGTTTTCTGAGCACATTCGCTCAGAGGTTTTGAAGTGGCGAAAACTCATCACCGATCTTGGCTTGAAGCAAGAGTGATGACAAGGATAAAAAAAGATGGAATCATTTGAGAGTCAAGCATCAAGTCGTTTGAATGAGGGTTCTGAGCAGTCTCAAGACTCATTGGCCTATTTCTTTGCGCGTGGTGTATGCGAAATGCGCTACGAGACCTTACCCCTCAAGGCCATCGAATGGGCAAAGATGGGGATTCTTGATACCGTTGGCGTGACTCTCGCAGGCTCAAACGAGCCCTGTGCAACATTGATTGCAAAAGCCTTGTCTTTGCGTGAGCAAAAGTCAAAAGAGATGGAGCGAGCTCAAGCCTCAGTTTGGGGACACAAAGTACAGTGTTCTGATTTGGATGCGGCCTTGATCAATGGAACCGCTGCTCACGCTTTGGATTTCGACGACTGCAACAACACCATGGGGGGGCACCCCTCTGCACCAATTTTGCCCGCTCTCTTTGCCTTGGCCGAGTGCAGGCCTCTTGGCGCCCAGGACTTCATCACTGCCTACATTGCAGGCTTTGAGGTGGAGACCAAATTGGCCATGACGGTTAATTTTTACCATTACACCAAGGGGTGGCATCCAACCGCGACATTGGGCGTTTTTGGCGCAGCTGCAGCTTGCTCCAAATTGCTGGGGCTGAATGTGGAGCAAACTGCCACCGCTTTGGCACTCGCTGCCTCGAGCGCTGCCGGGCTAAAGGCAAATTTCGGCACGATGACAAAACCCATGCACGTGGGAAGAAGTGCCAAAGAGGGGTTGATGTCCGCAAAATTGGCTCAAATGGGTTACACAGCCAATGCACAAAATATCTTTGAGCATCAGCAAGGATTCTTTGAAGTCTTCAATGGTGCTCCCAATTACAACCGTCAAAAAGCGCTGGATCACTGGGCAAAACCTTGGGATATTGTCGAACCAGGCATTGCCATTAAGCAGTACCCATGTTGCGGCAGCACGCATCCTGCCATTGATGCGGCCATTCAAATCAAATTGGACCACGCATTTGAAATCCATCAAATCAAAGGTGTTCGTGTGTGGATTCATGCTCGCAGGCTCACGCACACCAATCGAGCTCAACCCAATAGTGAGCTCGATGCGAAGTTCAGTTTGCAGTACGTGGTGCTGAGGGCCTTGATTGAGGGGCGTGTTGGCATTCACCACTTTGAGCAAGAACATTACCGCGACCCGCGTGTCTTGGCTTTGTTGCCTCAGGTTGAGGCTTTGGCCTATGACGATCAGATGTTTGATCCATCCAACCACTTTGCAGCCAAGGTTGAGTTGACTTTGCTAGACGGAACTGTTTTTGAAAGCCATGTCTTGCAGCCTCATGGCAGAACCTCCGCCAATCCATTGAGTGCCTTCCAATTGAGAGAGAAGTTTGAGCTGTGCGCTCAGCGTGTGCTCGGGCTCGATGGTGTGAGGTTGGCTTATGAATGGATCGATCAATTCGAGCACCAAGAGGATGTAGGAGCGCTTGGACGTATTTTTTGGAATCATTTGAAGTGAAACAGTGTTGATTAAAGGAACTTGAAAATGCAAAACGAATTCGATGTGATCGTTGTGGGCAAGGGCAACGCAGCCCTGTGCTCTGCTTTGGCTGCACACGATGTTGGAGCCAGGGTTTTGATCTTGGAGGCGGCCGCTCAAGATGAATCTGGAGGTAACAGTCGCTTTGCTGGAGGCGTGATGCGCTTTGCTTACAGCAGCGTAGAAGATTTGAAAAAAGTCACCGACATCACGGAAAATGAAGAGGCCGAAACAGACTTTGGAACCAACACGGAGGAAGAGTATTTCGACGATCTCTTTCGATTGACGCAAAATCGCACAGATTTGGATTTGTCAGATATTTTGGTTCGGCGCAGTTTGGACACCATGGTTTGGCTCAGAAGCAAGGGTGTTCGTTTCTCGGCCAACTATGGTCGTCAATCGGGTTTGGTCAATGGGCGGCGAAAGTTTTTTGGTCGACTCCCCATTGAGGCCTCGGGAGGAGGAGCTGGATTGGTGGAGTACCTGGATAAAGCGGCGGATAAAGCCAACATCGAAATCAGATACAGCACCCGAACCACCTCTTTGATACATGAGGATGGTCAGGTCAAGGGGGTCAGAGCGGTTTGCGAGGGAAAACCTGTGGAGTACCGAGCCCAATCTGTCGTATTGGCTTGTGGTGGATTTGAAGCCAATCCCGAAATGCGCGCTCGCTACTTGGGACCTGGATGGGAGTTGGCCAAGGTTCGTGGCTCTCGCTTCAATCAAGGCGATGGACTGAAAATGGCGCTCGATATCGGAGCCGCACCTTATGGCAATTGGTCAGGTTGTCACGCCACAGGTTGGGACCGAAATGCGCCTGAGTTTGGTGATGTGAATGTGGGCGACAAGTTTCAAAAGCACAGTTACATTTTCGGCCTTCTCATCAATGCAGAGGGCAAGCGTTTCGTTGATGAAGGCCTTGATTTCCACTCGTTCACTTACGCCAAATATGGTGGTGAGGTTCTCAAGCAAACGGGTCAATTTGCTTGGCAAGTCTTCGACTCCAAGGTCAAGGATCTTTTGCGCAACGAATATCGCATCAAATTCGTGACCAAAGTGAGTGCCAACACTTTGGAGGAGTTGGCGCAAAAATTGGAAGGGGTCGATCCAAAGGCGTTTTTGAAAACGGTCAACGAATACAACGCCAACCTCAATGATGTTGCCTTTGATCACACCATCAAAGACGGTAAGAGCACCAAGGACGGGGTCTATCCTCCCAAGTCAAATTGGGCACAAGCGCTCGATAAACCTCCCTACGACGCATATCAAACGACGTGTGGCATCACCTTTACTTTTGGTGGTTTGAGAACCATTGCCGATCAAGGTCAAGTTCTAGATGTTCATCTCAATCCCATTCCTGGACTATTTTGTGCAGGTGAGATGGTGGGGGGAATCTTTTACTTCAATTATCCCAGTGGAACTGGTTTGGTCTCTGGTGCGGTGTTTGGTCGAATTGCAGGTACTCATGCGGGTGAGCACGCATTGGCCAATCGAGCCTGAGTTGTAAGCAGTTTATGAGCGCCAATAAAAGATCAGCTCTGGACGCTGGCATTGAGTCCAAGAGCCAAAGAAGCGCCTTGGGCAATTCAAGCAAAGGCCTGTCTTTGGCTGAGCAAGCGCATCAAGCCAT
>CAIPII010000192.1 GCA_903865035.1 uncultured Burkholderiales bacterium | reverse complement strand
GGCTTGAGTTTGTCGCTCAAAGGCGCCAGGGGCAACAATTTACAAAACGTGAGCGTTGACATTCCTGTGGGACTCATGACCTGTGTGACTGGGGTTTCGGGCTCAGGCAAATCGACTTTGGTCAATGACACCTTGTACACCGCTGCAGCAAAGCACTTGTACCGAGCACACGAAGAGCCTGCCGCCCATGATGAGATCACGGGCTTGGAACAATTTGACAAGGTCATCAACGTGGATCAGTCTCCCATTGGAAGAACGCCAAGGAGCAACCCAGCCACGTACACAGGGCTCATGACCCCGATTCGAGAATTGTTGGCCGAGATGTCGGTGGCCAAAGAGCGTGGCTACAGTGCTGGGCGGTTTTCTTTCAACGTGGAGGGCGGTCGTTGCGAGGCATGTCAAGGAGACGGGGTGGTGAAAGTGGAGATGCACTTCTTGCCCGATGTCTACGTGCCTTGTGATGTTTGCATGGGCAAAAGATACAACCGCGAGACCTTGGAGGTTCGCTACAAGGGACTCAACATCGCGCAGATTTTGGATTTGACGGTTGAGGCGGCCTTGGATTGTTTCCAAGCGGTGCCCACCATCCACCGCAAACTTCAAACTTTGATGGAAGTGGGCTTGAGTTATTTGAAGCTTGGGCAATCGGCCACCACTTTGTCTGGGGGTGAGGCACAAAGGGTGAAGTTGGCGCTCGAATTGTCCAAGAGGGACACGGGGCGCACGCTCTACATTTTGGACGAGCCCACCACGGGTTTGCATTTTGCAGACATCGAGATGCTTCTAAAAGTGTTGCATCGATTGCGAGACGCGGGCAACACGATTGTGATCATTGAGCACAATTTGGACGTCATCAAAACGGCCGACTGGTTGATTGACATGGGCCCCGAGGGCGGGAGTGGTGGAGGCCAGGTCGTGGGTGCAGGCACGCCTGAGGCGATTGCGCAATTGGAGAGCAGTTACACGGGCCGCTATCTCAAGAAGATGCTCACCTGAAAACGCAGGGGCTCAATGGGTGGACTTTTCCGATAAGACTGTTTTCAAACAGTTCTCTAAAAGTTCACGGGTTTGAGAGGCTGCAGTTCTGGAGGCTGAGGCAAAATCACTCTCCTTGGAGGCATACAAAATGGCCCTCGAGGAGCTGATGACCACAGGTGCGCTCTCATCCACCCAAGCGGCTCTCACGGTGCTCATGGCATCTCCCCCTTGAGCACCGATGCCAGGAATCAAGAGTGGCAAAGTGGGTGCAATCTCTCGCACGCGCTTGAGCTCCGAGGGATAAGTGGCCCCCACAACGAGGCCCAATTGTTGGTTGGTGTTCCACTCGTGCTGGGCCAAATGGGCGATGTGCTCATAGAGTTTGGGCTCGTGTGCGGGTGACTTCAGGCGCAAGTTTTGCAAATCGTCTCCCCCTGGATTGGAGGTTCTGCAAAGCAAAAAGGCTCCTTTACCGTGGTACTTGAGGTAAGGCGCGATGGAGTCTTGTCCCATGTAGGGTGAGAGCGTGAGTGCATCGGCTCCGTATCTCTCAAAGGCCTCGATGGCGTACTGCTCAGCGGTTGAACCGATGTCACCTCGCTTGACATCCAAGATCACAGGGACATGAGGCGCGACACGGCGAATGTGCTCGATCAAGGCACTCAATTGCGCCTCAGCCCCGTGGGCCGCGAAATAGGCGATTTGCGGTTTGAAGGCCACGGCCAAATCGGCACAGGCATCCACAATGGATGCGCAAAAATCAAAAATCTTTCCTGGATTGGCGTGCCAGGCATGGGGAAATTTGTTGGGTTCAGGATCCAAGCCCACGCACAACATGGAATGGTTGATGGTTCTGGCGTGGCGCAGTTGTTCAATGAAAGTCATGCGGATTGGGCCTCGATGGATTGTGCCAAGCACAGATCTTCCCAACAAAGCGCTTTGTCTGGTTGGGCATGAAGTAAGAATTCTGGAGAGTAGGTCACCACCATGGGTGTGCCTTCAAAGGAGAGGATTTTTCCCCTGAGTCGGCCCAAGGGTTGAAGGTGTTCTGGGGTGCCGGCCAAGAGGATTTGAGCTGCGACGCGGCCCATGACGACCAAGACTTTGGGTTTTAAGCGGCGAATTTGTTCGCGCAAGAAGCTCAAGCACACCAGGCTTTCTTCGCCCAAGGCGTCCTCGTGTTTGAGGGGCACGCATTTGAGAGCCGATGTGAGGTAGACCGTCTCACCCCAGGGTTTAGAGGGCGGCGACGTCGACTCGAGCGCTTTGAAGAATTGTCCAAAAAGAGGTTGGCTGGCTGCATTGAAAACATGGGCTTGGTTGTCCAGGCCCAATTTGGGGGCATCAGAGACCACCAGCCAAGAAACCTCTTGAGGCTGATCATCGATTGGCGAGGAGGAGGCTCCTAGGGGTTTTGAGCCAAAGTGTCTGGCCGGTGCTTGTGGGCCCAAGTGGCATTGATCGCAAGAGGCGACACAAGCGTTCAAATCGCTCCAAGAGAGGGTTTGAAGATCGGGCAAAGGCTTTGCAGGAGAAGAAACCAAGGGCTTGCTCACTGCACTTGAGGCCTCTGAGGTTGGGGCAGAGGCAAGGCTCGCGCCAAGGGGCCTAGAGATTTTGGGCTCAGGGCTTGGCGTGCTGGCCTTGGGTGACATTCGCAAGGGTGCGCTTGAAACCCGTGCCAAAGGAGCTTGAGCGCGGGGATTGGGGCTGCGCGCAAACAGCACGATGCCCATTTCTTGCAGCATGGCGTCGCGCCTGGGGGTGAGGTTCAGGGTCATGGGTTCAAAGTCTCAGACTCATGATCATAGCGTCCTCACGAATGCCTGGGCGCAGGGGGTAATAATTTTTACGCTCCCCCACCCTTTGAAACCCAAAGGTTTTGTAGACCTCGATGGCTCTTGAGTTGCTCACCCTCACTTCCAGCCAAATCCATTGGGCTTGAACGGTTTTGGAGAGCATTTTGACGCTCTCCAAGAGATAAAGGCCCAAGCCTTGGCCTTGGTGATCTTTGGAGACGGTGATGTTCAAGAGGTGAACCTCTTGAAAGCCCATCATCGCCACAAAATAGCCCAAGAGGGTGGATTCTTTCATCAAGAGGTAGCACCAATTGTTGTGCTTGAGCGCGTCCACAAAATTGCCACGACTCCAAGGGTTTGAATAGATGGACTGTTCCATGCGCAGCAGCTCATCGAGGTGCTCCTCGCTCAGAGGCACCAAAGTGAGGGAATGGCTGGGTGGGTCTTGCATGGACTTCAAGGCGGCCTGGTTCAAGAGAGGCTTTGGGCTTTTTGTCGTTCAGCGGTGGTTTGTGCGACTTGGTTTCTGACATAAAGCGGAACGGCTGCGCCGCTGTGAGCCCAGGTGGCTTTGGGTCCCAGTTCGCCATGGAGTTTGGCCAAAGCAGTGAGGCCACTTGCGTGAGGGTTGAGGTGCAAACAGGGATGCGCTTTTTGCAAATTGCTCAGTGACTCAAGGTGGGTGTGCCCCACCCACCAAACCTCACTCGCATCTTGCGCTTGCCAGGCGAGTGGGAGTTCAATGGAGTTGGGGTCCCCGACCCTTGGCTCGATGTGAAGGACCCAATTGCCATCAAGCCACTCATAGGCGGCCCAATAAATTTCACCCATGCGGGCATCCAAAACACACAGAAAGCGCTCAGCATGTGGCGCTTTGGCCAGCGCTTGTTGGGCCAAGACCAGCAAAGAAGAAAAGCCCAGGCAAGGCAAACCATGAACCAAAGAGAAGCCTTGCAAAACGGCGCACGAGGTTCTCAGTCCCGTGAAGGATCCGGGTCCTTGGTTGTACACCAAGGCCGAGAGATCGCTCCAAGCCAGTCCCAAAGTTTGGAGTCCTTCAAGACAGTGTGAGATGATCAGGTCTGAGGACTTGGGGGCACCCACGGCTTCGAACGCAAAGTGTTCATCACCCCGGTTGATGCTGATGGACATGGCGTCGGTGCTGGTGTCGGTGCAAAGAAAGTTCATTGTGCAATTATCGTGAGTTTCTTCCAAAGGGGGGCAGTACCGATGCGAAGTCTTTTGGGCGCGAACAGTGGGCTTGGCCGATTGTGTCGGTCCTTGATTTTAAGGTCGAGGAGATCGATTGCGCTGGTGCTGAGCGCGGTGTTGGTTCACGCCTTTGCCTTGGGTCAAAACTTGCCCGCAAGTGTTGAGGTGCAACTCAAAAAAGTGGGACTGCCTGAGAGCAGCTTGAGTGCAGTGGTGCGATCATTGGATTTGCCCAAAGCAGGAGCACCACAGGCCAGTCCTTTGCTCGCTCACCACTCCGATGTGCTCAGGACTCCGGCATCCCTCATGAAGCTTTTGACGACACAAGTGGCGCTGGACCAGTTGGGCCCAGGCTTCACTTGGAAGACCGCCTTTTACAAAGAAGGGGAGCTCAAGGGCGACGGTGTGCTTGAGGGCAACGTCTACATCAAAGGTGGAGGGGATCCGAAATTGACTTTGGATGTGGCGTGGAAGATGATGCAAAAACTCAGGGCCTTTGGCATCAAACGCATTCAAGGCGACTTGGTCTTGGACAAGAGTGTGTTTGAGACCGTGAGCCAAGACCCCGGGGCTTTTGATGATCAACCTTTGCGCCCCTACAACGTGGGTGCCGATGCTCTTTTGATCAACTTCAACGCCTTGCTGATCACTTTCATTCCAGACCTGCAAGCCGGTGTTGCACGAGTTCAAGTTCAGCCGCCGATGCAGGGTGTTTCGGTGCAAGCCACTGTGCCCCTGGTCAAAGGTCCTTGCACCGACTACAGGGCGGCTTTGAAGGCGAACTTTGACAACCCAAGCACGCTTCAATTCAAAGGCGTTTACGCCAGTGAGTGTCAGGAACGCATCTGGCCCTTGGCCTATCCAAAGCCCGAGGAATACACCGAGCGAGCTTTGGGAGGGATGTGGCAGGCGCTTGGCGGCACAGTGAGTGGAAAAGTGCGTTTGGGGCTTGTGCCTGCCGCACTCAAGCCTTTGTGGGTGGAGAATTCCAGCACTTTGGCTCAGGTCATCAGGGACATGAACAAGTTCTCCAACAACGTGATGGCCCAGCAGCTTTTTTTGAGTTTGAGTTTGGGTGCGGCAAGGCCAGCAAGCTTTGAGCAATCACAAGAAAGGGTCAAGTCTTGGTGGAGCCTCAACATGCCCAAAACCAACCCGCTTGCCGTGATTGACAAAGGCTCTGGTTTGAGTCGAAGCGAGAGCATCACGGCCAGTGGCTTGGCCGATGTGCTTGAGTTGGCGTGGAGATCGCCTTGGATGCCTGAGTTTGTCGCTTCATTGCCTAGCGTTGCCCAAGAGGGAACGCTGGAGAGAAGTGGCTTGGGGGTGATGGCGCACTTGAAAACAGGAAGCTTGAAAGATGCGGTGGGCATCGCAGGATTTGTACAAACCCCAAGAGGCGCTCGTTACATTGTGGTGGCGATGATCAACGACCCCAAAGCAAACTCGGCCAGGGGTGTTTTGGATGCTCTTGTGAATTGGGTGGCGGAACAATGAACCCCCACAAAGGGGCTCATCGAGTCGTCACCAGCCCTTGGGGCTTCTGAGGAAGGTGTAGGCCAAGTTGCCAAGCAAGCGATGGGCAACGGGCGTGAGGTTGGTGTCATCCGCGTAGAGGTAACCCACGTAGTTGGGATCAGCGGTACCGGTCGATGAGATGGGGTCAAAGTTACAAGCCAGACCAACATTCAAGCCTGGGCAGGCGCCCAAGGTGAGGCCGGCTGTGGTGATGCCATAGCCTTGCAGATCGGCTGTCAAAAGAAGGCCTTCAGCATCAAAGAGTCTCACACCTTGACCGGAGGCGTAGCTGCCCGCATTGCTGATGATGGAGGTGTTGTAGGCGCGAGTCAGATCCAAAATGAACTGCGTGATGCCACCCGTGTAGGAGGGCCAAGCGGCGGCAAAAGCAGCGGCGTTGTTTTGAGCAAAGGGGCTGCCTTTGAGATCGTTGATGTTCAAAATCAGGATGTGTGAAAAGTTGCTCAACTGTCCACGCGCAAAAAGCTGGAAAGTGGTGCCCAAGGTGGTCATGGTGCTCAAAGCTTGAGCGGGGGTCTCGGTTTTGTTGATCACAGCTTTGGTGTGAAACAAGATGTCGTTGTTGCCGCCTTGAATGACGAGCATGTCACCAGCTTGGGGCACAAAGCCATTGAGCTGGGCGGGTAAATCGGCAACCCGCGCTTTGGGTTTGGCAAAGCCTGTGGCTGCGGGGTCAAAGGTGATGCCGTAATCTGTGGCCAATTCGACGATCCAATTGTTCACGGTGCCGTCCCCATTCACGCTCATGCGATCGCCATAGGCATTGGCTGCACTGCCTTGATAGCTCAGCTCGTCGCCAACGCTCACGATGCGAGTGGGCATGAATTCATCGATTTTCGAGCTTGCACCACATCCACAAAGGAGTGTGATCAAGACAAAGATCAGGGTGCTTTGAACGACGCGGCTCAAACCGCTGGCGGATTTAATCATGGTGAGGCAATTCCTAGTATTGGGGAGTAGTTTAACGGACAAGTCAGGCTCTTGTCGTCAAGCGTGTGCCGCGCGGCGCAATCGGTCAAGCACCCCTTGCCACTCGGGTTCATTGGGTGGCAATTGGATCCAAATTTCAGACACTCCCATGCCATCAAAGGCCCTGAGGGTGGCAAAGAGCTCGTGCGCGCAGGCCTGGGCGGATGAAGGCATGGCTCTCCAAACGGGGGGATTCGAGCTTGAAGGATCCAAAGCGGAGGGCGTCAGGGGGCGATGGGTCCAAAGCGCCAAATTTGCAGGTGGCGCGCTTTGCTGTGCGTTTTGCAAGTCCTCTGGGCTCATCAAGCGCACTCGTGCCTTTGGCGCGTAGTGGGACAACAAAGTGCCAGATGCTTTGGGGGCGGCTTTTTGAGCGGGGAGCTGTGCGTTTTGAGAGTCCTCTGGGCTCATCAAGCGAAGCTCATTTGGAGCAAAGCGCTCAATGTCTTTGGCGAGCAATTGGCCGGGGCGCAAGATGATGGGTGAGCCACGTGTGCAGTCCACGATCGTGGATTCAATTCCAATGTCACACGCGCCTCCGTCCAAAATGAACAAGGACTCACCAAACTCATCGAGCACATGTTGCGCTTGGGTGGGGCTCACGCGGCCGAACCGATTGGCACTGGGTGCGGCAATGCCCATCACGCCAAGGCTCAAGGCCTCTTTCAAGAGATCCAGCGCAAGCGGGTGATTGGGCACCCTCAAGCCAATGGTGGGCTGCTGGCCGCTTGCATCAAGGCCCACGCCCTCTTTTCTCTTGAGGATCAAGGTCAAGGGACCCGGCCAAAAATGGTGCATGAGCTCGGTTGCGAATGCAGGAATGTCCAGCGCAAAGTGATGCACCTCTTGGGCCGAGGCCAAGTGCACGATCAAGGGATGGTCTTTGGGTCTGCCTTTGAGATCAAAGATTTGAGCCACACCTGATGGGTTGAGTGCGTCTGCACCCAAGCCATAGACGGTTTCGGTGGGAAAGGCAACGAGAGCGCCGCTTTTGAGCAATTGTGCGGCCTCTTGCAAGGCTTGAAGGCTTGGATTGGCAACGATCATGGTGCCCCAAACATCAATGGCTTGTGAATGCCGGGATCGACCCCTAAAATTTTGCAACAGGCGTTGAAGGTCTGCAAAGCCGTTGAGGCATCAAGAGCGGTGATGTTGAGGTGCCCCATTTTTCGGCCCACGCGCGCTTCTTGTTTGCCGTACAAATGCAAGTGCGTTCCAGGTAGGCTCAAAATGTCGGCCCAAGGGGGTTCGGTCTGTTGTCGCATTTCATTTGAAGTGCTTGGCCCCCCAAGCCACATCTCACCCATCAAGTTGAGCATCAAACAGGGGCTGTGTTGCGTGGGTTGGGTCAGGGGAAGTTTGGCCAGTGTGCGCACTTGGAGCTCAAACTGAGAGATGCTGCAAGAGTTCAAACTGTGGTGGGCGCTGTTGTGGGGTCGAGGTGCAATTTCGTTGATGACCCAGTGAAATTTCGGGTCTGTGCTGGTGTGATCGTTTTGAAGGACAAAGAACTCAACGCACAAAACACCGACATAATTCAAAGCCCTGGCCAATTCGGTGCTGGCGTGGATGAGTTCATCACTCAGGGCCGAATCAATCCAATTGGGAATGACGGTGGTGGAGAACAAAATGCCCCCACGATGGACGTTGAGTTGCACGGGTAAATGCACGACATGGTCATCAAAAGACCTGGCGATCACAACAGAGCATTCGGTCAAGAGGGGGAGTTGTTTTTCCAAAACGAAGGTGGGTGAACCCAAGCCCTTGCTCGCTGCATTCAGCGCCGAGTGCAAGTCCTCCAGGGTCTTGAGCCTTTGTTGGCCTTTGCCGTCATAGCCCATGCGGGTGGTCTTCAAAATACCAGGCAACAGTTTTTGGGTTTCTTCATTCACCTGTGAGCCGTCTGACAAGACCTGGTATGGGGCAACTTCAAAGCCGGCCTGGGTGATGGCGGCTTTCTCGAGTGCTCGGTCCTGTGAGACACCAACGGCTTTGGAGGGCGGGCTCACCCAGCGAGTTTGGGCCAACGTTTCAAGGCAGGACTGAGGAACATTTTCAAATTCGGTGGTCACCGCAACGCTCAACTCCGCGAGGTGTTGCAATCCCTTGGGGTCGTCGTACTTTGTGTGAACAAAGTGGTGGGTGAGTGCCGCAGCGGGGCAAGTGGGATCGGGGTCAAGCACAGCGGTTTGATAGCCCAGTTGGTGAGCCGCTTGAATGAACATGCGAGCCAGTTGCCCGCCACCCATGACGCCCAAGCATGCAGGTGGCAAGAAAGGCGTTTGATGTGCTGGTTCGTTGTGAAGGGTCATGCGAGCTGAGGCAAGACAGAGCTTTGTGCCGCATCGGTTTGAGACTTGCGAAAGGCTTCAAGCTTTGCAAGCAAAGAGGGGTTGTGCAAGGCCAGCATGCTCACCGCAAAGAGCGCGGCGTTGGCTGCTCCAGCCACTCCAATGGCAAATGTGGCCACGGGAATGCCTTTTGGCATTTGCACAATGCTCAGCAAAGAGTCCTGCCCTTGGAGGTGTTTGGAGGCCACAGGGACTCCAAGCACGGGTACGGTGGTTTTGGCCGCCAACATGCCGGGCAAGTGAGCGGCACCTCCTGCACCAGCGATAATGGCTTTTAGACCATTGGCATTTGCCGCTTGGGCATAGGCAAACATGTCGTCTGGCATGCGATGGGCCGATAGCACGCGGGACTCAAAGGGAATTTGAAAGTCGTGCAAAATCTCACAAGCGTGTTGCATGGTCTCCCAATCCGATTGGGAGCCCATGACGACGCCGATAATGGGGTGTGTCATTGTGTTGCGGCCTAAAGCGTGCAGAAATGCACAAAGTGTGATTTTACGGTTTTTGTGAGGAGTGCTTTTCAAATGTTAGATGTCACGGTAGAAAATTTCGAAACAGAAGTCATTGCTGCTTCACAAGAAACGCCTGTTTTGGTGGATTTTTGGGCTCCATGGTGTGGGCCTTGCAAAACGATCGGTCCTTTGCTGGAAAAGTTGGAGGAGGATTACCAAGGGCGCTTTAAATTGGTCAAGATCAACTCCGATGAGGAGCAGCAACTCGCTCAAGCCTTTGGCATCCGAAGCATTCCCACATGTATTTTGCTCATGGGCGGGCGTCCTGTGGATGGGTTCATGGGAGCACAAACCGAGGGCCAAATCAAGGCCTTCTTGGACAAGCATTTGCCTTCAGTGGACGAGTTGATCGCACTCGAAGAAGCCCAAGAGGCGCAAGCCTTGATCGGCGAAGGAGATGAGGAGGCGGCACTCTTGAAGTTACAAGAAGCGTTGGCCATCAACCCAGCCAACGACGATGCGCGTTATGACTACGCCAAGTTGCTCATCAAAGCGGGTGAGTTGGAGGCGGCTCAAGCGGCCTTGGCACCAGCCATGGCTCAAATCCCACTTCAGTTGCGCTTTGATGCTTTGCACCATTGGCTGGGGTGTTTTCAGTACGTCACAAACGACCCCAAGGGCGCTTGGACCACTGAGCAATATGAAGCTCATTTGGCCAAAGATAAGAGAGATTTTGAAGTTCGTTTGGGTTTTGCCAGAAGTTTGGTGGTCGCTCAAGAGATGACCCGCGCCATGGATGAGTTGCTTGAAATCGTGATGCGCGACAAAGCCTGGAGCGATCAAATCGCAAGACGCTTGTATGTGGCGATATTGGAGCTCATGACGCCTCCCAAGCCCAAAACAAACGACTCAGAGGCCAACAAATCCAAGGGAGGGATCGAGTTGGCTGGACATGTGAATGCGCAAATGGATCCTCAAGCGGAGCTTGTGAGCCGATACCGCAGAAAACTCAGCATGGCGCTGAATTGAGGGCTTTGATGGCGTCTTGAGTTCGAGGGGTTGAAGCGTGAAAGAGCGAGGAGATCAGGGCGCACTCAAGCGAGTCCACACTTCGTTGTACTTTTGCGCGGTTTGCTCAATCACTTCTGTAGGAAGTGCTGGCGCGGGAGCCTCTTTGTTCCAAGGCTTGCCATCGATGCGCACGCTCTCCAACCAGTCGCGCAAGAATTGTTTGTCAAAGCTGGGTGGATTTTGACCAGGTGCGTAGGAGCTTTGAGGCCAATAGCGTGAGGAGTCAGGGGTGAGAACCTCATCCATCAAAACCAATTGGTCGTTTTCATCAAGGCCAAACTCAAACTTGGTGTCAGCAATGATGATGCCTTTTGCAAGTGCGATGTCTCGCGCTTTGATGTAGAGCTTCAAGCTCACGGAGCGAACCTTTTCAGCAAGGTCCAAGCCCACTTTTTGAGCCATCACTTCAAATGAAATGTTTTCATCGTGTTCGCCCATTTCTGCCTTGGTGGCCGGCGTAAAAATGGGCTCGGGCAAGGCGCTCGCATTGAGCAGCCCTTGGGGCAAAGCAATCCCGCAAACGGTTTGCGAAACTTGGTACTCTTGCCAAGCGCTGCCCGCCAAATAGCCTCTCACGACTGCTTCAATGGGCAAGGGGCGCAGGCGTTTGACCAGCATGGCGCGGGAATTCACCAGCTCCTTTTCATCGGCACTCACAACACTTTCGGGGGAGAGATGGGTGAGGTGATTGGGGATCACATCAGAGAGCTGATCAAACCAAAACAAGGCCATTTTGGTGAGGAGTTCACCTTTGCCTGGAATGGGCTCATTCATGATGACATCAAAAGCGCTGATGCGGTCACTGGCGAGCATGAGAATTTGTTGGTCACCCACAGCGTAGTTGTCACGAACTTTGCCCCTGGCCAAAAGGGAGAGGCTTTTCAGCTCAGAGGTGTGCAGTGCGCGTGTGGTGCTCATGAACGGCTCCAAAGAAAGTGGGGAAGCAAAGGCCTGAGGGTCAAGGACCAGGAGGACAGGCGCTGAGCCCTTTGGCAGAGTTCTTTGCCAAAGGGGGAGGGTATAGGTCTTTTGTGGCTGAGCTCAGGGCCAGTCAGGAGACGACTTGAGACAGGTGTCCGCTGCTGTACTTGGCGGCCACAAAGGGGAGTGACTCACCTTTGATCTTTGAGCCTTGACCTTCACAGCCGAATTGCAAGTAGCGCTCTTTGCACAAAGCTTTGGCTGCAAGTTTGGCGGGTTTGAGGAACTCTCGGGGGTCAAACTTGGAGGGGTTTTCTTTCATGAATTCGCGCACAGCGGCTGTCATGGCCAAGCGAATGTCGGTGTCGATGTTGATTTTGCGCACGCCGTACTTGATGGCTTCTTGAATTTCTTTGACAGGCACGCCGTATGTTTCTTTCATTTCTCCGCCGAACTCACGGATTTTTTTCAAAATGTCTTGAGGCACGCTGGAGCTGCCGTGCATGACCAAGTGGGTGTTGGGAATGCGAGCATGAATTTCTTTGATGCGATCAATGGCCAAAATGTCACCGGTCGGAACCCGTGAGAATTTATAAGCCCCGTGGCTGGTTCCAATCGCAATGGCCAATGCATCGATTTGCGTCTTTTTCACGAATTCAGCCGCTTGTTCGGGGTCGGTCAAGAGTTGCTCTTTGGTGAGGGTGTCGTCGGTGCCGTGTCCATCTTCTTTGTCGCCCTTCATGGTCTCCAAGGAGCCCAAACAACCCAGCTCGCCCTCAACCGTGACCCCCACGCGGTGCGCGAGTGCGACCACTTTTTGTGTCACGTCAACGTTGTACTCAAAGCTGGCGATGGTTTTGCCATCTTGCATCAAACTGCCATCCATCATGACCGATGAGAAGCCCAAATTGATGGCGCCTTGGCAAACATCTGGACTTTGGCCATGGTCTTGGTGCATGACCACTGGAATGTGTGGATAGGTTTCAATGGCGGCTTGGATCAAGCGCTTCAAAAACACTTCACCAGCGTATTTTCTGGCACCCGCACTCGCTTGCATGATCACAGGTGAACCCGTTTCATCGGCGGCTTCCATGATCGCTTGAACTTGTTCGAGATTGTTGACATTGAAAGCTGGGATGCCATAGCCCTTGACGGCTGCATGGTCAAGGAGTTCGCGCATGGTGACGAGAGCCATTTTTTTATCCTGATGTGTGTTGGGTCAAAAGCGCATTTTAATGCGATAAGTTTTAAATTTTAGTGCGGAGCAAGACCGAGCCAAATAGGGCTTCAAGCCGGGGGGCTTTAAGCATCAATCCATTTGGCAAATCTTCAGCATATTCGTCCCGCCCGGTGAGCCCATGGGTTCACCGCAGGTGATGCAATAGGTGTCACCCTTTTGCACCACATGCATGTTTTTGAGGTGGTTGGCCGCTTGTTCAAGAGCCGTGTCGCGATCGGTGCTCGTGTCCATCAAAAGGGGCGTCACATTTCGATAAATGGCCATTTTGCGCTGCGTGCTCAGTTTGCTGGTGAGGGCGTAGATGGGGATGTGGATTCGGTGTCGGCTCATCCAAAGCGCGGTCGATCCAGACTCGGTGAGTGCAACCAATGCCTTGGCCTCGAGGTGGTGGGCCGTGAACAAGGCGCCCATGGCAATGGTTTGGTCGATGCGATCGAATGTTTTGCCGCTGAAGTCTTGGTCGAGTTCAACGAGCTCTGCGCTCTCAGCAGCTTGGCAAATTTGCGCCATTTCGATCACGGTCTCGATGGGGAACTTGCCACTCGCGGTCTCTGCACTGAGCATCACAGCATCTGTGCCATCGAGCACCGCGTTGGCCACATCGCTCACCTCTGCCCGGGTGGGCACGGGGTTGGTGATCATGCTCTCCATCATTTGCGTGGCTGTGATCACGACTTTGTCGTGTGCTCGGGCGCGGCGAATCATGTGCTTTTGAAGGGCGGGTACTGCAGCGTTGCCCACCTCCACGGCCAAATCGCCACGTGCGACCATGATGCCGTCGCTTGCGCGCAAAATCTCCTCCAAGTGGGGTATGGCTTCGGCACGTTCAATTTTTGCAATCAGTGCGGGCTTGTGTTTGTATTGGGCCGCAGCCACATTGGCGAGCTGTCTGGCAAGCTCCATGTCGGTGGCTGTTTTGGGAAAACTCACGGCCACGTAATCGGCTTGAAAGCTCATGGCGGTTTTGATGTCTTCCATGTCTTTGGCCGTGAGCGCAGGAGCCGTGAGGCCGCCTCCCTTTTTGTTGATGCCTTTGTTGTTGGACAACTCTCCGCCCAAGACCACTCGGGTGTGAACCTGCTCAGCGACCACTTTGATCACTTCCAACACGATCAATCCGTCGTTCAAGAGGAGGGTGTCTCCAGCGCGCACGTCGCGGGGCAACTCTTTGTAGTCCAGTCCTACTCCGTTGGCGTTTCCAAGGGCGCTCATGGAGGCGTCAAGCACAAAGGGCTCTCCGGGGATCAATTGAACTTTGCCGTTCTCAAATTTACCCACGCGAATTTTGGGGCCTTGCAAGTCGGCCATGATGGCCACCTCGCTGCCAACCCGTGAGGAGACCTCACGAACCAGTCGTGCGCGATCAATGTGGTCTTGGGCTGTGCCGTGGGAGAAGTTCAAGCGAACCACGTTCACGCCTTGTCGAATCATCTCCTCGATGATGTGCGCATCACTGGAGGCGGGGCCTAGGGTCGCCACAATTTTGGTGGCGCGTTGTAGAGGGTTTTTTGGAGTGGTCATGGGTTCAATTGTCACACGAAAGCGTCAAAATCGAGCAGCCGCTCAAGCGCTCAAGGAGGAAGAATGGATGTGGCGTTCAAAGCAAAGTGGTGGGCAAAGGTCTCGCAATTCACATGAATAATGTCTTCTATGTGATTGAATTTGGCATCAAAAAGCCACACAATGAATACAAAAGCATTCTTTTGGGTGTTCAATAGCCCTTTCTCATAGACACGCTTGATTCAGGTCATTTGTCCTTTTTGTGAAGAGGTAGGATAATTGATTGGCTTTGTAAATGGATGTGTAAAAAGGCTTCATTTTCGGGGCGGACCGAATCAAAACGGATTTCAATTTCAATGGTGCGAGCTGTGTTTTTTGAACAGTTTCGTGCCTGGTGGACCAAAAAAATTTCGATGAAAACTCTAGAAACGCCCATCCCCTTGTCTGAACCCATGCCCCACAGGAAGATCATCCGCGAGTGGTTGATTCCTTTGTCTGGGCGCACCACGTTGAACGCATTGGCCATCTTGGTGATGGACTATTGCATTTGGATGTCGCTCACAGCGGGAACCATTTATTTTTCCAATTGGGGATTGAAGCTTCTTTGTGCGCTGGCTGCGGGATTCACCATCGGGCGCTTGTTCATCATTGGTCACGATGCTTGTCATCAAAGCTTGACGCCCCACAGAACGCTCAACAAGTGGGTGGGACGCATCGCTTTCTTGCCCTCACTCACACCCTTTAGTTTGTGGGACATTGGCCACAACGTGGTACACCACGGTTACACCAATTTGAAAGGTTTTGATTTCGTGTGGGCCCCACTCACCAAAACCGAATATGAACAAGCCAGCGTGGCTCAAAAAGCGTTGGACCGCATTTACCGCAGTGGATGGGCACCCGGGCTTTACTACATGATTGAAATTTGGTGGAACAAAATGTTCTTTCCAAACAAGAAAAACATGCCTACACGTCGCCCCATCTTCATCAAAGACAATCTGTTGGTTTCTGCCTTTGCGCTTTTGTGGTTTGGCGTGTTGTGGGTGTTGGCCGATGCGACAGGTCAATCTTTCGCGCTCACCGTTCTCTTTAGTTTTGTCATACCGTTCTTGTTTTGGTGTGCGATGATTGGTTTCGTGGTTTATGTTCACCACACCCACGTTCGCGTGTCTTGGCACGATGACCGCTCAGCATGGTCCAAAGCTCAACCCTTTGTATCGACCACTGTTCATTTGACATTTCCCTTTAACATTGGTGCGCTGATGCATCACATCATGGAGCACACCGCTCACCACGTTGACATGAGCATCCCTTTGTACAAGCTCAAGCAAGCGCAAAGCAAACTGGAAGAACTGCTGCCAGAGCGCATCATTGTTCAGCCTTTCTCATGGTCTTGGTATTTTGAGACGGCCAAGCGATGCAAGCTCTATGACTTCAAAGAGCGTTGCTGGACCGATTACCAGGGTCATCCCACATCAACGCCTGCAGCGTTGCCTGTTTGATGCGTGGCCCACTGCTGTGGGCCCATTGACTCAAGGTCGCTTTGAATCGGCTTCACCCCAAAAGGTGAAGCTTTTTTTTCGCCTCAACCTTTTGAGCGTTTGGCCAAAATCTCAAAAGCGGGAAGTGTTTTGCCTTCGAGCACTTCTAGGAATGCACCCCCTCCGGTGGAGATGTAGTCGATTTGGTCGGTCAAGCCGTACTTGGCGATGGCGGCCAATGTGTCGCCTCCTCCCGCAAGGCTAAAGGCACTGGAGGCCGCGATGGCTTTGGCAATTCCCTCGGTGCCTTTGGAGAAGGCGTCGAACTCGAACACGCCAACAGGTCCATTCCACACGATGGTGCCAGCGCTCAGGAGCTGCTTGGCCAAGTGCGCTGTGGTTTGTGGACCGATGTCCAAAATCAAGTCGTCATCGGCAACATCTTTTGCTTCTTTCACCGTTGCCACTGCATCGGGTGAGAATTTGTGGGCAACGACCACATCAAGAGGAATGGGCACTTCGGCCCCACGATCTTTCATGGTTCGAATGACTTTTTTGGCTTCATCCAACAAATTCGCTTCATAAAGGCTCTTGCCAATGGGCAATCCACTGGCGAGCATGAACGTGTTGGCAATGCCGCCCCCAACGATGAGTTGGTCCACTTTTTGCGCCAATGCGTTCAAGATGGAGAGCTTGGTTGAGACCTTGGAGCCCGCCACAATGGCGGCCAATGGGCGATGGGGTTGTGTGAGGGCACGTGAGATGGCATCGATCTCGGCGGTGAGGAGTGGACCAGCGCAGGCGACCTTTGCATATTGCGCAATGCCGTAAGTGCTCGCCTCTGCTCGGTGTGCTGTGCCAAAAGCGTCGTGAACGAAAATGTCACACAAATTGGCCATGTGTTGAGACAGGGTGGAATCGTTTGATTTTTCACCGACGTTGACCCTGCAGTTCTCCAGCAAGACCACTTCCCCCGCCTTGAGGGTGACGCCATTGACCCAATCTTTCACCAAAGGAATGGGACGACCCATCAATTCGCTCAAACGATCGGCAACGGGTTTGAGAGAGATGTCTGCGCTCCAATGGCCCTCAACGGGGCGGCCCAAGTGAGAGGTGAGCATGACGCTTGCACCTGCCTCAAGGGCCATGTTGATGCAAGGCACTGAGGCTTTGATGCGGGTGTCCTCGGTGATGTGACCGTTGCCGTCTTGAGGTACATTCAAATCGGCTCGGATGAAAACGCGTTTGTTGCGCACTTGACCCGATTGGCAAAGGTCAGAGAAACGAAGGAATTCCATGAGGGTGTGTGCTCGGGCAAAAGGTTGGGGAAAACTGGCTTGAGAGATGAAGCATGCTCTCAAGTTCACTTTCACAAAAGAGACACATTTTACGACTTAAAAACTCAAGCGCAGCTCGGACTCAGTCCTTGGTCAAATGCGCCAATTGATCACCCGCTCTCACGGGGTGTCCCACCAAAAAAGCCTCGCAGCTCATGCGCTTGTGGCCCGCCAATTGAAGCTCAGTGAGACGCAAGACACCCTGACCACATTGCACGTCAATGCCTGCAGGGGAGACCTCCAACACAAGACCACGCAGGGCATTGGGCTTGGGAGTGGTGTCAGACAAAATGGCCATGGCTTGCCAAACCTTCAAGCTCGGTGAGTCAAAAAGGCCCCAAGGAAAATGGGTTCCTGGGGAGGGGTTGAAGGCGCGGATTTTTCGCTCAAGGGTGATGGCACTTTGATCCCAAGACAAATGTGTTTCTTCTTTGGTGATTTTGTGGGCATAGGTGACCCCTTGCTCATCTTGCGCTTTGGGCTCGAGCGTGGGCAAGTCTCTCACGGCTTGAACAATGAGCGTGCAACCGATTTGAGTCAACCGAGACAAAAGCGTTGCTGAGGTGTCCAAGGGGCCAATCGAGTCATGTGCACGCAGCAACACAGGACCCGTGTCTAGGCCTTCCATCATTTGCATGATGCAAACACCACTTTCTGGGTCTCCCGCTTCAATGGCCCTTTGTATTGGGGCTGCACCCCTCCAGCGAGGGAGCAAAGACGCGTGGATGTTGAGGCATCCAAAAGTGGGCAACTCAAGAGCCCATTTGGGCAAAAGCAGCCCATAGGCGGCCACAACCATGACGTCAATGTTGGCGCCGAGCAAGGCCTCTTGTGCCTTTTTTGCATCATCGGGGTACTTCCCATCCAAGCGCAAGCTTTGTGGCTGAATGAGGGGGAGCTGATGCTCGAGCGCGAACGACTTGACCGCAGAGGGTTGAAGTTTCAAGCCGCGACCAGCGGCTCGATCGGGTTGGGTGAGCACGAGTGCAATGTCATGACCACTCTCAAAGAGAGCTTTGAGGGCTTGCTCAGCAAAGGCGGGCGTTCCAGCAAAAGCGATCCGCATGCTAGGAGCGAGAAGCTTCGCGTTGAGCTTTGATCATTTTGGTTTTGATGCGGTTGCGCTTCAAAGGAGACAAGTACTCGACAAAAACACGGCCCATGAGGTGATCCATTTCGTGTTGGATGCAAACCGAGAGCAAATCATGGGCCACAAGACGCTGAGATTGGCCGTGTTCATCAAGGTAAGCGATCTCAACGGTTTGAGCCCTCTCGACTTCGTCATACACACCTGGAACAGACAAGCATCCCTCTTCGCCCACAATGTGTTCAGAGCTAGAGCTCACAATGGTGGGATTGATCACCACCAAGGGCTTGTTCTTTTCCTCGGACACATCCAAAACGATCAAGCGTTCGTGAAAATCAACTTGAGTGGCAGCCAAACCAATGCCTTTGGCCTCGTACATGGTTTCAAACATGTTGGCGATGGTGGTTTTGAGGGCCTCATCAAAGCGCGTGACGGGTTTGGCCACCGTGTGCAACTTGGGGTCGGGATAGCAAAGAATCGGTAATAAAGCCATGGCAAGATTGTCATCGATAATTTAATATTTTAAAACCATTAAAAATGGTGCAGAATTGAGTCAGGCTAATTTCAGTTCAGTTTCCCCTGTCATCCAGATGGGTACAAAAAAAGAGGTATATTGAACACATGTTTGAAGTCTTGGTGTACGTTTACGAAAATTATTGGCGCGGTGACGCATGTCCCGAGCTCACCCACCTGAGTCGCAAATTGAGTGCGGTTGGATTTGACCCCGAACAAATCGAGCAAGCGCTGCAGTGGCTTGCTGGTTTGAGTTTGGCTTCCACGCAAACGCGCGGCATCGATTTACAGCCCCTGCCCGAGCACACCAACACTGCGCAATCTCCCAACAGTTTGAGGGTCTACTCAATTGCAGAGCAAGATCACTTGGGCGCCGATAGTTTGGGCTTCATCAGCTTTTTGGAATCCGCTGGCGTCTTGCCCGCCAGCATGCGAGAGATTGTGGTCGACCGTGCCATGGCAGTTCCTGGACGGCCCGTTTCTTTGGATGACTTGAAGATCATCGTTTTGATGGTTTACTGGAGTGCTGGGGTTGAGCCCGATTCATTGATTTTGGATGAATTGTGCGACACCGAAAACCGTGTCGCTCATTGAGTAGAAGAAAAGACAAAGCGCAATTGAAAAAGGCCATTTTGAAATGGCCTTTTTACTTGGATCTTCAAATGTCTCTTAGACCACCGCACCCGAGTTGGGGTCATCGGGGTCGTTTGCATTTTTCACATGCTTCATGAGGTCTTCGCGTTTGATGCCCAACCACATGGCGATGGCAGCGGCCACAAAGACAGATGAGTAAATGCCAAACAAGATGCCAATGGTGAGCGCCAGGGCAAAATAGTGCAGGGTGGGGCCGCCAAAGAAGAGCATGGACAAGACCATGAGTTGTGTGCATCCGTGGGTGATGATGGTGCGACTCATGGTGGAAGTGATGGCGTTGTCGATGATCTCTGTGGTGTTCAATTTGCGAAAGCGGCGGAAATTCTCGCGAATGCGGTCAAAAATCACCACCGATTCATTCACCGAATAACCCAACACCGCCAAGACGGCGGCAAGCACGGGAAGGGAGAACTCCCACTGGAAGGCTGCAAAAAAGCCCAAGATGATGATCACATCGTGCAAGTTGGCAACGATGGCCGCCACAGAGAACTTCCACTCAAAGCGAATGGCCAAATACAGCATGATGCCTAAAATCACGAAAGCCAGTGCTTTGAGGCCATCGAGTGCCAACTCATCGCCCACTTGGGGTCCCACAAACTCGGTTCTGCGCACCTGAGCGCTCTCATCGGCTTGTTTCAAGGCATTGATGACGCGTGTGTTTTGCTCTTCATTGGCTTGGCCTTTGGCCGCAGGCAAGCGGATCATGATGTCTTGTGCACTGCCAAAATTTTGGATTTCAATGTCTTTCAGACCGAGACCAGCGATTTGTTGTCGTGCAAGGTCCAAATCCACCACGTGGGGGTAATTGACCTCCATGATGGTGCCGCCTGTGAACTCAACCGAGAGATTGAGGCCTCGGGTGGTGAGAAAGAAAACAGCGGCCAAAAACGTGATCAAAGAAATCAAGTTGAAGATCAATGCATGTCGCATGAATGCAATGTCACGGCGAATTTTGAAGAATTCCATTTTTTGTTACCTTAAATGCAATGTGTCACTGGCAAAGGAGGCGCCATCAAACCTCTGACTCAGCCGAGGGCAGTGAGGATGTTGGCTTCCAAACGGTTCCAATGGAGACACCTTTGAGTTTCTTTTGTCTTCCGTACCAAAGGTTGACCAAGCCGCGCGAGAAAAAGACAGAGGAGAACATGCTGGTCAAGATCCCTAGGCAATGCACAACCGCAAAGCCTCTCACCGGACCTGAGCCAAAGGCCAAGAGGGCCAAGCCCGCAATGAGCGTGGTGACGTTGGAGTCAAGAATGGTGGCCCACGCACGGTCGTAGCCCGCATGGATGGCTTGTTGGGGTGGCACACCTTGGCGCAATTCTTCTCGTACACGTTCATTGATCAAAACGTTCGCATCAATGGCCATGCCCAAGACCAAAGCCATGGCGGCCATGCCTGGGAGTGTGAGGGTGGCTTGAAGCATCGAGAGCAAAGCCACCAAAAGCAGCAAATTGACGGCCAAAGCGATGCTCGAAAAGAGTCCAAAGAGCATGTAATAAATGACCATGAAAGAGGCCACGCCAACAAATCCCCAGGTCACACTGTTGAAGCCTTTGGCGATGTTCTCCGCACCCAATGAGGGTCCAATGGTGCGCTCTTCTATGATCTCCATGGGTGCGGCAAGCGAGCCTGCACGCAAAAGAAGGGCCGTTTCATTGGCCTCCATGGTGCTCATGCGGCCTGAGATTTGAACACGACCGCCACCAATTTCAGAGCGGATCACGGGGGCTGTGACCACCTCGCCTTTGCCTTTTTCAAACAAAATGATGGCCATTCGTTTGCCTACATTTTCGCGAGTGATGTCTCTGAAGATGCGTGCTCCCTTGGCGTCCAAGGTGAGGTGCACGGCAGCCTCTTGGGTTTGATTGTCAAAGCCAGGTTGAGCATCGGTCAAGTTCTCACCCGTTAAGAGCACTTGTTTCTTGACCACCACCCATTGACCGCTTCTCTCGCTGTAGCGCTCATCGCCAAAGGGCACGCTGGCTGTGGGGCTGAGTTCCGCACTTTTGGCTTCGCTTGAATCATCGACCAAACGAATTTCAAGGGTTGCAGTGCGGCCCAAAATGTCTTTGGCTTTGGCGGTGTCTTGAACGCCAGGGAGTTGAACCACGATTCGGTCGATGCCTTGCTGTTGAATCACAGGCTCAGCTACGCCAAGCTCATTGATTCGGTTGTGCAAGGTGGTGATGTTTTGTTTGATGGCTTGTTCTTGGACTTTTTTGGCCGCTTGGGGTTTGAGTGCCAAAGCAAGTTTGAGCTCGCTGCCTTGCGTGCTTTGTGTTGCGATCAGGTCAGGCCACTGGTCACCGATCCATTTTTTGGCAGCATCCAAAGTCGCCTCGTCGTGAAACAAGACTTCGACCGAAAAGCCATTGCGACTGATGCCTGAGTGGCGAATGTTTTGCTCGCGCAACTGCGTTCTCAAGTCACCCGAGAGGGCTTCAGCTTTTTTGGACAGCGCAGCTTGCATGTCCACTTGCAGAATGAAGTGCACACCGCCCCTCAGGTCCAGTCCCAAGTACATGGGGGAGGCGTTCAAAGCGCTCAACCACTGGGGTGAGCGAGGAAGTAAATTCAAAGCCACAACGTAGCCAGGGTTGGT
>CAIPII010000191.1 GCA_903865035.1 uncultured Burkholderiales bacterium | reverse complement strand
TTCCTCAGGTGTTTGACCCAACACGTCAAAGGAGAGAACGGCACCACCCAGTCCACTTTGCTGAGACATGGCCAAAGCGTGTTGAGGATGGCTCGCCAGTCCGGGATAGTAAACCCGTGCAACCTTTGGATGAGCCTCCAACCAGGTGGCCAAAGCCAATGCTTGCTCTGACTGCGCTTTCATTCGAAGCCCCAAGGTCTCCAATCCCTTTAACACGACCCAAGCATTGAAGGCAGAGAGGGTCATGCCAGCACTTCTCATGACGGGAATGAACTTCTCACGCACCATGGCCTCCGTGGCACACAAGGCACCCGCGACCACGCGCCCTTGACCGTCTAAATATTTGGTCCCAGAATGAACGACGATGTCTGCGCCAAGTGCAATGGGTTTTTGAAGCGCAGGAGTGCAAAAGCAATTGTCCACCGCCAAATAAGCACCAGCATTGTGGGCAATTTCAGCCAAGACTTTGATGTCGCAAACTTCGGTCAGAGGGTTCGTTGGGGTTTCGGCAAAAAGCAACTTCGTGCTACCCCTGATGGCGTCCCTCCACTCTTGTGGATCGGTTTGGGAGACGAAGGTGGACTCAACTCCAAATTTCCCAAATTCAGAAGCAATCAGCTTGATGGTGGATCCAAACACGGAGCGAGAACACACAACGTGATCTCCGCTCTTTAAGAGTCCCATGCACAACAGCAAAACCGCAGCCATTCCACTGGCAGTTCCAATACAGGCCTCTGCTCCCTCCATGGCAGCCAGGCGCATCTCCATGCTGGCCACTGTGGGGTTGGTGAAGCGAGAATAAATGAAGCCATCCTCGAGTCCAGAAAAACGTCTGGCCGCGGTCTCACAATCGGGTTGTGTGAAGCTAGAGGTGAGGTACAAGGACTCAGAGTTTTCACCGTACTGAGATTTATCAACCGCTGACCTCACGGCCAATGTATCCAAATGCAACCCCTTGGGCAGTGGTTTTTGAGTCATTTTTCGAACCTCACTCGTCATTGAAGTTGGGAAGGGATAAGCGCGAGTTGTCAGCTGATTTAGATTGCTCAACTCGTCCTTGGCTCATGCGCTCAATGTCGGCTTCGTTCAAATCGCCTGTCACATAAACACCATCGAAACAAGAGGCATCAAAGCCTGTGATGTTAGGGTAAGAGACGCCCTTGGCTTGAAGCACCGCACGCTTCATCGCATCGACATCTTGGTAAATCAAAGCATCACAACCGATGATTGCTCTGACCTCTTCAATGCTTTTGCCATGAGCCACCAACTCTTCGTTCGTGGGCATGTCAATGCCGTACACATTGGGAAATCGAACGGGAGGAGCTGCCGAAGCCAAGTAGACTTTTTTTGCACCCGCGTCTCGGGCCATCATCACAATTTCTCGAGAGGTCGTGCCCCGCACAATGGAGTCATCGACCAAGAGGACATTTCTACCTTGGAATTCACTTTTGATGACGCTGAGCTTTTGGCGAACCGACTTCTTTCGAACCCCTTGGCCAGGCATGATGAAAGTGCGCCCAACATAGCGGTTTTTCACAAAACCCTCTCTGTAGGGCTTGCCGATCAAGTGCGCCAGTTGAGTGGCGCTGGGTCTACTGGATTCAGGAATGGGGATCACGACGTCAATATCGCTGGGTGGCACTTGCGAGACCAGCCTCTTGGCAAGCGTCTCACCCAAATTCAAACGAGCTTGGTAAACCGAAATACCGTCTAATGTCGAATCAGGACGTGCGAGATAGACAAATTCAAAGATACATGGGTTCAAAACCGCTTGGTCACTGCACAACTGCGAGTGAACAGTTCCCTTCAAATCAATGAACAAAGCTTCTCCAGGCGCCACATCGCGCACCATCGGGTGACCTGTACCTTCTAGGGCAACGGATTCGCTTGCCACCATGATGGCCCCCTCTTCGCTCACGCCATAACACAATGGACGTATGCCGTGAGGGTCCCTGAAAGCCAAAATACCATGACCCGCAATCATGGCCACCACAGAGTAAGAGCCTTTCACCCTTTGGTGCACGCCTCTCACAGCGGCAAACACGTCTTGAGGACCGAGTGGCAAACCGCGCGTTGTTTTTTCAAGCTCATGAGCCAACACATTCAAGAGCACCTCAGAATCGCTCTCTGTGTTGATGTGACGGTGGTCAGTTGAGAAGAGTTCAGCCTTCAATGCTTTGGCGTTCGTCAAATTGCCGTTGTGAACCAAAACCAGTCCAAATGGCGCGTTCACGTAAAAGGGCTGCGCTTCCTCTTCACTGTAAGCATTGCCTGCTGTGGGGTAGCGAACCTGTCCAAGTCCAGCGTTACCCGGTAGCGCTCTCATGTTTCGGGTTCTAAAGACGTCCCTCACCATGCCTTTGGCTTTGTGCATGAAAAACTTTTGGTCCAACTGAGTGACAATGCCAGCCGCGTCTTGCCCGCGGTGCTGGAGCAGTAAAAGTGCGTCATAGATCAATTGATTGACCGGTGCGTTTGAGATCACGCCAACAATTCCACACATATTAAGTCACATACTTTCCTAAATCGATGGGGGTCATGAGTTTGACAACCCCAAACGCTTGCTCTAATTCTTTGGCTGCCCAAGATTGCTGCCAAAAATCCATTTCCTCAAGAGGCGTTGAAGTCACCACCAAGGTCACCAAAAACAGCAACAATCCGGTCTTCAACAAACCAAAAACACTTCCCAACAATCGATCTGCCCAACCAAGCCCAACAGCGCTCACCATTTGGCGCAGAATCCGGGCCAAAATGCTCATGAGCACAGAGATCAAAACAAAAATCAGCACAAAGCCAATCAAATTTCTCAAGCCCTCGCTCGACCCTGACAGGGGCAACGCAGCCCCAAGGTCGCTTGCGTAAAGAGCGGCAAAAACCAAGCCCAAGATCCAAGCCATCAAGGACAAGACTTCTTTGATGAAACCCATCCAAAACCCTTTGGCAAAACTCCACACAATCAAAGCAATGACAACCCAGTCAAAGACCGTCATGGCAAGGTGATCAGTGAAGGGTTGTAGCCCAATGCATGAACTTTGCTCAGCGTGTGGTTAGCCTCCTCCTTGGTTGGAAAGGGGCCCAAACGAATTCGTGTTTTCTTGGCATCCTTGACACTCACCACTTGGGTGAACGTGTGCAAATTGGCTTTTTCAAGCTTTTCTCTGATCTCTTTGACCTTTTGGTCATCCGTGAATGCTCCCACTTGGATCACAAATCGAGCCGAATCAGACTTGGGCTTGTCTGCATCTTTTTTATCCTTGTTGTCTTTTGCAACTGAGGATTCCTTACTCGAGGCTTCTTTTTCTTTTTTCGATTCGGAGGAAGCAACACTTTGAGCAACTGAAGCGCTGGATGAAGGGACAATGACCTCTTTGGGGTCAAGGCCAGCTTTCGCGTTCATGCTCTCGGCTTTGTCAGCTTGTTTGATCGTTTTCGCACCCACTGCAGGCGTTGCCTCTTTAGGGTGTGAGGAGACTGCAGCGGGCTGAGCAGTGGCCACCACTGGGGGCACTTGGGAAGAGGCCACTGGACTTGGGGCTTTGACTTTGGTGCTCATCGCCTCATTTTGAGGGGCAGCAGCGGCCGAAGACAAATCCTTGATGGGCGGCTCACTGGGTATGGGCTCAGCTTGGGGTTGAGATTTGGTGAGGGGTGAATTCTTAAGGGGTGTGGGTGGGGTTTGAACCCCAACTCGAGCTTTGTCAGGAATATCGATGGCAACATCCAAGGCCACTGGCCTGGGTTGAGTGTCAAAAATCAAGGGAAATCCAATGACCGCTATGAGCACCAATATGGCCGTGCCAATCAGGCGATGACGCACTCGCCGTCTGAGCACTTCCATGCTCTGGCCTTGCGGGGCCGATGCATTGAGATCGTCTTGATGGTTAACGCGAAATTTAAAGAAAGCCATGCGCTTAAGAACCCATGTGAGGTGCGTCTAGCTTGGGAAGTCCATGAGCCAAAACGGCACCAACCGTGTAAAAAGAACCAAACACGACGATTCTATCAGCGGGGGTCGCATCGGAGATGGCTTGGTTCAAAGCGGTCACTGCAGATTCAAAGACAAAGGCCTTTTGTGTGCTTGGGGGTGCATTGGCGCTCCACAATTCGTGAAGTTGAGCAGCAGTCAAGGCACGGGAGGTGGGCAAATCACAAAAATACCAAACGTCCACCAAATGTGCGATTCGTTTCATGATGGACAAGACGTCTTTGTCCTTCATCGCACCAAACACCACATGAGTGTTGGGAAAGAAACCCATGGCATCCAAATTTTCTGTGAGCGCAGCCACAGCATGAGGATTGTGGGCCACATCCAAGACCAATTGAGGCGTTCCAGGCACAATTTGAAAGCGTCCTGGCAAAGAGACCATGGCCAAGCCATTTCTCACCGCCTGAGCCGTGACGGGCAGTTTCTCCCTTTGTGAGGTGAGCGCTGCCAAGACTCCACTGGCGTTCAAGAGCTGGTTGGCCCCTCTGAGTGCTGGGTAGGCCAAGCCACTGTAGCCCTTTGAGCGCCCCCTCCAAGCCCATTGTTGTTTGTCACCCGAGAAGTTGAAATCTCTTCCAAAGAGCCATAGATCTGCGTTCAGCGCTTGGGCATGATCCAACACACTTTGTGGGGGCAAAGGGTCACTCACAACCACGGTCCGTGCTTCACGCATGATCCCCGCTTTTTCAAAACCAATGCTCTCGCGATCCGGTCCCAAGTAGTCCATGTGATCCAAGTCAATGCTCGTGATGATGGCGCAATCTGCATCGACACAATTGACCGCATCCAAACGCCCGCCCAAACCCACCTCTAAGATGATCACATCCAAGTCCGCCTTGGAGAGCAAATGAAGAAACGCCAAGGTGGTGAACTCAAAATAAGACAAACTCACCTGCCCTCGCTTGGCCTCCACAAATTCAAAAGCTTGAATGAGTGAGTCTTCGCTCACCGATTCCTCTTGGATTCGACAGCGCTCAACAAAATCCACCAAATGAGGAGATGTGTACAAGCCAACACGGTAGCCCGATTGCGACAAAATGGCCTCAAGCATCGCGCAAGTTGACCCCTTCCCGTTGGTACCCGCAACCGTGAAGACGGGAACCTGAATTTGGATTTCCATGGCCTTGGCCACCAAACTCACCCTCTCCAAGCCCATGTCGATGGTCGTGGGGTGCAGTGACTCAATTTGACTTAACCAATCTTGCAAGGACATTGACACGCTGACTCTCTCTTTGAAACGTTGAACCGCTGAAACATGCCATTGTGACACCTTCAAGCGCAAGAGATGGACCAAATCACAACAAAGGAATCGATCAAGGGCGGTTTTAACCAAAACCCAGGTTCACCACAAACACAAACGCACCGACATAAAATATGCCAAGCAAAGTACCGCGTATGCCATGGCGCTTTTGAGCCCAAATCTTTACTGGCTTTACACTTGCCATTCTAAATTTAAGAGTTAAACATGAGCACAAAACCAAATATCAAAGTCTACGGTATCCCCAATTGCCAATCGGTCAAAAAAGCACGGACTTGGATTGAGGAACAAGGCTTGGAGTATGAGTTTCATGATTTCAAAAAACAAGGCGTTCCCTTGGTCGCTTTAAAGCATTGGGTCAAGACCATGGGCTGGGAAGTGGTGCTCAACAAAAAGGGGACCACATGGCGCCAATTGCCCTTGAGTGAACAATCTTTGGTTCAAGACGCCCCCACGGCCATTCAAGCCATGTCCCTTCACCCTTCCCTCATCAAGCGTCCCGTGATTGAAGTCGAGCCCAAACATTTGGTGATTGGCGTCAACCCCGAGGAGTGGGAAAACGTTATGCAGTAAAGCACAGGTGTGAAATCAAACCTTCACCTAGAATGAATGCATGCAGAAATGCTTGATTCACAAAGCTTTACCAGTTAGAGACTTGAGATTGACACTTTTACCCCAACATACATCTAATTGAATGCTCAGCGGAGACCCCATGAAAAAAACCCTCAAACCCGTCACAAGTTCACTTTTGGCGCTCACAGTGATTGCCTTGACACCCCTAGCTCAAGCCCAAGAGGTCGCGAGAGTGGTCTCTGCCACCCCAATCGTTCAACAAGTGGCAACACCAAGGCAGGTTTGCAGCAATGAGCAAGTCGCGGTCAATGGTCCTAAATCTGGGGCGGGTGCAGCCATGGGAGCCATTGCTGGAGGCGCCATTGGCAACAGCATTGGAAAAGGTGACGGCAAAGCAGCGGCAACGATGTTGGGGCTTTTTGGAGGCGCGATCTTGGGAGACAAAATCGAAGGAAACCCCACGCCAGAACTCAGAAACGTGCAGAACTGTACCCGCCAAATGGTCTATGAAAGTCGCGTGACCGCCTACAACGTGGTCTATGAATTTGCTGGCAAACAATACACCGCCCAAATGCCCAATGACCCAGGTCCTTCCGTCAGGCTGCAAATCACGCCCATTGCAGGACCTGCATACGCACCCACGCAAACGGGCTACCCCCAACCCTATTATGGGAATTCACCAGGTAACGGCATGGTTCCGCCCCCTGGCTCGGCACCCCAGCAATAACTCTCATCAGCCGTTTGATACCCCCAAAAATCCACCTCTTGGTGTGATTTTTGGGGGTTTTGCTTTTCACAGGTTGGATTTAAAAAATCTTACAGGTGTAGATCCTTTAAAATGTTGGATTAATAAGCCATTGTTTCAATGGCGCTTTCACGAATCAAAGCTTTACCGCACTCTCAAAATGTCCAAAACAAAAAAATCACCCACCCATAGCAAGTCCGCGCTGGCAACAACTGCAAGCATCACTCCAGCCCCCAAAAGAGTGGTGTTGGCCTATTCCGGCGGACTCGACACCTCCATCATTTTGAAGTGGCTCCAAGATGAGTATGGTTGTGAAGTGGTGACCTTCACGGCTGACATTGGACAAGGCGAGGAAATTGAGCCAGCACGTGCCAAAGCAATCAAAATGGGCATCAAGCCTGAGAACATTTTCATTGAAGACCTTCGCGAAGAATTTGTTCGCGACTTTGTATTTCCCATGTTCAGAGCCAATGCCCTTTATGAGGGTGAGTACTTGCTGGGAACATCCATTGCCAGGCCTTTGATCGCCAAGCGTTTGGTGGAAATTGCAAAAAAGACCAAGGCAGATGCCATCAGCCACGGCGCCACTGGCAAAGGCAACGACCAAGTCCGTTTTGAGCTTGGTGCGTATGCATTGATGCCCAACGTCAAAGTGATTGCGCCTTGGAGAGAGTGGGATTTACTGTCGAGAGAGAAGCTCTTGGCTTATGCTGATCAACACGGCATTCCCGTGGACTTCAAAAAGAGAAAAGGTGGCGCGCCCTATTCAATGGACGCTAACTTATTGCACATCAGCTACGAAGGCGGCATCTTAGAGGATCCCAATTTCTCGCCCGAAGACAACATGTGGCGCTTGACCGTGAGCCCAGAAAAAGCACCCAACAAGCCCCAAATCATTGAGCTCACCTATAAGCACGGTGACGTGGTCGCCATCGATGGAAAACCCATGAGCCCTGCACAGGTGCTCACGCACTTGAACACCGTGGGCGGCAAACATGGCATCGGCCGCTTGGACAAAGTCGAAAACCGATACGTGGGCATGAAGAGCCGCGGCTGCTACGAGACGCCTGGAGGCACCATTTTGCTCACCGGACACAGGGCCATCGAATCCATCACCCTTGACCGCGAAGTCTTGGCGTTGAAAGAAGATTTGATGCCTCGCTATGCAAGGCTGATCTACAACGGTTACTGGTTTAGCCCAGAGAGAGAGCTCTTGCAAGGGCTCATCGATGCATCGCAAAAAACTGCAAACGGAGTGGTTCGCCTCAAGCTCTACAAAGGCACCATCATGTGCATTGGACGTGAGAGCCTGACCGATAGTCTCTTTGACACCAAGATTTCCACCTTCGACGATGATGGCGGCGCATACAACCAAGCTGATGCGGGTGGATTCATCAAACTCAATGCGCTTCGCATGCGCATTGCAGGTAATTTGAAGGCTGCAAGGGCCCAAAACACCCGTGCCGCAAGCAAAACCGCTAAAAAACCAACCAGCACAAGAGCACCTGCCAAGGCTGCTAAAAAGTCAAGGGCACACTGAGCGTTGAGCCTACAAGCCCCATGAACCCAAAGGTCTTGGGGCTTGCGAATTGACCCAAACACTTATTACTCATAACCCACATTCGAAAACAACATGATCACCGAACACTTCAACAGCGTCACCCTTCAAACTTCTGCCAACGTTTACTTTGACGGCAAATGCGTCTCTCACAGCTTCTCCTTAGCCGATGGCACCAAAAAAAGTGTTGGTGTGGTGCTCGCATCCGAGCTGGTTTTCAACACCGCTGCCGCTGAGATCATGGAATGCGTCAAGGGCACTTGTCGCTACAGATTGAAAGGGCAAAGCGAATGGAGCTCGGTTGTTGCGGGCCAAAGTTTTCACATCGAAGAAAACTCATCTTTTGAAATCCATGTGGATGAGGCCTTTCACTACATTTGTCATTACGCTTGATGAGCTCAATCCTCTTGTTATCATTCCTTGGCACTTGATCAAAAAAATTCAAACTCTCATGTTAAAAATTATTTTATTGACCATCACCCTAATGCTCTCGGCTTGCGCTGGACCAGGAGTGGATTTATTGGGTGAAGGTCGAGCCAAATCAAACATAGAGTACTCAGACTTCGATAAGTTTGATCGCGACATGCAAGCCTCTGTCAACTCAGAGAGCATCAACGTGGTTCGAGTTGTTTTTTATGAAAAATATGCCCCTCAAGATCTGCCTCGGCGCGTGCAAGCTTGGATCTCCTCTGCTGAAACGCACTCAGGGGTGGTGAGCTTCAAATATCCGGAGGGCGAGGAGCATTCGCAATCGAACAGCTCAATGAGACAAAAACTCAATCGACTTTTGGATCAAATCTTAAACATCAACCTCAACATCTTCAATCGAATTCAACACCCCATTGAAAACAGAGATGTCTTGATTGAGCTCAACCGCACCAGAGCTGGGGAGCTGTACATACAAAGGATTAACTTCATCAAACGAGGGGCTGCTTTAGACTCCAATCAGGCGTGAATACCCTTATATGTGTGCATTTCACAAACAATTCACACCAATCTCACCACTCTTGATTCAAAATGAACTCCATTGACTGAGATCTGAACACATACATGGACATTCGAAACTTTAAAGTCGCCTGCTCAAACTGCAACCTCAAAGATCTTTGCATGCCAGTGGGCTTGAGTTTTCAAGACATTGAAAAGATTGATCAGTTGGTTGAATCGCGCAAAAAGGTCAAAAAAGGCGAGCACCTTTTTCACAATGGCCAAAAGTTCAATGCACTGTATGCCATTCGCACTGGCGTTTTCAAAACCGTCATATCCAGTGAAGACGGCAGAGAGCAAGTGACCGGTTTTCAAATGGCGGGCGAGGTCATGGGACTCGATGGAATTGCCACTGAGTTGCACACTTGCGATGCCATTGCGCTAGAAGACGCCGAAATTTGTTTGATGCCCTTTGACAAATTGGAATCAATCGCTCACGAAGTCAATGCTCTTCAGCACCATGTCTACAAGATCATGAGCCGTGAAATTGTCAATGAACACAACATCATGATGCTTCTGGGCAGCATGAAAGCCGAAGAAAAGTTAGCTGCTTTCATTTTGAATATTTCCCAGAGGATGAAATCAAGGGGCTTTTCGGCTTCAGAGATCAACCTCAGAATGTCTAGAGAGGAAATAGGCAGTTACCTTGGCCTCAAGATCGAAACTGTGAGTCGCACCTTTACCAAACTCGAGGACGACGGGATCATCAAAATCAACAACAAAAGTCTAGTCGTTGTGGACATGCCAAGACTACAGAGCCTCATCAACGCGCGTCGCGATTGCTGATCTCATAAAAATCTCCTGAGCTCTTGAAGCTTTGGATCCCCTTTTGCCAACGGCTCGGCTCGACTCAAAGCGAGCATATGCGGGCATGGCTCATCGTCAAAACACTGGTGAGTCAGTGCACACTCCTCAAAACTAGCTTCAGTATCGACAACACAAGCGCTATTTTTGCACCGTTGAAATCGGCTTGTGTGTTCTTTGGATTTGGTTTTCAAGATCAGCTCCTTGTGAGTTCGGAATCAATGCTCCTTAGATACAACATCTGACGAATTGAGATATCGATTTATCAGCAAGACCATGTTGGTTCATTGGATTTAAGCGTTCTGAACCAAATTTATCAACCTGCACTTTTAGCAAAAACAAGGTGCGGTTGACCATTCAATCTCTTCATTCTCAACGACATTCCAATCCCTGTTGGGCTTGAGTCCATTGTGAAAGCTGCTTATTTTTAATCGTTGATTTAAATCAACATTGCATCGAGTTTAAATAAGTTCAAGGCCATTGACTTATATCAACACACATTTACAGAACTGCCTTAGCATTGAATCAAGCAAATCGAATTCATGATCGCGATCGATTAACTTTCAAAATTAGATTCGGAGACATCCATGAAGTCAATCATAGTGAGCCGTCTCATTTCAATCACTGGCTTGGTGTGTTCGATCACATTGAACTGCAATACTGCACAAGCCCTGCCTACATTTGCTAGACAAACGGGACAAAGCTGCATTGCTTGTCACGCTGGAGGTCAATTTCCAGAATTAACGCCGTACGGACGAATCTTCAAACTCACAGGTTACACGATGGGTAGCCGTACCAATCCGTTTGCAGCCATGGTGGTCACAGATGTCACCAAAGCAGCAAACAACATGGATCCAAACGCCAACAAAATTGCACCTCTAAACAACCAAGTCATTTTCGACTTTGCCAGTGTTTTTGTAGCTGGAAAAATCAACGAGAACCTTGGAGGATTTTCTCAATTCACATACAGCGCCCACAACTACATTGATGACAGTGGCAACTGGCAAGGGCACGTCACATCGGATAACTTTGACCTTCGTTTTGTACAAAGGGACATGGATCTGAACAAAGATCTGATCACAGGACTTACGCTACACAACAACCCTGGTGTTCAAGACGTTTGGAACACAACACCCGCCTGGGGCTACCCCTATGTATCAACTACCACAGGGGCCTTTGGCAGCATGCCTATCGATGTGATTTTGAACAATGGTACGCTGGCCTCTCAAGTTGCAGGACTTGGCGCCTATGCAATGTACAACAAAACGATCTACATCGAGCTCACAGAGTACACAACAGCCAACAGAGGATTAAAGTTTTTAAGTGGAGGCTATCGCACAGGCGATACCAATAACCCGCTCACCTACACTCAAGGGACAAGTCCATACCTCAGACTCACCTTGTCTCATGAATGGAATGCTCACAACATCATGTTTGGTTTATTTGGTCTCAATACGAGCATCTATCCGCTAGACCCCAACACTGCCTTACCTCAATACAACATCGGCGTGCTGCATTACCAAGACCGAGGTATCGATGCGCAATACCAGTACCTATTAGAACCGCATGCCTTCACCGCTCAACTAAGAGCAACCCAAGAAAACATACATGATGACACTCAACAAAATTACCTCGCATCAGCAAGACTCAACTCCTATACCGTGAAGGCAAGCTACGTATACAACGCAACATATGGAATGAGTTTGAGCTTTAAAAGCGTGAAAGGAAGTCCAGACTCACAGGCATACGCCTCAGATGGAACATATGCAAGCGGTCTTGGAAACTCACCCAATTCAATTTTATTGACACCTGAAATTTTTTGGATGCCAGTGCAAAACATCCGGATTGGCCTGCAGTACAACAACTTTAAGCAATACCTTGGAGCCTCGAGCAATTACGACGGGAACCAAAGAAATGCAAGTGACAACAACTCGGCATTCGTCTATGCATGGCTTGCTTTTTAGACTCCAATGCAAAGCTTATTCCAACCAGGAGAATTCCTCATATGATTAAAGTCAGACGCTTCACTTCAACTTGGCTGATGTTGACTTTGGGGGTTTCATCGCTACTTAGTGCGTGCTCTGGGCCAACTGGAAGAGCACTGGATCAGCCCAAGGCCACAGGTCAGGAGATAGCACAACAATTTTGCTCAAATTGTCATGGCTTGGATGGAAATTCTGTTTCACCTCAGTTTCCCAGATTGGCAGGGCAACAAAAGGCCTACTTGGTCAACCAACTCACTGATTTCAAGGGTCATGAAAGACGTGATTCAACCGGTAGAGAGTTCATGTGGGGAATCAACCATTTGACGAATCAACAAGTTCAAGAATTGGCAGAAATTTTCTCCATGATGCCACCCATGAAAAGTCACTCAAACTCAATCACCATCAACACCCGAGGTGAGAACATTTTTCTCAACGGCGACCCCTCCCACAATGTCATAGCCTGCGCCGCCTGCCACGGACCTGATGGCTCTGGTCAAGGTGAGATTCCAAGAATATCAGGACAACACCAAAGCTACTTGCTCAAACAAATATTGACCTTCAAGTACACCAATGACCGACCACGCGGTGCTTTGATGCAACAGGTCACACACGATTTGAATCCAGATGATGCAAAAAATGTGGCTGTCTACATTGAAGAGCTGAATCACAAGTGAGGCAAAAGCCGAAACTCAAAAAATCTTGATTTACATCAAATTCATGGAGCTTGATTCAACTAACATGAAATCATTCGGATGAAATCAATAAGAATAAGAGAGACTCAGCATGCACAAAACCATTCAAGTCATTCACGACGAACACTCCTCTATATCAGCAATGCTTCAATCCATGAACTTGATGATTGAAAGAGGACCCAAAGACAATCCTCGTTTGTTTTTTGATGTGCTCAAAGCGATGCTCTTCTACATTGAGGAATTTCCAGAACGTTTGCATCATCCTAAAGAGAGTAAGTATTTTTTCCCAGCAGTACTCAAACACAGCCCTGAGCTTAATGAAACGGTTGATTCCCTTGAACATGAACATCAAAGAAGCAGCAACATGGGCAAAGATTTACAGCATTTGCTATTGGCTTGGGAATTACTAGGGGAATCAAGAAAACCAGCCTTCATCAAAGCTGCACAGGAGTACTTGAACTTTTACTTCAATCACATGCACATTGAGCACACTGTAATCATTCCTCAAGCGCTCAAGACATTGAGTGCTTCAGAGTGGGCCGCCATTGATTTTCATTTTGCATCCAATGTAGACCCCTTGTCATATTCCAAGGGAGAAGATGCAACATTCAATCATTTATTCACAACGATCACCAATCATGCACCTGCTCCCATTGGCTTAGGTGACGATTGAAAAGCGCGAATCTCAACCACCTCACACTGAAAACTTTAAAAAGGACAACACCATGTATAAAAATATATTACTTCCCATTGGCTCAGACTTGATCAATATAAAAATCATGTCTCAAATCAATACACTTGCAGCAGATAACAATGCCGATGTTGTGTTGAGTTATATCTCAGAACCCTTGGCGCCCAATTTTTACTCAGACTCCACGATGAATTATTACGTGTCTGAGGATGATCATAAAAAAGCTTGCGAAATCTATTCAACCAAATTATTTGATCAAGCTAAAAAACTACTTGATTCAAGCATCAAAGTGAGTACGCACCACAGTTACAGCGCAAATGTATCTCATGGCATCATCAAAGCCGCTGAAAAAGTACACGCTGACTTGATTGTGATGGCGTCACACAAGCGCACTGGAATCAAGGGTTTTATTTTGGGCAGCGATTCACACGATGTGATCTTGCACAGCCACTTGCCAGTTCTCGTCTTGGGTGACTGATTGTATTAGGCAGTTCAAGACTTTGTTCTTCAATAAACATGCTTTAGACGGGAGCCTGGCTTACCCAGGCTCCATTTCGAACTATGAACGCTGGCCCACACTTCGCTTGATGACGATGGGCTTGCCACCATGTTCTTTTTTGAACATCCAGTGAGAGAGTGCTGAATCCAAGTAATCGGCATGACCAGGGAACCAATTCATGAGCTCTTGAGCAAAGCCCCTGCCTGTTTTGACATCTCCTTGAACTGCCAAGGCGTAGACCTCGTCAAATGATTTCATGACAGCTGCATGCTCATCGATGTGGCAATCACCGGCAGGAAACTGAGTCTCTCGCATCCAGGCATCTTCAGCTCCGAAGTGCTCCTTTGCATGCAAAGCAAACTCATCCATGGCCTTTACAAAATCCTCATCTGCGCAGGTCAGCAATTGATTGACCACTTGAACAAACTCTTTGTGTGAGTCGTCCATTTGTTTGAATCCCAATTCAAATGAATCGGTCCAATCAAAAACTTTTGGTGTATCGGGCATTGAGTTCATGTGAAAAATTGAATGAGAGTTACATCTATCGCTTTTGAAGCAATTGTGGCAGAGACAATCAACTTCAAGGCTTGAGGTAAGCAAAGCCCTCTTTGTTTTGAAGCTTGGTGATTCTTACCACCCCAGAAGGCGTGTAGTTTGCTTCAAGAATGAATTGCTCCTTTTTAAGGGAGCGGTTTTTCATGGTGACTTCACAAACCTCAAATCGCACACCCCGTGCCACAAGGTCGGCAATCAATGGCTCGTAAGAGGTGTGCGAAGCCTCATCTTGAGCACCTTCCATCAAGAGGTCTACGCCTGCGGCATGAGTCACAGCAATGACTACCGTTTTGGGCTCAGCATCGAGCTGATTGCGAATGTTGCGCAGTCCTTTTAGACCTTGAGCTTGCGCATTGTCAAAGTGATAAACCACTTTATCTTGAGCTTGTACAAATCCAGAGCCCATGGCAAGGCAGAAAAGCAAGGCAATATTGCGTAAAAAATTCATGACAGGCCCCACCTTTTTGTTGATTCAAGTTTCACTTGCAAATCTAACTTGCTGTACTCTCAAAAATTAAAGCTTGCTCACCAACTCAGGCACTGCAGCAAATAAATCTGCTTCAAGTCCAAAATCAGCAACGCTGAAGATCGGCGCCTCAGGATCTTTGTTGATGGCAACGATCACTTTGCTGTCCTTCATGCCAGCCAGATGTTGAATGGCTCCACTGATCCCGCAAGCCACATACAAGTCAGGCGCCACAATTTTGCCAGTTTGACCCACTTGCCAATCATTTGGCGCATATCCGGCGTCTACGGCAGCACGACTGGCGCCCAAGGCGGCACCTAACTTATCTGCCAAAGGCGTCATCGTCTCCATGAACTGTTCTTTGCTGGCCAATGCCCTTCCACCGGAGACGATGATTTTGGCACCTGCCAACTCAGGGCGCTCACTTTTAGCAATTTCTTGGCCCATGAATCGCACAAGTCCAGCATCGCTCACACCAGCAATTTCCTCAATCGGTGCAGATAAGCTTGAACCCGACAAAGGCTCAAAACTGCTGGTCCTTACAGTCAACACCTTGACAGCATCAGCCGAGGTGACTGTGGCGATCGCATTGCCTGCGTAGATGGGCCTCTCAAAGGTTGAGGCATCAACCACATGGGTGACGTCTGAAAATTGGGCCACATCCAACAAAGCAGCAACTCTAGGAGCCACATTTTTGCCTTGTGCAGTGGCTGCAAAAATGACGTGCGTATAGGACTTGGCTAATTCGACAACTTGCAAGGCCAAATTCTCAGCCAATCCATGCTCAAGGGCAGCACTTTGAGCCAGCAAGACCTTGGAGACGCCAGCCAACTCACTCGCTGCTTTTGAAGCCTCTTGGCAAGACAACCCTGCAACCAGGACATGCACTTCGCTAGAGCACTTTGCTGCGGCAGCAATTGTGTTCAAGGTACCCGATTTAATGCTGACGCCATCGTGTTCAGCAACTACCAATGCGCTCATGGGGATTTCACTTTCTGATTAGGAATTCAATTCAGTTCTAAGACAGTCGCGGCTCAAATCACTTTGGCCACGTCCTTGAGTTGATGCAGCAATGCGTCCACATCGGCCACCTTGATGCCTGCTCCACGTTGTGAAGGCTCACTCACCTTGAGTGTTTTCAGCCTTGGAGACACATCAACACCGAGCTCCTCGGGTTTGATGACTTCAAGCGGTTTTTTCTTGGCTTTGACAATGTTGGGCAGGGTGATGAAGCGCGGCTCATTGAGGCGCAAATCTGTGGTCACGATTGCAGGCAAAGCCAAAGAGAGGATCTCCAAGCCACCGTCAACCTCTCGGGTCACTTGGGCCCTGTTGTCCACCAACTCCAATTTTGAAGCAAAAGTGGCTTGCCCCAAGCCCGTCAAAGCTGCCAACATTTGACCCGTTTGATTGCAATCGTCATCGATGGCTTGTTTGCCTAAAATCACCAAATCTGGATTTTCTTTGGCCATGACTGCTTTTAACAATTTGGCAACCGCCAAGGGCTGAAGCTCCTCATTGGTTTCAACCAAAATGGCTCGATCGGCTCCAATGGCCAAGGCCGTTCTCAAAGTTTCAGTGCACTGCGTCAAACCGCAAGAAATCGCAACAATTTCGCTGGCCGCACCACTCTCTTTGAGCCGAACTGCCTCTTCAACAGCAATCTCGTCAAAAGGATTCATGCTCATTTTGACGTTCGCAATGTCAACACCGGTTTGGTCTGACTTGACCCGCACCTTGACGTTGTAGTCAACCACACGCTTTACGGGCACTAAGATTTTCATGTTGATCCTTGACAATGAAAGTGAGTGTAGGGCCTAGAGCATTTGACTGAAAACTTGATGCAGCCCAATGAACAAGTGTGATCCATCGCCTTAAAAAGTTGGGATGCGTCAATCACTTTGAGCCTCAAGCACCGGCTCTAGACCAAAAATTACATTTTAAGCCAACTGAGGCTGTTTTGATCCTGCAATCAGCCTAAAGGCGTATTGCCGTCTAGCGAGGGGAGCGAGGACGCTTGGGGCCAGTGGATCTCGCGCTGGGGCCTTGGAATGTCAATTTTGGCCTCTTTCAACGCTGCATGAACATTGCAATTGACCAAGGAGCGTACATTGAGTTGTCCATTTTGGGGGTCTTTGATCCAATACACCAGTTTAAAGGTCAAACCATCGGCGTCAAATGCCTCCAACAATGCGTTGGGGGCTGGATCTTGCTGCACCCGGTCACAATCCAGTGCGGCTTGGATCAACAACCGTTGTGCTTGATGCACATTGGTGTCATAGGACAAGGTCACGGTAGTGCTCAACATGACGTGGGGATCTTGAAGCGAATAGTTCTCAATCCTCTGAGTCATGAGCACTTCATTGGGAACAATGGACTCAATGCCTGAGTATGCGCGTATCAATGTGTAGCGAGTTTTGATGTCGGTGATTTGCCCCTCAAACTCCTCAATTCGAACAAAATCTCCAATTCGAATGGAGCGCTCCAAAAGGATCACAAACCCACTGACATAATTGGCAGCCAACTTTTGTAGACCAAAACCCAAGCCAACCCCCAAAGCACCACCCAGCACGGACAAGGCGGTGAGGTCTAGTCCCACAGCAGACAAGGAAAACAAAAGACCTATCGTCACCAAACAAGTTCGCAATAAATTGGACAAGACCTTTCTCATGGACAAATCTTGCACTGTTGGCTTGATGACTTGCCGCTCAATCAAAGTGGAGAACCACAGCGTCAAAATGATGACCGCCACGCAACTGAGCACACCTTCTAGCAAGGTTCTGAGATCGACTTGGGTTTTACCAAAAGACAGGTGAACTTGTTCGAGTTCTTGCAAAAAGTCGGGCATGAAGCCAAACACCCAGAACACGCAAAAAATCCCACTGCCCCAAGCAAACAAGCGTTCAAATTCACGCATCCCCGCAGATACTGGGAAGATGAAACGCGTGACTCCCTGACACAAGTTGATCACAAGCCAACACAACAGCAAGGGCAATGCTGACACCAATAAATCTGTTGGCCATCTGAATTGATGCAAAACAGCCTTGAGGATAAAACCCAATGCCAGGGCTAAAAAAGGAAACAAGACACCTTGGATCGTGGATTGACCAAATAGCAAATTGGACTCATTTTTGAACCAATGTCCAAGTTTTTTAGCCCAATAAAAAGCAATGCACACACTCAGTGCCAATAGAGCGATTTGTTGTATGACTGATGCTGTAGCCAGCCCATCAATCCAAGTGTTCAATGCATTCATTGCTTCTCCATTGGCTGGGGTGGAAAAGTACCCCAGCATCTTTTGACAAAAAATTCAGTTTCTCATCTTATGTCAAAAAGTATTTCACTCCCATGACTTGGATCATCACTTCATCAACTGTCTGGGAGACTTATCCACCCCATTTTTAAAAAATCACCAACATCAAAAAATGATTCTGCTAAAAAGCATGCTCCAGATCAGCCAATACGCGAATGTGAGTTTCAACGCTCAAAGCCAAAGCCCTTGGGTTATAGCCTCCCTCAAGACAAGACACAATGCGTCCCTTTGAATGCCGTTTTGCAACCCCCTTGATTTCACGGGTGATCCAAGCATAGTCAGACTCACGCAACAACAATTGTCCCATGTCATCATCTCGGTGAGCATCAAATCCAGCACTGATGAAGATCATCTCTGGCTCAAATGCCTCAAGCTCAGGCAACCAAGTCTCTTGAATCATGTCTCTGATTTGCTCAGGCTTGATGAAAGCTTGAAGAGCTAAATTTTTCATGTTCGCGGGGGTCGGTATTTTTTGTTTGTAAGGATAAAAAGGATGTTGATAAAAACCCACCATCAAAACCCCAGGGTCATTTTCTAAAATATCTTCAGTGCCATTACCGTGGTGCACATCAAAATCAATGACTGCGACTCGACTGAGTCCGCCAAGTTCAAGGGCGTATTTAGCAGCGATGGCCACGTTGTTGAAGAAACAAAACCCCATTGCCGCATCACGCTCGGCATGATGCCCTGGAGGGCGAACTGCGCAAAAGGCATTGGTCAACTCGCCCGCCAATACAGCTCGTGTAGCCCCCAGCACGGCCCCCACCGCATATAGACAAGCATCCCAAGTGTTCCCGTTCATCCACGTGTCGGGATCGATGTGTGAATAAGCCGCGGGATCGCTTAACAATTGAATCTTAAGCGCTTCATGCAAAGCTTTGATGTGCTCGATGTGTTTGGAACTGTGGGCCAAAAGCAAATCATCCTCAGTGGCAGGTTGGACAACCGGTCGTACCAAGGCATGCTCCAATCCAGTCTCCATGATTCGCTCAAGAATGGCATTCAAGCGTTGTCCACACTCAGGGTGACCTTCTCCCATGTCATGCAAACGACAATGTTCGTCAAAGAAAAATCCTGTTCCCATACTGGTAAGCTTAACACGGTAGACAATCCTAGGGCCAGCGAAATTGAGAAGAGAAATCAGTACATGCCTGTATGATGGATGGCATGATCCAAACCACAACCCCGACACAAAATTAAAACATTGATGCAGCACCTTTTTTTTCCAAATTGCTTCTGCATCAATGGTGATTTTGCCGCTTCTTGGTCACTTTTTTCCCAAATTCGGAAATGCTTGAAAAGCTTCATTTTCAAGATTGCGATCCTTATGCTCTTGCGATTGCTGCTTTGCACACCAATCGCTTACTCAAAGACAGGTCTTGAGCGAGGCACCAATGGTCGAGAAAATCACACTGGCCATCATCCCAAAAGCCAGTTGCACGTTGCTCGCCCTCATCGTTTTATTGATTCTGGAACAGGGCCCCAATTCACCTTGACTCCTGCCATCAAAGATTTGGCTCAAGGGTTGGCAAATGAGGGTCATTTGCCCTCCGCTTGGGTTTTAGAAACACTTTCTCAGGCACATCGACTCAACCAAATCAAACCCTTGGTGCTGCCTGCAGGCACTGGCTTCAAAAAGAATTGGTCGGCCTACCGACAACGCTTCACCACATCAGCCAGGATTGAGGCAGGTGTTGACTTTGCAATCAGAAACCAAACAACACTGTCGCTGGTTCAATCTCGATATGGTGTGCCTTGGAGCGTGGTGGTGTCGATCTTAGGCGTTGAGACCTTTTATGCCAGAGAGATGGGGCGTTTTCATGCATTGGATGTGCTCACCACTTTGGCGCTTGAGTTTCCAAAAGAGCATCCCAAAGCCGCTCAAAGACAGGCTTTTTTTCGCGAGGAATTGTTGGCGCTCTTGCTCTTGATGAATGAACACCCCACGGTGCAATGGCGATCAAGTTACGCTGGTGCCATGGGCCAAGCTCAGTTCATGCCCTCTAATTGGAAGAAATATGGTGTGGACTTTGATCAAGATGGTCAGATCAATCTGTTTCAAAGCGAGGCAGATGCCATTGCCTCTGTTGCGAATTATCTGGCATCGTTTGGATGGATCAGTGGCATGCCCACACATTTCAACTTACACCAAGAGCCCTCTGAAATTGATAATTTAGCGGAACTGCTTGAAAACGATATCTTGCCCACCCTATCAGCCACGCAACTGATCGAGCACCATGTCAAATTGAGCGAAGAAGCGCTTGGGCACGTGGGCAAGTTCGCTTTGATCGAATTACAAAATGCCGATCAAGCACCAACCCTCCTTTTGGGTACGGATAACTTTTATGTCATCACGCGCTACAACTGGAGCAGCTACTATGCGATGGCTGTGATCGAATTGGCAAAAGAGATTGATATCGCAACGCCCACGGCATCAAAGCCAAATTGATTCAGCTTTGGGTGAACAAGTCCTTGTATTGCTCGCGCAGAACATTTTTTTGAACCTTCCCCATGGTGTTGCGTGGGAGGTCCTCCAAGACAAAGCATTTCTTGGGAATTTTAAAATTCGCCAATTGTCCTTTGAGCTTGGCTATGATGCCTTCAGGTTCCAAATGTGCTCCAGGCTTGGGCACCACTATGACCACGCCAACTTCACCAAAATCAGGGTGAGAGACACCGACCAAAGCGCTTTCCGCCACACCTGAGAACTCGTTGATGTAGCCTTCAATCTCAGCTGGGTAAACGTTGTAGCCTCCACTGATGATCAAATCTTTGCTGCGACCGACAATACTTACATAACCGCGCTCATCAACTTTACCCACATCCCCTGTCACGAAGTATCCATCTTTGGAGAACTCTTGAGCAGTTTTTTCTGGCATGCGCCAGTATCCTGAGAACACGTTGGGTCCTTTGACCTCAATGGAGCCGATTTCGTTGACCGGTAATGTGTTGTGTTGGTCGTCACAGATGCGAAGAGACACACCGGGCAGAGGAAATCCAACGGTGGACCCTCTGCGCTCGGCCTCTCCAGCGTAGCGATCATCGGCCTCATAAGGGTTAGAGGTCAACATCAAGGTCTCACTCATGCCGTAGCGCTCCAAGATCGTGTGTCCGGTGCGCTTTTGCCAATCGGTAAAAGTTTCAATCAAAAGTGGCGCAGAGCCTGCCACAAAAAGACGCATTCGACTGACGCTCTGGGCATTGAGTCCACTCTCTAAGAGCAAGCGAACGTACAAGGTGGGCACACCCATGAAAACACTGGCGCGAGAGAAATCAGAGAGAACCCGTTTAGGGTCAAACTTGGCGTGCCAAAGCATTCTGGAGCCGTTGAGCAGCGCTCCATGAATGGCCACAAAAAGTCCATGCACGTGAAAAATGGGCAAAGCGTGAATCAAAACATCTCCAGGCACCCATCCCCAATACTTCTTCAAGGTCAAAGCATTTGAGAGTAAATTTTCATGGCTGAGCATGGCTCCTTTGCTTCGGCCCGTTGTGCCACTGGTGTACAAAATGGCAGCCAAATCACCAGCTTTGCATACCTTTGGAGTATGGCGATCGGAGAAGTGAACTGCCCGCTCTAAGAGCGATCCAGTGCGGTCATCGTCCAAGGTGAAGACACTTTTTGCGCCTTTGTTAAACGCAATTTGACTCACCCAAGAAAAGTTTTTACCAGAGCAAACCACGACCGCAGGCTCGGCGTTTTCGATGAAGTACTCTATCTCTGAATGCTGGTAGGCGGTGTTGAGTGGCAAAAAGATATGACCTGCTCTGAGTGTGGCCAAATAAAGCATCATCGCTTCGACGCTTTTCTCCACTTGCACAGCTACTCTTGATTGTGGGGGCAAATCCAGCGAGTCGAGCAAATTTGCCATCATCGCGCTTGCTCGCTCAAGATCGAGCCAACTGTAATCGAGTCCCGTGTCGGTTAAAACGGCAGAGGTGTTCAAATCCTTGGGGAAAGCATCACGCAAGGCTTGGAATAGATTGTGATTTTTCATGCTCGGAGTATAAAAGTTTTTTTGAATTGTCTCTGGCAACACGCTTTTGGCTCAAAAGCTCAATGCATTTTGACGCCAAAAGCCTTGGGCACACCCGAATGCCTCAATCCTCTTTGACAGGAGGCAAAAACAAATCCTCAACTGCAGAGGAAACTGCAATTTTGCCTTGCGTGAGAGTGGTGCGATTTTTATCCAACTTTTTCAAATCGTAGAGGTAATTCACCATGATCCCCCAAGACTGCTTGGCCCCTTTGGTGGAGGGGTCCGCAAACCAGTTGAGCCTCTCAATGCGAGCGCCGTTACCCAAGTGAAAACGAGCAACTGCATCTGCAGGATGGTGCTCAACCAAAGTTTGCCCCAAATAGACCGCAGCAGACTGCAACAAGAACCGTTTGACGTTTTCGTTGTCTTGCCAGGTATCAAGCGAGTCAATGGCTTTGAAAATCTCTTGAGGGTTGTACTCCTTTTGGGACAAAGACTTCATGAGCGCAGCTCTTTCTTGCTCTGGAAGTCTATCCAATAGGGCTTGGGCATTCTTGGCCATCCAGCCTCTGAGTCCTGGAATTGGAGACAAGGTCGCAAAAACTTTCAGCTTAGGAAACTCGTCTCGCAAAACCTGCACCACCCGTTTGATGAGCGAGTCACCAAATCCCACTCCTTTTAATCCCATTTGGGTGTTGCTGATGGAGTAAAAAATGGCTGTGGTCGACTTCTGCAAATTCTCTGGTGCAGCATTCTCATCGAGCAGTGGTGTGATGCTATCAGCCATCTCAGTCAAGAGCGCAACTTCAACAAAAATCAAAGGCTCATTGGGAAGGTTGGGATGAAAAAATCCATAACAACGCCGATCGCTATCCAGTCTATTTTTTAGATCTGCCCAACTCTTGATGTAATGTACGGCCTCGTACTGAATCAACTTCTCAATCAATGATGCTGGCGAATCCCAAGACAGCTTCCTCAACTCCAAGAACGCCACATCAAACCAAGTGGCAAACAAGGACTCAAGCTCTGCATCAAGCGCCATGAGGCGCTTGTTGGTTTTAAGCGCTGGCAATAACTCTGCTCGCAAATTGAGCAAAAACCTCATCCCACCGTCAAATGCTGCGAAGCGCTGAAAAAGCCGAGTTCTGGGAGAGACCAAAAGCCTTCTCAGACGTATTTCAGCAGCCCCTTCATCGTTGGTGCCGTAGGCCATCGCAAACTCTTCTTTGGCCTCAAAAACAGCTTGTGCGTCGGGGCCAAAATGCTCGCTCATCAACAGCCACACATCCATGCGAACCTCAGGTAGAGAGAGCTCGTACCAGTGAGCAAAGGCCATGGCACGTCTACCGCCCTCGGTCTCACTCACCTTAGGGTCAATGATGGTTTGGAGCTGGGTGAGGATTTTGCGAAGCGAGCGAGACAATGCCTCATCTCTTTTTTTAAGGGAGGCGTCCACCCTTTCTCGAGTGCTTCTTTTGTCAACGGAGGACATTGGCGCAGGTGCAGTTGAGGCCACTTTGCCCTTAAGGAGTCTCATGCCTTGGACCAACCATTGAGGGGTGTTCATTGCTTCCTTGTGCTTGTGTTCACGTTTTAATCAAAATGATAGGGGTATGGGGTACCCGAGAGGCATCGAAGTTACCCCAAGTTACGTCCCTGCCTTGAATTCACTTTAACTCAAGACCCAAGTTTTGATCAACCGCTGATATCCCTTGAAGCCCTCTTTATTTGCACTTTTTGAATGGCTGAGCTGATATGAATTGAACCGATCACAGCCTGTTATCGGTCTGAATTGAGGGTGAAAACTTAAAAAAATCAGGTACTGATGGAGTGCTGATTGGCTTTTGCAGAAACCATCAAATAGAGTCCAAAAAACAACATGGGCAAACACAAAAGTTGCCCCATGCTCAAATCAAAAACCAAAAGCCCCAGGAAAGAATCTGGCTCGCGAAAGTATTCAACGGTGAAGCGGCAAACGGCATAACCGATTAAAAACAAACCCGACACAGCGCCCCTAGCGCGCTTTTTCCTGGAAAAAACCCACAGGACAACAAACAAGAGCAAGCCTTCGAGCAAAAACTCATAAATTTGAGAAGGGTGCCTGGGCACCAAGGTGCCGCTTTGAGGAAAGACCATGGACCAAGGCATGGCTGGATCAGCCTCCCTTCCCCAAAGCTCACCATTGATGAAATTACCCATGCGCCCGCTCGCCAAGCCTGTGGGCACGCATGGGGCAATCAAGTCGGTCACCTCAAGCCAAGGTTTTTGGTGTTTCTTGGCCCATAAAACCATGGCCAATATGACCCCGATCATGCCGCCATGAAAGCTCATGCCGCCTTGCCAAACATAGGCAATTTGCTCAGGGTTGCTCAAATAATAAAGGGGCTTGTAAAACGCACAATAGCCCAAGCGCCCCCCCAAAATCACCCCCAAAACGCCATAAAAGAGCAAATCCTCGACCCCCTCCATCGTCCATGCTTGTGTGCCTGTCATGCTGGCATAGGGTTCGTGCTTGATGCGCAACCTGGCGAGCAAAACAAAGCACAAAAAAGCCAACAAATAGGTCAACCCATACCAGTGAATGCCCAAGGGGCCAACTTGCAAGGCAACGGGGTTCCATTGAGGGTGAATCATCATGCTGCGTATTGTGCCTCAAACAAAAGGGTAAACTTATGGCATCTACAAAAGCATGAACACAAGGCTTTTGGCGCACGTGCTTTTCACATGCGCCCTAAGGCCCCCAACCTTGAGACACCATGGAAACCAAAAAACTTCAAATCAATCGCCGCTCAGCTCAAATCACCGAGGGCAAATCCAGGGCACCCAATCGCTCAATGTATTACGCGATGGGTTACGAACAAAGCGACTTTGTCAAACCCATGATTGGTGTGGCCAATGGCCACAGCACCATCACACCTTGCAACAGCGGCTTGCAAAAACTCGCAGATGCTGCCATTGCAGGCATTGAAGAGTCTGGTGGAAATGCCCAAGTCTTTGGCACACCGACCATCTCGGACGGCATGGCCATGGGAACCGAGGGCATGAAGTACTCACTCGTCTCCAGAGAGGTGATTGCCGACTGCATCGAAACTTGCGTTCAAGGTCAGTGGATGGATGGTGTTTTGGTGGTGGGAGGGTGCGACAAGAACATGCCTGGCGGCATGATGGGCATCTTGCGCGCCAATGTTCCTGCCATCTATGTTTACGGCGGAACCATCTTACCTGGACGCTTCAAAGGCCAGGACTTGAACATTGTGAGCGTGTTTGAAGCGGTGGGCCAGAACTCTGCTGGCAAACTGAGCGACGAGGACTTGTTGGAAATTGAAAAACGCGCCATCCCTGGTACGGGCTCATGCGGTGGCATGTACACAGCCAACACCATGTCCAGCGCTTTTGAAGCCCTGGGCATGTCGCTTCCCTACTCTTCAACCATGGCCAACCCCCATGATGAAACTCAAAACAGCGCAAAGGCCTCTGCAAAAGTGCTGATTGAAGCCGTGAAAAACGATCTAAAGCCCAAGGACATTGTCACTCGAAAATCGATCGAAAATGCGGTCTCTGTCATCATGGCCACTGGGGGTTCGACCAACGCAGTCCTTCACTTTTTGGCCATCGCTCACGCGGCCCAAGTGCCTTGGAGCATTGACGATTTTGAGCGCATCAGGAAAAAAGTGCCCGTGATTTGTGACTTAAAGCCATCAGGCCAGTACTTGGCTGTGGATCTTCACAAAGCGGGAGGCATTCCTCAAGTGATGAAGGTTCTTTTGAACAAAGGTCTCTTGCACGGAGACTGCATGACCATCACAGGTAAAACAGTTGCGGAGAACTTGGCCCACGTGCCGGATGTTCCCAGAGCAGACCAACACGTGATCCGAACCATTGAAAATGCACTCTACGCTGAAGGCCATTTGGCCATTTTGAAGGGCAACTTGTCCCCAGAGGGAGCCGTGGCCAAAATCACGGGTCTCAAAAACCCAGTGATCACTGGACCTGCTCGAGTTTTTGATGACGAGCAGTCTGCACTCAAGGCCATCTTGGATGGCAAGATCGTGGCCGGTGACGTCATGGTTTTGCGCTACCTCGGACCCAAGGGCGGCCCAGGCATGCCCGAAATGTTGGCCCCAACTGGCGCTTTGATTGGTGCGGGTTTGGGCGAGAGCGTGGGCCTCATCACCGATGGACGCTTCTCTGGCGGCACATGGGGCATGGTGGTTGGACACGTGGCCCCAGAGGCTGCTGCAGGAGGCAACATCGCCTTCATCCATGAAGGCGACTCCATCACCATTGATGCTCACCAGTTGCTGCTCCAACTCAACATCAGCGAAGCTGAACTGTCCAAGCGCAAAGAAGGCTGGACACCCCCTAAGCCCCGTTACCTCAGAGGTGTTCAAGCCAAATTTGGATTCAACGCCTCCAGCGCCAGCAAAGGCGCCGTGCTCGACTTGTTTGAGGATCGCAACTACTGATGCGTGAGCTGGTCTCAGTTGGATACACCAGGCTCAAATTCGCCTCATTCAAAGGCGCTTTGTGCCTGGGTCTTTTTGTCTTGAGCGCTTTTGCCCATGCAGACCCCTTGGCACTTGCCCAGGAGAAACACTGCCTGTCCTGTCATGCCATTGATCACAAAGTGGTGGGCCCCGCTTACCGCGACGTTGCAAAGCGCTACGCGCTTGATGCAACTGCGAGCACGCGCTTGAGCGAAAAAATCATTCGTGGCGGCGCAGGCTCTTGGGGCGTGGTGCCCATGCCCGCCAACAACCAAGTGAGCCCCGATCAAGCTCGTGAATTGGTCGATTGGATCCTCAAACAAAAGAGCCCTTGAGACTCAAGGGCTCTGACACTCAGTGGATCACCTTTGGCCTCGCAACGTCTCCTAAGAGACGTGCAAGCGGCTTCAATCCTCAGTAACTGCGCTCTGAGAGTTGCTCCAAAATGGCAGGATTCTCCAAGGTGGAGGTATCTTGCGTGATGCTCTCTCCTTTGGCAATGGAGCGCAACAACCTGCGCATGATCTTGCCTGACCGCGTCTTTGGCAAATTGTCTCCAAATCGAATGTCCTTGGGCTTGGCAATGGGGCCAATTTCTTTGCCAACATGATCCCTGAGCACCTTGGCCAAAGCGATGGCCTCATCTCCCGTGGGTCTTGGCCGTTTTAAAACCACAAACGCACAAACCGCCTCACCAGTCGTGTCATCGGGACGCCCCACCACAGCGGCCTCGGCCACAAGGTCTGTGCAACTCACCAAAGCAGACTCGATCTCCATCGTGCCCATTCTGTGACCCGACACGTTGAGCACATCGTCAATGCGACCAGTGATGGTGAAGTAGCCTGTTTTCTCATCCCGAATGGCGCCATCACCGGCCAGGTAGTACTTGCCGTGGAAGTCCTCTGGGTAATAACTCTTTTTGAAACGCTCTGGATCTCCCCAAATGGTTCTGATCATCGATGGCCAAGGCTTCTTAACGACCAAGATACCGCCGTGGCCGTTTGGAACGTCCTTGCCCGTTTCGTCCACAACTGCAGCATCAATGCCGGGGAAAGGCAATGTGCAAGAACCTGGCACCATGGGCGTTGCACCTGGCATGGGCGTGATCATGTGGCCACCGGTCTCGGTTTGCCAAAATGTGTCCACGATGGGGCAGTTGGAGCCGCCCACGTGTTTGTAGTACCACTCCCAAGCGGCGGGGTTGATGGGCTCACCCACTGAGCCCAAAAGCCTCAAGCTCTTTAAGTTGTATTGTTTGGGGTGGATGGC
>CAIPII010000190.1 GCA_903865035.1 uncultured Burkholderiales bacterium | reverse complement strand
CACACAAGAGGCAGTCGATGATGCACTTGAGCTCTACGAGTGGGGCAAAACCTTGAAACACCAAAAGCTTCAAGTCACACTCATTCACCGACGCGAAACTTTAGATGCGAGCGAGACCAGCGCCAAGGCGCTGCAAGCTGCCATCCATCACAGTGCCAACAGCCTCGATCCATGCACCTTGCGATTTGTGCATGGTCAAATCCTTCACGCCCATGCTCACCCCAAAGAACCCAAAATGCTTGAGCGAGTCGAATGGATCGACTCTGAAGGGGTCACTCAACAAAGCCATTGCGAGGTCATCATCGTTGATTTGGGACTATCCCCCCAACTCGGCCCCATTGCCACTTGGGGTTTGGAGATGCAAAAGAAACAACTGCCTGTGAACCAAGAGGACTATGCCACTTCAACACCTGGGATTTTTGCGATCGGTGACATCATCACTTATCCAGGTAAAAAGAAGCTCATTGTGAGCGGCTTTCACGAGGCCACTCTAGCGGCTTATGGGATTGCAAAAAGAGTACTCAACAAGGACAAAATTCCCTTTGAGTACACCTCTGCTTCAGCACTGCTGCACTCGCGCTTAGGGCTCACTGAGCCAGTCAGTGGGTCAAAAGCACACTGAAACTCAAGTCTTGATGAGCATCGGCAAAGGTGCAAAACCATGGTTCAAGGGCCCATGTCCTCGTCCCTTGGGGTCACCGGTCTGAACGTGAGCACCGTGCTCAATGGCCTTCAAGATGTAGGCCCGTGCAAGCTCAATGGCAGCAGTCAAGCTCTCACCACGAGCGCAATAGGTGGCAATGGCTGAGGACAAAGTGCACCCTGTACCGTGCACATTCCTTGAGTCAATGCGTTTGGATTTGAGCACCAAAGGTTCACCTTTTGAAGCCCACACGTCCACCACCCACTCGCCCTCAAGATGTCCGCCTTTGAGCAACGCGCTTGGGGTGCCAAGATTCAAAAGATCCTGGGCTGCGGGGATCAGCTCAGATTCTTTTTGAATTGGACGACCCAACAAAACTTCTGCCTCGTCCAAGTTGGGCGTGATGAGCAGAACTTTGGGGAAAAGCTCCTCAATGAGCAACTTGACGGTCTCCTCATCAATCAAGCGGTCTCCGCTGGTGGCCACCATGACAGGGTCCAAAATCACATTCTTCCACCCATAGTGATCGATCGCCCAAGCCACCACTTCGACCACTTCGGGTGTGTGAAGCATGCCAATTTTGACGGCATCCACGCCAATGTCCTCAGCAACCGATTGAATTTGTGACTTTAAAAAAGAGGCGGGTAGCGCATGAATGCCCTGAACACCTTGGGTATTTTGCGCTGTGATGGCGGTGATGGCCGTCATGGCAAAGCCCCCCAAAGCGCTGATGGTCTTGATATCGGCTTGAATGCCTGCCCCACCCCCGCTGTCAGATCCTGCGATGCTTAAGACTCTGGGGTAATGGGCAAAGTTTGAAGTGGTCATGCAATCAAATTAAAAGAGATAAGGGAGATCAAAAATTCAATCCGCAGGCCTCTGGTTTGAGTCCAGGTTGGGGAGCCATGCATTTACAAACATGTAAGGAAAACCACAGATTGATGATCAATGGTTTTTTATTTCATCAAAAAACGATGTGCACTGCAATTTCATTACTGAGCAGTAGCTGCTTTGAAAATTCCTTCAGCCCACTTGTTTAGGCTAACTCCACTCTTGGCAGCTTTTTTAATTGCCGCCGCATGTATTTTAGGATCAACTCTAAGCATTAATCGGCCTGAAACGGGTTTATCCGGTTTCTGATTTAATTTTTCACAGTCTTTGATGTATGAGTCAATAGATTTATGAAAAGCTTTTTCAAACTGTGTGACGGATTCGCCATGAAATACGATGATGTCGTCGATGTCTAAAACTCGACCAACTATTATCTTATCCTCTGCGTCAAACTCCATACTTACCCTATAGCCTTTGTATTCCATTACATTTGCAATCATGGCTTGATCTCCAATTTATCCAAAAAATCTCTAACGCTTTTAACTCTGTATCGCAATGAATCACGATTGGGGTGCGGTCGATGGACATTGAGTCGTATTGAATTCATCTCAATCGTTATTGCCGAGCCTCCAGAACTGACAACCGTACAACCAATGGCAATTAAAAATGATTCGATTTGATCCCAAGGAATTGAGCCCTGTAGTGGATCCTTATAAATCAAAAGTAATGTTTTTTTATGTTTGCTATTCACCATTAAATGATATCACTTTTTTTAAAATATGCAATCACAATAAAATGACCTTGAACTTCCCTTTAAGCTCATTGCTTCCCCATATTTTCAAACCTTGTCTATAAGAGCATGATGGACAAAACTTGTTAGACGGTCTGATTTTTCTTGATTGACGTATTGATTTATATTGATATTTGGCTAGCCTGAATTCTGTTTATCCCCAGGACAAAATGGCATCTTGTTTGAAATGATTTTGGGGGATTCTGGGCTATTGCGTTTTACCCAAGCCCTGTTGGACGCATTGCACTAAACTAGAAGGCTTATGACCCAACCACAAACAGTCATTTTGGGAGCTGGCCTCATGGGCCGACTGATGGCGCTCGCACTCATTGAGCGAGGTCACAGGATTGATCTCTATGAAGCCCAGGGAGCCGACGGCCAAGGAGCCGCAGCCAAGGTGGCAGCTGCCATGCTCGCGCCTTTGGCGGAATCAGCCATCACCGAGTTGAATGTGGTCAAAATGGGCCAACACAGCTTGAAGCGCTGGCCCCAAATCCTAGGGAAATTAAATCAACCCGTTTTCTTTCAACAAGCGGGCACCGTGATCGTTTGGCATCGCTCCGATGCACCAGAGGCCAGAAGGTTTCAAGGGCACATGCAAAAAACGCATGACCTCTTGCCAACCCTCTCGCCCGCACAAATGCTTGACTCTGTTGGCATTGAGGCATTGGAGAGAGAGCTCGTGCCCAAGTTCAGCTCAGGACTTTATTTGCCCCACGAGGGCCAACTCGACAACCGAGAGCTGCTCACGGCCATGTTGCACGAGCTTGAACAAGCCCAGGCCCGCGGTCAACTCACGCTGCACTGGCACTCAGCCCAAGAGCTCTCAAGCCTTGAGGCATGGCTGCATCAAAAACCCAAGGATGAGCCTTGGATCATCGACTGCACCGGTATGGGGGCCAAAACACACTGGTCTCAACTCAGAGGGGTCAGGGGTGAGGTGCTGCGACTGCACGCACCCGATGTCCATTTGAGTCGGCCGGTTCGCCTCATTCACCCCAAATACCCAATCTACATCGCCCCTAAAGAGAACCAAGTCTTTGTGGTTGGTGCCACGGAGGTGGAGAGTGAGGACCGCTCTGAGGTGAGTGTGCGCTCAAGTCTTGAACTCATGTCTGCCGCTTATAGCGTTCATCCTGGATTTGCTGAGGCAAGGGTTCTAGAGATCAACACTCAACTCAGGCCAACCTTGCCCGACAATTTGCCTCAAATCCAAATTGGCGCCTCAAAGGTCATTAAAATCAATGGTCTTTATCGACATGGTTTTTTGATCTCGCCCGCTGTGCTTGATTGCGCGCTTGAATGGATGGATCACCAACGCACAGATTTGGCCCAGGAGCTGGGACTGAGTGTGATTCGGTCTTGAGCGGGCTTGCTTTTTTTCTATGATGAATCCCTTCTTCTTCTCATGCTGAGCATCACCATCAATCAACTGCCCTTTGAATTGCCCCCAGGCTCCACCTTGCAAGACGCGGTGGATCTCTTTGGCGCAAAACCCCCATTTGCAGCGGCTTTGAATTTGAACTTCATCCCCAAAACCCAATACGCCCAAACACCTCTCAAGAGCACAGACGAGATCGAATTGATCTCTCCCATCACTGGCGGATGAGCCTCAAACCTTTGAGCAGTCAACCACAATCCAAAGCACCTCCCCCACATCATTGATGAGCACCCACAACCCCAAACCATTGCACCCCTGCGATGCATCGCAGCCCAACACATCCATGGTCCTTTACGGAGAGTCCTTTGGCTCGCGCATGATGCTGGGCACCTCTCGATACCCTTCCCCCCAAATTCTCAAAGAATGCATTGAAAGCACTCGCCCAGCCTTTCTCACAGTCTCCCTCAGGCGACAACTTCCCTCCACCCAACAAACGCCTGCCTCGAATGTGTTTTGGGATTTGCTCAAAAGCGCCGGCACACCACTGCTCCCCAACACGGCAGGTTGCCACAGCCTAGAGGAAGTGATTGCAACCGCAGAGATGGCACGCGAAGTGTTTGAGACCGATTGGATCAAACTCGAGTTGATTGGGGACGACTACACCTTGCAACCCGATACCTTGCAGTTGCCCCTGGCAGCCCAAACCCTGATTCAAAAAGGCTTCAAAGTGCTGCCCTATTGCACCGAAGACTTGATTTTGTGCAGAAAATTGGTTGATGTTGGATGCCAAGCCGTGATGCCTTGGGCAGCTCCCATCGGCACGGGCAAGGGCCCCATGAACCCATACGCCCTTCGCATGCTCAGAGAACACTTGGACGTTCCGATGATTGTGGATGCAGGACTGGGACTGCCCTCACATGCGGCCCAAGTCATGGAATGGGGCTTTGATGGCGTCTTGCTCAACACCGCTGTCGCTTTGTCTCAAAATCCTCTTCTGATGGCCAAAGCGTTTGATCAGGCGGTCAAAGCTGGTCGCATGGCCCATGAGGCAGGAGCCATTGAAGCGCAGGATACTCCGCAAGCAAGCACCCCAGTGCTGGGTACTCCGTTTTGGCATCAATCGTGATCAGATCCAAGGACACCAATTCAAACCCTGGAGTTGATTCTTGGGTTAGCGTCTTGGTCAAGCTACACCGAGCGCTCTTGACGAGCGCAAAGGGTGCTGAGCTGATTTGGCCTTTGCCAGACCCCTTGAGCACAGCGCTCACTCCTTCAGAGCTTTTGCTCGTGCAGGAGATGAAGCAAGCATTCAAGTCGCAAGATCGCTCAAGCCTTCTGGCAACCTTAGAACGCTCAGCGAGGGCCTTGGCTTATGAGCCTTTGGATGCTCAACTCATTGCTCGTGTTTGGGAGCTTCAATCGGAGCGTGAAGGTGAGTTTGACGCGTTCAAATGGCCCGCTCACCTTGCTGACTTTGAATCGGCATGGGAGTCATTGACCCCTTCACCAGGACTGACCTGGACACCGTCTTTCGTTTCCCCCAACTTAGGGCTCTACGCCGTGCTACCCAACGCACAATGGATTGAACGAATGGCTCAAACTGGGGTGCCAACTGTGCAGCTTCGCTTCAAATCTGATGACACGAAAGCCATTGAACAAGAAATCAAGGCCTCGGTCAAGGCTGTTGAAGGCACTGCAACCCAACTCTTCATCAACGACCATTGGCAATTGGCCATCGACGCTGGAGCGCATGGCGTGCACCTGGGCCAAGAGGATCTACAAGCGTTGGAGGCTCACGGTATGGAGCAAATCAAACACGCAGGTTTGCATCTTGGGCTCAGCACACATGGATACAGCGAGATGATGACCGCGCATCGTTTCAGACCCAGCTACATGGCACTGGGCGCTGTGTTTCCAACCACTTTGAAACAAATGAAAACCTTGCCCCAAGGTTTGGGCAGACTGCGCCAGTACGCCCAACTCATGCAAAGCTACTCTTTGGTGGGCATTGGCGGAGTTGACGATCACACCATGCCCATGGTCTTGGCCTCAGGTGTCGGCTCCGTTGCTGTGGTGCGCGCCATCACGGCATCCCCCGCACCCGAATCAGAGGTCAAACGGCTCATGAAACTATTTTGAGACAGCATGCGCCACTGCAACCCATGACTTACCTTCACAAAAAGCTTTGAACTGAACACCTCCATTGATTTATCTTCATAAAATTCTGCCCCTCTTGCTGCTTCCCTTGGCTTGGGTGAGTTACCTTTGCCTGGCAAGCTTGATCACAAAGCGAAAAACTCCCCTGGTGCTCGCACTGATCATTTTGTGGCTCTCTAGCATTCCTTACACCTCCGATGCATTGATGCGATGGGTGGAGCAAGGGGCCACCAAAACCCCAGCCTCAGAGCTACCCAACGCCGATTTCATCGTGGTGCTCAGTGGCATGCTGCACGCGGTTCCAACGACAGCCTTAAAAGGGGCACAACCCGCAGCTGAAGTCGAGTGGAGTGACCCCGATCGCTTCCTCTCCAGCATCAATGTGTACAAAGTGCAAAGTGCCTCACACCCTGTGAAGATGGTTTTCACAGGTGGAGTGATCCCCTGGTGGCCGCAAAGTCCATCAGAGGGTCACTACTTGGCTCAACAAGCTCAACAAATGGGTGTACCCCCATCTCAAATTTTGATCACCCCTGATGTCAACGACACCGCCCAAGAAGCGCTGGCCGTCAAAACTTTGATCGTGAACAACTTCAAAAGTTCAACGCCTCCCACCACCTTGCTCATCACCTCGGCCTTTCACATGCCAAGGGCTGTCGCACTGTTTCAAAAGGCTGGAATTGATGTGATCGCCTACCCGGTTGACTTCAAAGTCTATTTAAAGGACACAACGGTGATGGACTTCATCCCAGATGCAGAGGCACTCGCGCACACACAACTCGGACTGCGAGAGCTCATGGGCCGCGGAGCTTACTCACTCTCAACGCTCAGAGCTTGGCTCAACTGAGAACGAAACCCCAAACCTTGGAGTGCAGCACAGAAGTTTATGAAGTGGTGTTCAAAGCCACTTGAATGGAGCGAGTTGCAACATCCTCAAGCCAGCCCAAATCCACGTGCTGATGGGCTTCGCAGATGAACCAAGGCTCTCTGGAGTCAGGCTCCAACATCAAACCATGCTCAATGAGTTGCCAAGCAAAGCGTCGATACAACTCGCTGTTGGTTTTTTTCCAGTCACGATAAGTGGTGGGGACGTGGGGCGTGAAATGAACCCCAAACATTGCACCAGGTCCCGCAAAGGCGTGTTCAATACCCGCTTGGGTAAAGACTCGGCCCAAAACTCCTTGTATGTTTTGACCGACTTGATCACAGGTTTTGAGCGCATCGGTGTTGGCCAAAATTCCAAGTGTCGCGTGAGCTGCACTCAGAGCCACCAAATTGGCAGTGTAAGTACCGCCATGCACCACGCCACCCGCATGAGAGCCCACAACGTTCATCACATCGGCGCGTCCACCAAAGGCGGCCACTGGATAGCCATTTCCCATGGCTTTGGCGAAGGTCGTGAGATCTGCATGGATGCCATACAAAGATTGAGCGCCACCTTTGGCCACTCGAAAGCCTGATTTGACCTCATCGATGATGAGCAAGGAGCCGTTTTGATTGCACAACTCGCGCAAACGCGCCAACCACTTGGGCGTTGCAGCAATGGAACCGGCGTTACCAATGATGGGCTCAAGCACCACACAAGCCAAGGTATCTCCCCTTGTTTTGAAGACCTGCTCCAAAGCCGCCTCGTCGTTCAATCCAATGATGTCAACCAAGTCACGGGTTTTGGGCGGAATGCCTGCACCAAATGGAATCACATTGGGTGCATTCACATCCCCCAAGTTCCAATGTTCGATGTCTGACTTCCACATCATCTCGTCGTAGAGCCCATGAAATCCGCCCTCTACGATCACGATGCGTTCGCGCTTGGTAAATCCACGAGCCGTTCGAACCGCCCCCATCACGGCCTCGGTTCCAGAATTGGCAAACCTCACTTTTTCGATTTGAGGGCAAAGTCCCTTGATTTGCTCAACGACCTCGGTATCGAGTTCGGTTGCAAAACCTGAGAGTGTTCCTCGCTTTTGAATTTGGTCGACCACCGCTTGATCAACCCTTTTGTCTCGGTACCCCAAAATGATGGGCCCATATCCAAGCCTAAAGTCTACGAAGGTGCGCCCATCACAGTCTGTCAAACAACAACCCTCTGCGCTATCGATGAACAAGGTCTTGTCGTCTCCCCAGTAACGATAGTTTTCAGCCACCCCTTGTGGCATGTGTTGATGGGCTTGCGACATGATGGAGGGCTGACGCAGGATTGGTGCGCTTGTGTTGCCCCTTACCTTGGGATGAGATGAAGCCTCAAGGGGTTTTGCTTCAACCGTAGCTTGGACGCTCTCTCCCATGGGCGGGCGCAACATAAACCCAACACGCTCCTCGAGCAACTTGACCACATGCAGCTCTGCAGCTTGCTCGCCATATTTGTCCACAGCTTCTTGAAAAAGTGACTTGGCCATTTCACCCATTTTCAAAGAGTAGCCCTGCGACTTGGCGATGTCATTGATGAGCGTCAAATCTTTCACACAGAGAGCCAAAGAGAAACTGGGGTCATAGTGACCTGCAAAAATGGAAGGCACATCATGTTCAGCCACCCATGAGTTTCCAGCACTGGACTTGATCGCCTCCCAAACCGTGTGCAAAGGCACACCAGCCTTGGCGCCCAACATCAAGCCCTCGCCAATGGTGGCAGCACTCACAAACCAAAGCAGATTGGTGAGCAATTTGACTGTGGCCCCATTTCCAGGTTGGCCCACGTAAAAAATCTTCTCTCCGATGACATTGAACAGTGGTAAGCAACGCTGATAAGCGGCTTCATCACCCCCCACAAAGATTGACAAGCGGCCCAAGGCCGCAAAGTCCACTGCATTGGTGACTGGCGCCTCTAAGAAGTCCACGCCCATGGCTTTGGCCTTGGCCACGATTTGTTTGACCAAGTCGGGCGCAGACGTTGAGGTGTCAATCACCACTGAACCCGCTTTCACACAATCGATCAACCCTGGGCCAGTGGAGCCAAGCATCACCTCTCTGACCTGCACAGGACCAGGCAGGGAAGCAAATATCACATCTGCACCTTGCACCGCCTCTTGGATTGATTGGGCAACCTTTGCCCCTAATGCGGCTAAATTTTGGGTTTTCTCAATGGAGCGATCCATGACAGTGACGTGATGCCCCGCCTTGATCAAATTGGCAGCCATGGGGTTGCCCATGTTGCCTACACCAATGAATGCGATTTGCGTGGGATGACTCATGAAAGACTCAATCTGAAAAATGAATGTAGAAATAAAAAGAAATTGGTTTGATTGAATTCATTTTACAAATGAAAAAGCCCCTGAAACCTATTGGGCCGGGGGCTATGCAAAATGCTCATTGAAATGGAATTATCGTTTTTTGAAACTCAAAAATTTCTTACCAGTGTCCGAATTTGGAGCATATTCAAAACCATTGTCAGAGAGCATTTTAAGACTTTCTTCAAAGCTGTATGTCCGGTACGTCACGGTTTGTTCCATCACCTTGTTTGGGCCGTCGTTCAAATAGTAGTGCTTGATAAAACCTCTTTCGCGAGGGAGGATCTTTTGTGAATAAATCATTCCATTGGAGATGGGGCGTTCGTAATCATGATGAGGCCCTTGAATGCCAAGTAGTAGCTGCCCTCCACTTTGAACATGTTTTGAGAGTTGGTGAAGACCTTCTTCGTTTGGGGCGTCCTCAGGAATGTGACTCACCATGAAAGGCTCGTTGTCACCATCGATCACAAAATACCAAACGCCACCATATGAAAAAGCCAAATCAAATTGCTTTTGAAGGTCGAAATGAACGACGTTTTGCTCCGACAACTCAATGGATGGAAATTTTCCAAGGCGTTTTTGGGCGATGTCCAACATCGCTCGTGTCAAATCCACGCCTGTGATTTTGATCTGAGCATCTCTTTTTGCCAGTTCTTCTAAAATCAAACCTGTACCACAACCAATTTCCAAGACGCTATCAAATGGTTTGTGCTTGACCAAACTGTCAACAATACCCTTGTAGTCATAGTAACCAGAGGTCATGATGACATCGTAGTGACCTGACATGTTGGTGTAATCCATGAATACTCCGTTTAATTTTTTTTAAATGCACTGGTGAAATCAATTGACCACTCAAAAACCAAAAAAATCGGTCAAAAATAGGTAGCAAGTCATTCACAAATGTGAAATTTCTTTATCACAT
>CAIPII010000189.1 GCA_903865035.1 uncultured Burkholderiales bacterium | reverse complement strand
GTTTTTGGCGCTCTTTGCTGTTGCTGTGGCGAGCTCCCTTTTCATGGGCACGCAACAAGGTTTGGTGACTTTGTTTTTTCCGCCCTACCGGGTCGATGTGTCTTTGAATTTGGCCCTTCTTTTGTGGGTCGGTAGTGTTGTCTTGATTTATGCGATTTTTCGCGCCTTTGGTGTCTTGATTGAGATGCCCTCTTTGGCCAAGCGGTGGAGAGCCCAGCAAAGAGAGCGCGCTTTGCAGCGTGGCGTGGTTGAGTCTTTGTCTTTGTTGCTGGCCGGTCGTTTTTTGCGATCTCAAAAGGCGGCCTCCAAGGCGCTTGCCATCTTGCGCACCATGACCACCACTCACATGGGCGAGGGGCTAGAGGCATCTGAACTTCATCACATTGGTTCATTGTTGCATTTGATTGCTGCAGAATCGGCGCACGCCTTGAGGGATCAAGCGGCGCGCGAGAGACATTTGAGAAGTGCCACTTTGAGTGGTGCACAACTCAAAAGCCAAGGGCAAATGGTCCTCCAAGAGGCCAGTCAATTGATGGCCACTCGGTGGTCTTTGGCCGATCACGATCCACAAGCAGCCCTGGAGTGGCTCAATCAAATTGGTCCTGGGGTGGCCAGGCGCACCTTGGCGCTCAGGCTGCGCTTGAAAGCACAGCGCCTCATGGGGGACAACGTGCGCGCGCTCGATACGGCCAGGCTGCTCTCCAAGCACGGCGCGTTCTCAGCCGCGGTCTCTCAAAGTTTGATGCGCAGTTTGATTTTGGCGTGCTTGAATGAGAGTCAAGATGCGCAGCATTTGCGCTCACTTTGGAGTGCTTTTGAGCGGCAAGAGCGAATGACGGTGGAGTTGTGCGTTCGAGCCAGCCAAAGGTTGCTGGATTTAGGCGGTGAGGCCCAAATGGCGCTTGAATGGGTCACTCCGGTTTGGAAGCAATACGCTTTGAAACCCACATCCTTGACACAAGAGGAAGCCCAGTCTTTGGTGAGTTTGATTGAAAACGCACTGTTTGCTTTGCACCCAGACCTCTCATGGCTCACTTGGGTGGACCAAGCTTTCAATGCCCATCAACAAGTGGCTGAGTTGCAATACTTGTGCGGTCAAATTTGTTTGCATCACAGTTTGTGGGGCAAAGCGCAACAGCTTCTTGAGAGAAGCGGCCCGAGGTTGAAGTCCAATGCCCTCAAAGCGCGCGCCTGGTGCACCTTGGCCAAGTTGTGCGAGCAGCGCTCGGAGATGCAAAAAGCAAGTGAGTATTGGCGCAAAGCAGCCCTTTTGTCGCAATGATCCCTGGTTCATGACCGAGCTTTAGGGTTCTCAATTCACTTTGCTGAGAGATCCTCTCAACTTGGTTCACACCTTGAATGTGAGCCTTTGGGCTCGAGGGCCAAAGCGCTTTGGCGCATGAGACGATTCCCACGCCCCTACTTTTTGAGATCACCCACACTTTTTCTTGCCCCCAAGAAAAAGGGCCCCTGGTAGAACACCAGGAGCCCTTGGAGGACCCTGCCAGGTAAGGCGCTTTAGTTGAATGGGAATTTGAGTTGGGTCAAATCTTTTTTGGTCTCAACCAGCACCAATGGACCTGCATCCAAGATCACTGCGGGGGGTCTCTCGCGAGGCACGCGCACGGGCTTGGGTGTGTCTTTGATGGCTTGCTGAGCAAGGGCCACCTTTTGAGCATCGGATTGAATCCATTGCAAATTGGAGGACACCGTCATGGCCATCAAATCTTGAACGGGCAAATCGTAATGGCCGACTTTGGGCATGGAGTCAGAGGCGGATGAGCTCTCGCTTGCATGAGCAGTTGCGCTAGCAGCAGGTGCATGTTGATCCACGCGAGCAGCGTTTCTGTGATCTTGTGCATTTGCATTGGTGGTTAGCTCGCGGCTTGTGGCTTGCGCGTGATCACCAGCTTGGGGCTGAGGCTTCCTGGTTTCAAAATAACTTTGACTCTCAGCTCTCTCAAACCCGCCGGTGTGTGCTGCTTGATCGCTTGGAGCTTCAGCGCTTGAGCCAGCTTGAGGCGTTGAATCACTGTTAGGGCTGTTTCTCTCGCGGCGATCGCGTCCATAGCGGTCTCGCGAGCGCTTCTCTCTGGTCTCAGGTGCTGGATTGGCAGCACCTTGATCGGGGTGAGTTTCTTGAGCTTGCTCTTGTCTTTGGGTGTCTTGCTCAGCCGCATTGGAGGCGGACTCATCTGTGCGAGGACCGCGTTCTCCGCGTCTTGATCCTCGTTCACGACGTGCACCATCGGGGTTGCGCTCTTGACGCTCGCGGCGTGGACGCTCAGACGTGGTATTGGCTTCAGCTTGTCTGTCCCCTTCAGCGCTGGATGGGGTTTGACCTTCTGGAGTCGATTCTTGATGGCGTCTGTCACCAGACTCATTGCGATTGGAGCGAGAGGGGCGATCGCCTCCTCTTGGGTTGCGTGGCTCAGACTCAGAGCGTGCGTCTTGACGGTTATCGGAGCGCTCTTTGCTTCTGTCATCCATCGATGAGTCCTTGCCGTCTTGGCGGCTCTCACCTCTTGGCTCACCTTTGCTTGGGCGATCAGAGCGGTCGTTTCTTCTTGCGCCTCGGCCGCGTTGACCGCGTTGGCCATCTCTTGGCTCACGCTTTTCGTCTTTCTTGCCTGCGGGAGCAGCTGGTGCAGGGGCGACTTCAACGGGTGCAGGCTTTTTGGAGCCAAACAAGGACTTGAGCCATCCCACGAAACCAGGACTGGCTGGCGTTTCTTTTGCAGGCGTTGCAGCTGCTGGGGTTGGCGCTTTGGGCTTGGCTTCGGCCAAAGGTGCAGGAGCATCAGGCAATACACCTTTGATGACTGGGGTTTGGCGATTGGTGGGCTCTTGTGAACGACGTGTCACAGCGGTCACATCCTCCACCTCATCCACCATCTTGTAGCTCACCTCCATGTTCTCCAAGCGAGGATCGTCATGCTTGAGGCGATCGAGCTTGTAGTTGGGCGTCTCCAGGGCTTTGTTGGGCACCAAAAGAACGCTGATGCGTTGCTTGAGCTCGATTTTCGCAATTTCGGTGCGTTTTTCATTCAACAAAAAGGAGGCCACTTCCACAGGCACTTGAGCGTGCACGGCGGCTGTGTTGTCCTTCATGGATTCTTCTTGAATGATTCGCAAAATCTGAAGCGCAGAGCTCTCGGTGTCACGCACGTGGCCTGAGCCACCACACCTTGGGCAAGGAATGGAGGCGCCCTCAGACAAAGCGGGGCGTAGACGTTGGCGGCTCATCTCCATGAGGCCGAATTTGCTGATGGTGCCAAACTGCACTCGAGCGCGGTCTTGGCGCAAAGAGTCACGCAGGCGGTTCTCAACTTCGCGGCGGTTTCTAGACTCCTCCATGTCAATGAAGTCGATCACGATCAAGCCGCCCAAGTCACGCAAACGCATTTGGCGAGCCACCTCCTCAGCGGCCTCCAAGTTGGTGCGAGTTGCGGTCTCCTCAATGTCTCCACCACGAATGGCACGCGCTGAGTTCACGTCCACAGAGACCAAGGCCTCGGTGTGATCGATCACGATGGCGCCACCACTTGGCAAATTGACGGTCCTTGCATAAGCGGACTCAATTTGATGCTCGATTTGGAAGCGGCTAAACAGTGGTGCATCGTCTCTGTAGCGCTTGACCTTGCTCGCATGCTCAGGCATGACGTGAGACATGAACTGGTGGGCTTGGTCGAAAATATCATCGGTGTCGATCAAAATGTCGCCGATGTCAGAGTTGAAGTAATCGCGAATGGCGCGGATCACCAAGCTTGATTCTTGGTAGATCAAAAAGGCGCCTTTGCCCGATTTGGCTGCGCCGTCAATGGCGGTCCACAATTTGAGCAAATAGTTCAAATCCCACTGAAGCTCAGGCGCTGTGCGCCCAATGCCAGCGGTTCTGGCAATGATGGACATGCCTTGGGGGTATTCCAATTGGTCCATGGCCTCTTTGAGCTCGGCGCGGTCATCGCCCTCGATCCTGCGAGACACACCGCCTCCTCTTGGATTGTTGGGCATGAGCACAACATAGCGTCCAGCCAAAGAGACAAAAGTCGTGAGCGCTGCACCTTTGTTGCCGCGCTCCTCTTTTTCAACCTGGACCAAGAGCTCTTGACCTTCTTTGATCACATCTTGTATGCGCGCTTGGCTGGGGGAGATGTTGGAGCTGAAATACTGCTTGGAGATTTCTTTAAAGGGCAAGAAGCCGTGACGCTCCTCACCGTAATCCACAAAGCAAGCCTCTAGAGAGGGCTCGACGCGGGTGACCACGGCTTTGTAAATGTTGCCTTTGCGCTGCTCTCGACCTTCGATTTCGATTTCGTAGTCAAGTAGTTTTTGTCCGTCCACGATGGCCAGTCTTCTTTCCTCTGACTGGGTGGCATTGATAAGCATCCGTTTCATGATGCGGTCCTTTTTATTGCATTGAATCATCACAGGCCCATGACGGACCAACGATGCCAAAAGTCAATGCCAAGAACGAGGGGAATTGCCGCTGAGACTAGAGCGCACGAGACCTTTAAAGTCGCGGGCTAGTGTTGGGCGCGTGGACAGGAGCGAGTTGCCAAGGGCGTGTGGGCGCTCGTAAGACGCGCACGCTCCAAGTGAGAAAAGTTTCCAAGCGCTCGCGAGCAAGCCGTGGTGCTGCTTGTGGTATCACACCAAAGCAGATCAGGGACAGCATCAACAAGGCCAAAAACATCTTAAATTTCTTTCTCTCGCTAAGATCCGTTTGATTGGGTCAACCGGGATTGGTCAATCAAACTCAAGTAATTCCGTATCTGTGTTCTATGGGCATCGGCTCGACCGATTGGGGCGTGTACCACCTCAACTTCTTTGGAGTTGGAGTCTATACAACGGGGCCTCTCGGGGCATCGACCTCGCAGTTGGGCGCCGAACGTGATCTAATTGAAGCATCAAATCAATTTCTAGAACGCACAAACTGGTGAATCACATTATACGTCCCTCAGAGCCTGATCGCACACCAAGCGCCAAACTTATCGAAGTCGACCCCGAGTCGGTGGGGCAGCGCCTGGATAATTTTTTGCTCCGCCACCTCAAAGGGGTGCCCAAGACCCACGTCTACCGCATCATCCGCTCGGGTGAGGTGCGTGTGAACAAAGGACGTGCAAGCGCTCAAACCCGGGTCGAGCTTGGGGACCACATTCGAATTCCCCCGATTCGCACCTCTGAGAATGCCTTGCAAAAAGAAATTGCCCAACAAACTGGACTCATTCCAGCCAAAGAGTTCCCCATTTTGATGGAGGACGACGCCATGATGGCCATCAACAAACCCTCTGGCGTGGCCGTCCATGGAGGCTCAGGCGTGAGTTTTGGCGTGATCGAGCAGTTGCGCCAATCTCGCCCAGCTTTGAAGTCTTTGGAGTTGGTGCACAGAATCGACCGGGAAACCTCTGGCATTTTGTTGGTCGCCAAAAAAAGAAGCGCGTTGAAGCATTTGCAAGATCAGTTCAGAGACCGCGAGACCGGTAAAACTTACCTGGCTTTGGTTTTGGGTCAATGGCCCTCCAATCGCAAAGTCATCGATCTGCCCTTGCAGAGGTTTTTGCTCGCCAATGGCTCCCAAGAAGGCGAGCGACGGGTGCGTGTGGTTGGACTCAATGACCCAGGCGCCATGAGGGCCATTACCTTGGTGAAGGTGGCCAAGTTGATCGGCAACTACTCACTCTTGGAGGTGACCATCAAGACGGGGCGAACCCATCAAATCAGGGTTCACCTCTCTTCCTTGGGTTACCCAATTGCTGGAGACGAGAAGTACGGCGATTACGATCAAAACAAAGAGTTGCAAAAATTGGGCTTGAAGAGGATGTTCTTGCATGCTTGGAGGCTCAAATTCATGCACCCCACGACCAACAAGCTCGTGCAATTGGAGTGTCCTTTGTCCGATGAGCTCCAAGCTTTTGTGGACATGGCCCAAAAGCAACCCATTTAAAATAGAGCCAGTTCAGCAACACGATGTGATCCAAGCCCCGCTCAGTGGTGGTGCTTGGGGCTCAAACTTCAAAGAAAAATTCTATGTCTTCAAGCCTCACTGGAGCGCGGCGGCGTTTTGATTTGATCGCCTTTGACTGGGACGGCACTTTGTTTGACTCCACTGCGCTCATCACCGAGTGCATCCAGCGCGCGGTGAGCGATGTGGGAGGCAAAACCCCAAGCAAAGCGGATGCTTCCTACGTCATTGGCATGCCGCTCTTGAGGGCTTTGGCCCACGCCGCACCCGATGTGCCCGAGCACAAGTACGATGCACTGGCCGAGCGCTACCGGCTGCATTACCAAGAGAGAAAGGCTCGGCTGTCGTTGTTTGAGGGCACACTACCAATGCTGGAGTGGTTAAAAGAGAATCAATACCTCATCGCCATTGCAACGGGCAAGAGCCGCTCCGGGCTCAATGCAGTGCTGGAGGACACCACGCTCAAAGGCCTTTTTGATGATTCGAGGACCTCGGATGAAACGGCTGGCAAGCCCGACCCCAGAATGCTGCACGAGCTCATGCAATCTTTGGGTGTCAGTGCAGATAAAACTTTGATGGTGGGTGACACCAGCCACGATTTGGAGATGGCCAAACGAGCGGGTTGCGCCAGCGTTGCGGTGAGCTTTGGGGCGCATGGGGTGCATGAGTTCAAAGATCATGAGCCCTTGTTTTTGGCGCACAGCACCGCTGAGTTGACCTCCTGGTTCAAGCAGCACGCCTAGGGCATGAAGAGGCAAGAGGTCAAATGGACAAGTTGATTTATCCAGGCGATGAGCCCCTTGAGCCCGAGGGAGGCGTTTACCTTTGTCCCTCTGAGGCCCTTCAAAACGGCGGTTTGGCGCAAGGATTTGATGTGGTTTATGCAGGACAAACTTGCCGAGCGTTTGCCGTTCGCTTCAAGGGTGAGGTTCAAGCCTACCTCAATCGCTGCTCGCACATTGCCATGGAGATGGACTACAGAGAAAATCATTTCTTTGATGCCGAGGGGCAGTGGCTCTTGTGTGCCACCCATGGCGCGACCTATTCCCCCGAAAGCGGAGAGTGTGTGGGCGGGCCTTGTAGGGGTGGGCTCATTAAAATTGAAGTGATTGAAAAAGATGAGGCCGTTTATTGGCTTACTCAGTACAATCTTAAAAAACCTGATGAGCTCAATTGAAGCCATCCCCATATTTGTTGTTATTTTTTACATGAGAGCCCCTAGCCCATGAACGATCAGCCCTCATCCCACGAGCCCACAGATGCTGAACACCCCGGTGCTGCTGCCACAAGTGTTGACGCGTCCAATGCACCTGTCGCCCCCAATGTGGGTTCAGGCTGGGAGCGAGAGACCTTGGAAAAGCTCGCCTTTGCCACCCTCAATGAACAACAAAAGGAGCGCTGGTGGAAGAATTTCTTTCGCTTTGCTTGGCTCTTTTTGATCGTGGCCACCTTGGTGGTGAGTTTTTACAAAGAAGGCGTGTCCTCTCCAAGCAATCAGCCCCACACTGCGGTGGTTGAGATCAGGGGTGAGATCTCTGCAGATACCGAGGCCAGTGCGGACTCGGTCATGGAGGCATTGCGAGCCGCGTTTGAAGAGGACAGCGCCAAAGCGGTGGTGCTCCTCATCAATTCCCCGGGAGGCTCTCCCGTTCAAGCCGGTCTCATCAACGATGAGGTCCGTCGTTTAAAGGCTTTGCACAAAAAGCCTGTCTACGCGGTGGTGGAAGAGATGAGCGCTTCGGCAGCCTACTACATCGCCGTCTCAGCCGATCAAATCTACGTTGACAAAGCAAGCATCGTGGGCAGCATTGGTGTGTTGATGGATGGTTTTGGATTCACCTCCATCATGGACAAGGTCGGTGTGGAGAGACGGCTCTTGACCGCGGGCGAGAACAAAGGATTCTTGGATCCCTTTAGTCCAATGTCCAAAACACAAAAAGAATTTGCGCTCACCATGCTCGAGCAAATTCATCAGCAGTTCATCCAAGTGGTGCGAGAGGGACGTGGCAAAAGGCTCAAGGAAACCCCAGAGATGTTTTCGGGCTTGTTTTGGACCGGAGAGGAGGCCATCAAATTGGGATTGGCCGATCACTTGGGTAGCCTAGATTACGTGGCCCGTGAAGTGGTCAAAGCCGAAGACGTGGTGGACTACACCCGCAAAGACAATGTCGCAGAGCGCATTGCCAAGCGATTTGGAGCAGCTTTGGGTGGCGCAGTGGTTCAAAGTCTCACCAAAGGCATGCACTTGTCTTGAGTCTTTTGAGCTCAAACTAAAAAGGGGCCTCAGTGAATGAACTGGGTCCCTTTTTTTTGTGCGGATGGTTCTCAGTTCCCAAGCAAAAAGATACAGGGCTCGTTGCTCGGTGCTTGAAGGCCTTTGTCCTTCCAAGTTTGAACCAAGTGGCTCTCGATCCACTGTGAGGGCAGCCCCAAGCCGCTTGCGACACACAAGCGTGTTTGTGGGTGAAGCACACTCATGAGTGACATCATCAAGTTTGCATTGCGATAGGGCGTTTCGATGAAGATTTGGGTTTGTCCAGATTTCTTGATCCACTGGTCCAAATATTTGATGCGTTCAATTTTTGCTTCTTGGGCTTGGGGCAAATAGCCCACAAAACTGAAGTTTTGTCCGTTCATGCCGCTGCCAGCCAAGGCCAGCATGAGGGAGATGGGGCCCACCAACGGGCTCACTTTAAGGCCCAAATGATGTGCGGCCCTCACCACCGAGGACCCTGGGTCGGCAATGGCTGGCATGCCCGCTTCGCTCACAAGCCCCATGGGGTGACCTTGGAGTGCTGCCAAGAGGAGTTCACGGCTTTCGTTGTGGCCTTGGTGGTCGCCCTTTTTGTGCACGCCGTGAGAGAGTTCAACCATGATGTGCTCTTGAATGGGCTTGATCAAAGGATGCACTTGTCCCACTCGCTTTAAAAAAGCCCGTGTGGATTTGGCGTTCTCGCAAATCCAATGGGTGATCTGTGAGGCTTGAAGAATGGTCTCATCGGGTAGCCATGCGCTCAGCGCCACCTCTGAGGTGGTGCCAAAATCCAAGGGTGTGGGCACCAAATACAAAGTCCCTTTGTTCATGTGTTCTTGTCCTGCAGTCGTTTAAAAAAATAAATTCCCATTGAAGGGGTGTGGCGCAATGGCGCTATCAAGACGCACATTCAAGTGCGATCCAAAACGTTCAGGCCTGCCTTTCTCAAAAGAGCCAGCGTTTTGATCAAAGGCAATCCAATGAGCGCCGTTGGGTCATCGCTTTGGATGGCATCGACCAAAGCGATCCCAAGCGATTCGCTCTTAGAGGAGCCCGCACAGTCGTAGGGCTGGTCTTTGAGCAAATAGGACTCGATCTCTGCAGGATTCAACTGGCGAAACTGCACTTGAACCAAGCTGCTTTGCACCTCTAAAAACCCTGATTCCAAGCAACTCACACAAACCGCTGTGTGAAAGAGCACTTGTTGCCCGCTCATGCGCTCTAACTCTCGAGTGGCCACTTCGTGGCTTAAAGGTTTGCCCAAAGGCTCACCCAAGAGGTCCGCCACTTGGTCTGAGCCGATCACCAAGGCGCTTGGGTGCATGCGGCTCACAGCGAGTGCCTTGGCTTGAGCCAGTCGAAGGGCCAAATCCAGCGGCGTTTCATTGGGCTTTGGGGTTTCGTCAACGTGAGGGGATTGGACCTCGAAGGGCCACTGCAAACGCTCCATCAACTCACGCCTGTAGCGAGAGGTGGAGGCGAGAATCAAAGTGCGCTGGGGGTTGGGGGCAATGGAGGGGTTTGTCATGGACTGGGCGTGAGAGAAGGCGTGGGTGCACAAGAGCTCAATGTCATGTCTCACCAAGGGTGCAGTGCTAGACTACAGCGTTGAATTGACAAGGCACGACAGAGGGCTTGGTTGCAAGGGCCTATGATAGCGTGTCGAACCTTTTGAGTTTGTGCTTGGTCTTTGAACCTAAGCGCCCTCAAGTGCAAAGGGCTTCGTAGAGGCTCCCTTTCAACCCACGCCCCTGGCTTCATCGATTGAATCTTTTGAGTACTGAATTTCCTCCCCGACGATTGAATTTGATTCAGTTTGCACAAGACGCCATCCAACTGGAGGGCGAGTTTGAGTTGCATGACTTGCCGCGTTTGTCTTTGGAGCAAACCCAAAGCGCGCAAGCCATGGCGCATTCGCCTCGGGTGAAGTGGTCTTTGTTGGGAGAGCCCGACATGCAAGCCTTGGAGGTGACCAAATTGGTCTCAGAGCCACGCGCGACTCGATTGGCAGTGCCTCAAACCTTGGTGGCCAAACTGGGGCTCACATTGCAAGCGCAAACGAGCATTGAGCTCACCTGCCAGCGCTGCTTGTCTGCGGTGGTTTGCAACTTGGATGCTCAGCGCCAATTCAGGTTCGCATTGGATGAGGCGGCGGCCTTGGCGTTGGACGATGAGCTCGAAGACGATGTGCTGGTTTTGAGCCAAGCCTTTGATGCCATGGAGTTGATTGAGGATGAACTCATCATGGCCATGCCCTTGGTGGCCATGCATGAAACCTGCCCTGTTTCATTGGCGCAACACTCTGGGTCGTCCATTGAATCGGATGCGAGCTCAGAAAAACCCAATCCTTTCGCGGTTTTGGCTCAGCTCAAAACAAAAAGAGGCCAAGTTTAGCGCTTTGAGCTATAATCATTGGTTCAGTACGCTAGAGTGCTTCCAAGCATTTCGCGTTCAACCGTTTAACCCTTTTCTAGTCTAGGAGCCTGACATGGCCGTCCAGCAAAATAAAAAATCTCCCTCCAAGCGCGGCATGCACCGTTCACACAACGCATTGAATGTGCCTGGCATTGCTGTTGAGCCCACCACGGGTGAAACACACTTGAGACATCACGTGAGCCCCACAGGCTTTTACCGTGGTCGCAAAGTGATCAAAACCAAATCAGAAGCTTAATTCTTTGAATTGATGCTTGAGGCCCTATGCTTGGAATGTTCTGAGCAAACAGGGCCTTGTGCTTTCATGATGAGCTTGACGACCTCGTTTAGCCCAAATCCCACCCAACATTACGCCAGGCCCTTATGACCACAGTGTGCGTCGATTTGATGGGGGGAGACCATGGGCCCAAAGTCCGATTAGAGGCCTGCCAAAAATTCCTCCATCACCACCCAGATGCCCAATTGCTCTTGGTGGGTTTGCCCGGTGTGCTCAAAACTTGGCACCATGACCGGGCCACTTTGATCGAATGCTCCGAAATGGTCGAGATGGATGACTCCGTTGAGACAGCACTCAGGCGCAAAAAAGATTCCTCGATGCGCGTGTGCATTGAGCAAGTTAAAAATGGCAAAGCACATGTTGCGGTTTCTGCTGGAAACACTGGCGCTTTGATGGCCATTGCACGCTACGTCCTCAAAACCTTAGAAGGCATTGATCGCCCTGCGATTGCGGGTCAAATGCCCAATGTCACTGGAGGTGCTACCACCATGCTTGATCTTGGGGCCAATGTGGATTGCACCCCTGCTCACTTGCTTCAATTTGCGGTGATGGGCTCGGCCTTGGTGTCCGTGCTTCAAAACAAGGCCCAGCCCACTGTGGGTCTTTTGAACGTTGGCGAAGAGGTCATCAAAGGCAATGAGGTCATCAAAAAGACTTCTGAGTTGCTGCGCGCAGCCAGTTTGGCTGGAGATTTGAACTTCTATGGCAACGTCGAGGGCAATGACATCTTCAAAGGCACCACCGACATTGTGGTGTGTGATGGCTTTGTGGGCAACGTGGCCTTGAAGGCCAGCGAAGGTTTGGCTTGGATGGTGGGCAGTTTGCTCAGAGAAGGTTTTGCGCAAAGCATCTTCACGCGGTTTGCAGCCTTGGTGAGTTATCCGGTGCTCTCGCGCTTTAAGCGCCGTGTGGATCATCGCAGACACAATGGGGCAGCGTTGTTGGGCCTTCAAGGCTTGGTTTTCAAAAGCCATGGAGCAGCGGATGCCTTGGCCTTTGAGACCGCTCTGAACAGAGCGTATGATGCTGCTCAGAATCAACTCTTAGAAAAAGTTCGAACGCGAATTGCGCATGCGCAAAATCTCTTGCTCGAAGAGGTCAAATCCGACGCGTTGCTTTGATTGTTTTAATGCAAAGATTTTCAAAAATTACAGGCACCGGTAGCTTCCTACCTCCTCAGCGCGTGACCAATCAAGATTTGGTGGAACGCTTGGCGCGCAGCTCCATTGAGACCTCTAGCGAGTGGATCATCGAGAGAACGGGCATTGAGGCGCGACATTTTGTTCAAGACTCAAGTGTCAAATCCAGTGATTTGGCGCTCAACGCTTGTATTCATGCTTTGCAAGCTGCAAAGTTGCGCGCAAAAGACATTGATCTCATCATCGTTGCCACATCAACCCCTGATATGGTGTTTCCCTCCACGGCTTGCATCTTGCAGCAAAAGCTCTCAGAGTGGGATGCAGCAGAGCACGGTGACACAAGCCCCAAAGGCTTTCCCGCCTTTGATGTGCAAGCGGTGTGCACGGGTTTCATCTACGCATTGAGTGTGGCCGATGCCATGATTCGCGCGGGCTCCGCCAGCAAAGTGTTGGTGGTGGGGGCTGAGGTTTTTTCAAGGATCTTGGACTTCAACGATCGAACAACTTGCGTGCTCTTTGGGGACGGTGCAGGAGCGGTGGTGCTCGAGGCCAGTCAAGAGCCCGGTATTCTCGCAACCGATATCCACGCTGATGGTAAAAATGTAGGCATTTTGTGTGTCCCTGGACACGTGAGCGGGGGTGAGGTCATGGGCGACCCGCTCTTGAAGATGGATGGCCAAGCGGTGTTCAAATTGGCCGTCGGGTTGCTCGAAGACACTGCCAAAGCGGTGCTGGAGAAGGCGCACATGAGTGACACAGAGATCGATTGGCTGGTTCCTCACCAAGCCAATGTGCGCATCATTTCCTCCACAGCAAAGAAATTAAAACTCTCCATGGACAAAGTGATTTTGACACTTCAGCACCATGGCAACACCTCTGCGGCCTCGATTCCTTTGGCCCTGGATTGGGGTGTCAGGCAAGGTCACATCAAGCCTGGACAAAACCTCCTTCTTGAAGGCGTCGGTGGCGGTTTCACTTGGGGTTCGGTCCTGGTTAAATATTAGGAGCATTGTTTTGTCGAATCATCAGTCCATCGCATTTGTTTTTCCAGGCCAAGGCTCTCAGTCTGTGGGCATGTTGGATGCCTGGTCCACGCACCCCGAAGTTGTGCAAACCCTGAGCGAAGCCAACGAGGCTTTGGGGTTCGACTTGGGCGCTCTCATCCAAGATGGGCCCAAAGAAACTTTGGCCCTTACCACCAACACACAACCGGTCATGTTGGCCGCTGATGTGGCGCTTTATAGGGTTTGGATGAAGGAAACCGGCGTTTCTCCACAAGCCTTGGCCGGCCACTCTTTGGGTGAATATGCGGCTTTGGTGGCCAGTGGTGTGTTGACGCTTTCACAGGCCCTGCCTTTGGTGCGCTTTAGGGCTCAGGCCATGCAAGATGCCGTGCCCGTTGGCGAAGGCGCCATGGCGGCCGTTTTGGGTTTGGAGGCTCAAGCGGTCAAGGCGTGCTGTGAGCGCGTGAGCCAAGAGATGGGCCAAGTGGTGGAAGCGGTGAATTTCAACGACCCCATGCAAACGGTGATCGCAGGCCACAAGGCTGCAGTGGAGAAGGCAAGTCTAGAGGTCAAGGCTTTGGGTGCCAAGCGTGCGTTGTCCTTGCCTGTGTCTGCACCCTTTCACAGCTCACTCATGGCGCCAGCAGCACACCGCTTGCTTGAAAAACTAGAGTCCACTGAATTCAAAACACCTCAAATTCCGGTTTTTAATAACGTGGACGTGCAAACGCCCAACTCCGCTCAAGAGATCAAAGATGCTTTGTTCCGACAAGCTTTCAAGCCCGTGAGGTGGGTGGAGTGCATCCAAGCCATGAAGGCCTTTGGCTGCTCGGTTTTTGTGGAATGTGGTCCAGGTCAAGCTTTGAGTGGCATGGTCAAGCGCATCGATGCTCATGTGCAAGCGCTCAATTTGAAGGACCCAGCCGATTTGGAAACCCTTAAAACAACTTTATTGGTGTAACCCATGAGTACGATTTCAATTGAAGGTCAAGTCGCCTTTGTGTCTGGAGCCTCTAGAGGCATTGGTGCTGCGATTGCCTTGTCTTTGGCCCAAGAGGGCTACACGGTTGTGGGAACTGCCACGAGCGCAAGTGGTGTTGAGCAAATCAACAAGCACTTGAGTGGCTTTGGAAAATCCAAGGGTGTTGTCTTGGATGTTTGCGATAAAAAGGCTTGCGAGGATGTGATCGATCAAGTCACCCAAGAGTTGGGTGGCCTGCATGTATTGGTCAACAACGCAGGCATCACCAAGGACATGCTTGCCATGCGATTGAAGGACGAAGATTGGGAGCAAGTGATTGCAACCAATTTGAGTGCAGTCTTTAGGCTCAGCAAAGCGGCCATTCGCCCCATGATGAAGCAACGCTATGGGCGCATCATCAACATCACGAGCGTGGTGGGTGCAAGCGGCAATGCGGGTCAATCCAATTACGCTGCAGCCAAGGCGGGCGTGGCAGGGATGACGCGTTCATTGGCGCGAGAGTTGGGCAGTCGCTCCATCACCGTCAATTGCGTGGCGCCAGGCTTCATTCAAACCGACATGACGGGACAGCTCTCTGAGGCGCAAACACAAGGACTTTTGGCGCAAATTCCATTGGGCCATTTGGGCTCGGTTCAAGATGTGGCGAATGCGGTGAGTTTCCTTGCCAACCCCAAGGCCTCCTACATCACCGGACAAGAGCTGCATGTGAACGGCGGCATGTTCATGGCTTGAGTTCTGCCCAAATGTTGCACTGCGCAGAACTTTTTCATGTTCGGGTCAACAAAATGAGAACTTAAAGGCTTAAAAAACGCGTTGAATGTGACAAAAAACTTCCGCGTTGTGGTCTGCTGATAATTGGTTCTTTTCGGTTAAAATCTAAACTCCATTACAACCTCTGAGTAAAAAATGAGTGATATCGAAGTACGTGTGAAGAAAATTATTGCTGAGCAACTCGGCGTTGAAGAGTCACAAGTGACCAACGAAAAAGCCTTTGTGGCCGATTTGGGTGCTGACTCTTTGGACACCGTTGAATTGGTGATGGCTTTGGAGGACGAGTTCGCCATTGAGATCCCTGATGAAGATGCGGAAAAAATCACCACCGTACAAAACGCCATCGATTACGCATTGGCTCATCAAAAAAGTTAATCCAGAAAGTTAAATGGCATGACCCGACGTCGCGTGGTTGTGACCGGGCTTGGATGTGTGAGCCCAGTGGGCAACACCGTCGCCGAGTCATGGTCGAGTTTGCTCAATGGCAAGTCAGGCATTGATTTCATCAAGGCTTTTGACGCTTCCGCCTTTGCTTGTCAGTTTGCTGGCGAGGTCAAGGGACTCAAGCTCGATGACTACATTTCTCCCAAAGATGCCCGGGGAATGGATGCATTCATTCACTTTGGCATCGTGGCGGCCATGCAGGCCGTTGTGGACTCTGGAATTCCCACCAAAGATGCTTTGAATCATGAATTGGCAACCCGAATTGGTTGCTTGATTGGTTCGGGTATTGGTGGTTTGCCCCTCATTGAGTCCATGCACGCTGAGCTCACCGCGCGTGGGCCTAGGCGCATTTCCCCATTTTTTGTACCTGCCTCGATCATCAACATGATCTCTGGGCATGTCTCGATTCAGTTTGGCTTTAAAGGGCCCAATTTGGCCATGGCCACAGCCTGTACCACAGGTCTTCACAGCATTGGCATGGCAGGTCGACTCATTGAGTATGGCGACGCCGATGTGATGGTGGCCGGTGGCGCCGAGTCCACCATCTCTCCTTTGGGCTTGGGTGGCTTTGCAGCCATGCGCGCTTTATCGACTCGCAACGATTCACCCACCGAGGCCTCAAGACCTTGGGATGCCGATCGCGATGGTTTCGTGCTTGGAGAGGGTGCGGGTGTCATGGTGCTTGAAGAGCTCGAACACGCCAAGGCCAGGGGTGCTCGCATTTACGCTGAATTGGCCGGTTTTGGCATGAGCGGAGACGCAGGCCACATGACCGCTCCCAATATGGATGGTCCCATGAGGGCCATGAACCATGCTCTTCACAATGCAGGCATCAATGCAGATCAGGTTGATTACCTCAATGCGCACGGCACCTCCACGCCACTTGGAGATGCCAATGAAACGCAAGCGATCAAGGCTGCTTTGGGAGATCACGCCAAAAAGGTGGTGGTCAATTCCACCAAGTCGATGACAGGTCATTTGCTTGGCGGTGCGGGTGGCATTGAGAGCGTCTTCACCGTTTTGGCTTTGCACGAACAGGTGAGTCCACCAACCATCAATTTGCACAAGCCCGATGAGGCGTGTGACTTGGATTACTGCGCCAACACAGCCAGAAACATGAAGATTGATGTGGCCATGAAAAACAATTTCGGCTTTGGTGGTACGAACGGCACTTTGGTCTTCAAGCGATTTGTTTGATTGGCCCATCAGGGTGATTTGCCGCTTGGGCTGGGTGCAATAAACCTTCGATTGTGTCAAACGGTCCAGATGGATTTTTGGCCGAGCCTGTCATCTCTTGGCAGGGCACCTGCGTTGAATGAGTCGTGGGGAACCCTTTGCCAACAAGCCTCTTGTAATTCCATGCATGCGACCTCATTTGTGAGGTGCATCTTTGCGAGTCGTCTCATGTGAGCAAGTGTGCTCTGGCGTTTGACCCCTGGGTGTCAAGAGGCTGAGCAGGCGTGGTTGTCACACTTGGGGCCTATCCATTCGATTTTTTGGAGATATCAATGCTTTTTTCTAAGTGTGTACAAGGCCCCTCAAAGGCTCTGAGGGTGTTCATTGGACTGATGCCTTTGGCGATTGTGTGTGCCTTGGACTTTGCACAAGCTGCAAGTCCTATTTCCTCCTCAGCGCAGGCTCAAGCTCCTCAATCCAGTGCACCCGCAGCGTCTGCTCCCACAGTTCGAACATTGCCTGATTTCACCGATTTGGTTGACTTGGTTGGACCCTCGGTGGTGAACATCCGAACCCTTGAGAAAGTGGCCACGCGCCCCTCCACCTCCAATGGACAGGGTGAGCCCGATCAAGAGATGCAAGAGCTCTTTAGGCGTTTTTTTGGGGTCCCTTTCCCCAACGCACCTGGGGCCACTCCAAACACACCGAATGCACCCAAGGGTTCTAGACCCAATCAAAGAGCGCCTGAAATGGAGGAGCAACCCAAAGGAGTGGGTTCTGGTTTTGTGTTGAGTGCAGACGGGTTGATCATGACCAATGCGCACGTGGTTGAAGGTGCCGATGAGGTCATTGTCACGCTCACCGACAAGCGCGAGTTCAAGGCCAAAATCATTGGTGCAGACAAGAGAACGGATGTGGCGCTAGTGAAAATCAATGCCACAGGCCTGCCTGCTGTGCGCACTGGAGATGTGAGTAAGTTGAGGGTAGGCGAGTGGGTGATGGCGATTGGCTCTCCCTTTGGTTTGGAGAACACAGTGACCGCTGGCATCGTGAGCGCCAAGCAGCGTGACACGGGCGATTACTTGTCTTTCATCCAAACGGATGTGGCCATCAATCCAGGCAACTCGGGTGGCCCGCTCATCAATATGCGCGGGGAAGTGGTGGGCATCAACAGTCAAATTTACTCGCGCTCTGGTGGCTTCATGGGCATTTCATTTGCAATTCCCATTGATGAGGCGTTGCGCGTGAGCGATCAGTTGCGAAGCATTGGGCGTGTACAACGCGGCAAAATTGGCGTGCAAATTGGCCAAGTGAGCAAGGAGCTCGCCGAGTCATTGGGCTGGAGCAAACCTCAAGGCGCGCTCGTGAGCGCAGTCGAGCCCGGCTCCCCATCAGAGAAAGCGGGCATTGAGCCTGGAGACATCATCATCAAGTTCGATGGCAAAGCCATCGACAAATCGGTTGATCTGCCCCGTTTGGTGGGTGGCATCAAGCCAGGCTCCAAGAGTGTGGTGACGGTGTTCAGGCGCGGCCAAGAAAAGGATCTCAACGTCACGGTGGGTGAATTTGAGGACGAGAGCAAACAAGCCCAAGAGAGCTCCAGTTCAAGCAACAAAAACAAACCCAGCTCCTCAGCTTTGAGCAGCTTGGGGCTGGTGCTGAGCGATTTGAGTGAGGCTCAAAAGCGCGAGCTCAAAGTCAAAGGCGGTGTGCGTGTGGAGCAAGCCACGGAGGCTGCTGCCAAAGCAGGACTCAAAGAGGGAGATGTCATCCTCGCCTTGGCCAATGTGGAGATTTCATCCATCAAAGAGTTTGAACAAACCTTGGCTCGTCTTGACAAGTCCAAAGCCACCAACATCCTCTTCAAGCGTGGTGAGTGGGCCCAGTACGCCATCATTCGACTCTCCAAATGAGGGCTCCCCTTTCTCAAAGGGGATGGGTCAAAGTCGGGCATTTGGGGTCTTGACCCCAGATGCCCGGGGCCCTCAATACCCTTCAATGCCTAAGTGTTTCATGGGGGTATTGACGTAAAAAAGGGACTAAAAATCTTTTTTTTAATTTTTTTTCAGCCCTCCTTGAAATTGATGTCAGACAACTCAATCCCTAAAAATAGTCATTAATCATTACAAGAAAAACCAAGGATTTTCAGTTCAAGATTCAGCTTTGAGTCCAAGTGAGCTCCAATTAGCACTAAATCCCTACAATGAAGTCTTCCACACCATTACTCCACAGCTCACCCACAAGTTGTTCGCAGATTATTCATGTACAATTGTGCACAAACTGTGAATAACATTCGTGTTGCGGTCCGGCAACGATCTGTAAAAGGCATTTTGGGCGATGTGGACTTGGGCAATTTTGCCTACAATGAAGTTCCAACTATCGCAGTTGCCATAGATTGTTGGTTCCGGGCGCGTCACAAGTTGACGCGCCCTTTTTTATGCTCCAAGCGTTTAATTTCAATCACTTAAGTCTTTCCGTTGATGAACCACATCAGAAATTTTTCAATCATTGCTCACATTGATCATGGCAAATCCACCTTGGCCGATCGTTTGATTCAGCGTTGTGGTGGACTTGAGGCACGCGAGATGAGTGCACAAGTTTTGGATTCCATGGACATCGAAAAAGAGCGTGGGATAACCATCAAGGCTCAGACCGCATGTTTGGTTTACAAAGCTAAAGACGGCATCTCTTACAACCTTAATTTGATCGACACACCTGGACACGTGGATTTTTCCTACGAGGTCTCGCGCTCTTTGTCGGCCTGTGAGGGCGCACTCTTGGTGGTCGACGCCAGCCAAGGGGTTGAGGCGCAAACGGTGGCCAATTGCTACACCGCGCTCGACTTGGGTGTGGAGGTGGTGCCCGTTCTCAACAAGATGGATTTGCCACAGGCAGATCCCGAGAACGCCAAAAACGAAATCGAAGACGTGATCGGCATTGATGCAACGGATGCCATTCCCTGCTCTGCCAAGACGGGCATGGGCATTGATGAAATCTTAGAAGCCATTGTGGCTCGCGTGCCCCATCCCAAAGGCGACCCCAACGGCCCATTGCGCGCCATGATTGTGGACAGTTGGTTTGACAGTTATGTGGGCGTCGTGATGTTGGTGCGAGTGGTCGATGGTTGCTTGAACAAGGGAGACCGCATCAAGATGATGGCCACAGAGGCCACCTACAATGCGGACAATTTGGGTGTGTTCACACCGGCCAACGTGCCCCGTACTTCTCTCAAGGCGGGTGAGGTGGGCTACATCATCGCTGGCATCAAAGAGTTGCAAGCGGCCAAGGTGGGAGACACCATCACCCAAATCAAGTTGGGCTCAGGGGGCGCGAGTGCCACGGCAACACAAGCTCTGCCAGGCTTTAAAGAGATCCAGCCTCAAGTGTTTGCGGGTTTGTACCCCACTGAGGCCAATCAATACGATCAGTTGAGAGACAGTTTGGAAAAACTCAAACTCAACGACTCGTCCTTGCAATTTGAGCCCGAGGTGTCACAGGCTTTGGGTTTTGGATTTCGATGTGGCTTTTTGGGTCTCTTGCACATGGAGATCGTTCAAGAGCGTCTCGAGCGCGAGTTCGACCAAGACTTGATCACAACCGCTCCAAGCGTGGTCTACCAAGTGCTCAAAGCCGATGGTGAGTTGATCATGGTGGAGAACCCCTCCAAGATGCCCGATCAAGGCAAAATTGAAGAAATTCGCGAACCCATAGTGACCGTTCATTTGTACATGCCACAAGAGTATGTGGGTGCGGTGATGACCTTGGCGAATCAAAAACGCGGCGTTCAGCTCAACATGGCTTATCACGGTCGTCAAGTCATGCTCACCTACGACATGCCTTTGGGCGAGATCGTGCTCGACTTCTTTGACAAACTCAAATCCGTCTCCAGGGGCTATGCCTCCATGGACTATGACTTCAAAGAGTACAGGGCCTCTGATGTGGTCAAAGTGGACATCTTGCTCAACGGCGAAAAGGTCGACGCGCTGTCCATCATTGTTCACCGCACGCAGTCTCAGTACCGGGGTCGTGCGGTGGCTGCAAAGATGAGGGAAATAATCTCGCGTCAGATGTTTGACGTGGCCATTCAAGCTGCGATTGGTGCTAATATCATTGCACGCGAGACCATCAAAGCGCTGAGGAAAAACGTGCTGGCCAAGTGTTATGGTGGAGACATCACGCGTAAAAAGAAATTGCTTGAAAAGCAAAAAGCTGGAAAGAAAAGAATGAAACAAATTGGCGCTGTGGAAGTTCCGCAAGAAGCGTTTTTGGCGATTTTGCAGGTGGAAGATTGATGCCTATATTGACTTCGGTTGTTTTGGCAAGCTTTGCTGCCTACATTGGTGCGTGGTATTTGGGGCTTTTTGAGGGCAACTTTGCGCTTTTGCTTTTCTTGGCCACGTGTGTCACGGGCGTTTACTGGGTGCTGGAGAAATTTGTTTTTGCACCTGCACGGCAAAGAGCAGCACTTGCGCTCACGGCCACTGAAGCACTGCGGCAAGATCAGTTGAGCCAAATGGGCATCACTCAAGAGCCCATCGATTTGCAAGCCAAACAAGCCGAGGTCCTTCGCCAGCCTTGGTGGTTGGATTGGACCGCTGGGCTGTTCCCCGTCATTGTGGTGGTCTTCATTTTGCGCTCCTTTTTGTTTGAGCCCTTTAAGATTCCATCTGGCTCCATGATCCCCACTTTGTGGGTGGGAGACCTGATTTTGGTCAACAAGTTTCACTATGGCATTCGATTGCCAGTGCTCAACACCAAAATCACCGAGGGCTCGCCTGTCAAGCGTGGAGACGTGATGGTGTTTCGCTTCCCACCCAACCCAAGCGTGGACTACATCAAGCGCGTGATTGGATTGCCTGGAGACGAGGTCTCTTACTTGAACAAACAATTGGCCATCAACGGTGTGCCCATCAGAAAGGAGTCGGTTCCCGACTTCTTTGAAGAAGACGCTTTGCGCTACATCAAACAGTACGAAGAGTGGTTGCCCCCACAAGACCCCAAAGATGCGCAAGGCCCTTTGGTGGATCACAAAATATTGAACGAGCCTGAGCGTCCCGCCTTTGTGGCTGGCGCGGATGACTTTGTCTTCAAAGAGAACTGCCAATACACGGTTGAAGGTGTGATTTGCAAAGTTCCACCTGGTCACTATTTCATGATGGGTGACAACCGAGACAACTCTTTGGATTCACGCTACTGGGGCTTTGTGCCAGATGCCAACATCGTGGGGCGTGCGTTCTATGTGTGGATGAATTTTGGGAACTTAAAGCGCATTGGCGGATTTGATTGACCCTCTCCATGACCTCTCGACTCAGTCCCTCGCACCTCGAACTCCTTGAACGCCTAAAGTTAGGCTTCAAGTCAAGTGCGTTGCTCGAGCAAGCGCTCACGCACCGGAGTTTCAGCGCCACGCACAACGAGAGGCTCGAGTTTTTGGGTGACTCGGTGCTCAATTTGGCGGTCTCCAGAATGCTCTTTGTCGCGCTCCCCGATCTGCCCGAAGGCGATCTCTCTCGAGTCAGGGCCAATTTGGTCAAACAAGACACCTTGCACCGCCTGGCCTTGGACTTGGGCTTGTCTGGGCTCATTCGCCTAGGGGAGGGCGAGATGAAGTCCGGTGGACAGCGACGCCCCTCCATTTTGGCCGACGCACTGGAGGCCTTGATCGGTGCGGTTTTTCTCGACAGTGGATATCAAGTCGCCGAGGATTTGGTGTTCAGGCTTTTTGAGCCCATTGAGATCAACCCCAGCATGCAAGCGGCCTCCAAGGACCCCAAGACGGAGCTCCAAGAGTTGCTCCAAGCCAGACGCTACAATTTGCCCATCTACCGCGTCATTGGGATCTTGGGTGCTGCACATCAACAAACCTTTGACGTTGAGTGTGAAGTCACTGAGCTCTCTCTCATGGAGCGTGGCATCGGCAACTCCAGGAGATCTGCTGAGCAAGTGGCTGCACAAGCAATGCTCAAAACGATCGAAGAAAACAAATTATGAAACCCTTGACTTCAACGCCCCCAAAGCGTCAAAAAACCGCGGGTGCGAAGTCGACATCGATGCCTTCCAAAGCCAGTGGTGAGCACTCAGAAGATTGGCTGACCCAATTGAGTCAAGAGTTGATCAAGGCGCCTGAGGGTGGTGACAAAGCCAGCGAGCAAGCCGAGCCAGACGAGAGCCCCAAAGGACCTCAAAAAGCTGGATTGGTGGCGATCGTTGGGCGCCCCAATGTGGGCAAATCCACATTGATGAATGCGCTGGTGGGCCAAAAAATCAGCATCACTTCCAGTAAAGCACAAACCACCCGTCACCGCATCACGGGCATTCGCAACGAGGGTCAAACCCAGCTCATTTTTGTGGACACACCGGGTTTTCAAACCCATCACAACAATGCCCTCAATCGCTCCTTGAACAAGACGGTTTTGGGTGCGGTGAGCGATGTGGATTTGATTTTGTTTGTGCTCGAAGCTGGGCATTTTTATCCCGGAGACGCCAAAGTGCTCTCGCTGCTCAAGTCCAATTGCCCTGTGATTTTGGTGGCCAATAAGATCGATCACATCACGCACAAAGAAGAACTCATGCCTTGGCTCAAAGAGATGCAAGACAAGCATGGGTTTGAGGCCTTGTTTCCCATGTCTGCCAAAAATGCAAAAGACGTGGCCCGCTTGATCAAGCTGTGTGACACTCACTTGCCCGAGCAAGCTTGGTGGTACAACAACGATGAGTTGACCGATCGCTCGGAGAGGTTTTTGGCCAGTGAGATCATTCGCGAAAAGCTCTTTCGCTTGACGGGCGATGAGTTGCCCTACACGTCCACCGTGATCATCGATCGCTTTGAGGAAGAGGCGGGTAAAACCGTCAGCCGCATGGTCAAAATCGCAGCCACCATTGTGGTCGAGCGCGAAGGCCACAAAGCGATGGTGATTGGAGAAAAAGGCGAAAAACTCAAACGCATGGGCACCGAGGCTCGCCACGAGCTTGAGCACTTGATGCAAGCCAAAGTCTTTTTGGAACTTTGGGTCAAGGTGCGATCGGGCTGGGCCGACGATGAAGCGCGGGTGCGCAGCTTTGGCTACGAGTAAGAGTTCAGCGCAGAGTTTCATCAGCGATGAGCCAGCCTTTGTGCTGCACCGCTACCCATGGAGTGAGTCAAGTTTGGTGCTCGAGGTCTTCACCCGCAAATCGGGCCGCGTGGCCCTATTGGCCAAGGGCGCCAAAAAGCCTCATTCCAATTTCCGATCCGTGTTGATGCCCCTGCAGCGCTTGAGCCTGGCTTACCGCGGCGAGAGCGAGGTGAGAACCCTCTCCAAGGCCGAGTGGATCGCAGCTCACCCACTGCCCAAGGGTGAGGCACTCTTGGCCGGTTTTTACACCAATGAGTTGCTCTTGAAGCTCTTGGCCAGAGATGATCCTCACCCCGAGATCTTTGACCTGTATGGGCAAGTGGTGGAGATTTTGTCCAGCGGCGCCGATGCAGCCATTGCCCCATTGCTCAGAAGCTTTGAGCTCTTGGTGCTGCAAAACTTGGGCCTCCTTCCCGATTTGGATCACGAGGGCTCTCGTCTTCAGGCGTTGAGCCCAAACGCGTTCTATCACTTGCACCCCGAGGCAGGTCTGAACCTCATGGATCTTGAGAGGTCTCCCACCCATCAGTTGGCTCTTTTGGGCTCGCAGTGGCTCGCCTTGAGTGAGAGTTTGCAAGGTGACATTGACCTCTTGCACACCCTTCGCTGGTGTGCGCAATTGGACAATGAGAGCCGTTTGGCACTACAGTCGCAAATGAGGCAAATGATTCACTATCATGGAGGGGGAGTGCCTTTTAAAACGCGACAATTCATGATCGATGTACAAGCCCTCAATGCCTAAAACAGTGTACCCCTTGACCCTGCTCAAAATCACAAGCTCCTCCAACACCCTCGAATCCTGAACATCTTTTATGCAAGTCCAGCCGCGAATCACCCCCTCATCGAGCTCCACTGAGCAGACTGCTTTGTCCGTCAATTTGAACAAAGTGGCATTGCTCAGAAATGCAAGAGCATTGGGTGTGCCCAGTGTGGTGAGGGCTGCAAAGCTTTGCTTGAGCGCGGGTGCACACGGCATCACCGTGCACCCCAGGCCCGATGAACGACACATCCGTGCATCAGATGTTGAGGACCTGGCCTTCTTGATGCGAGAGAAATGGGTGGGGCGCGAGTTCAACATCGAGGGCAACCCATTTCACAATTTGATGCCCTTGGTTGAGCGTCATCTGCCCGCCCAAGCCACCTTGGTGCCCGACTCACAATCTCAACTCACCAGTGATCACGGTTGGAGTTTTCCGCGTGACTCGGCCGCCTTGGCGCCAATCATTGAGCGGCTCAAAAAACACGGGGTTCGGGTGAGTTTGTTCATGGATCCCGACCCCTCCCAAATGCACCACTGCAAGGAGCTTGGAGCGGACCGGGTGGAGCTCTACACCGAGCAGTACGCCAAAGACTTTGCGCGCGTGATGGGCACTTGGCCCCAGTATGACGCCAGGGGATTGGGCGATCAACCCACCCCCAAGAAAGACTTGCAAGAGGCCTTGTCCAGTGTCTTGCGTGACTACACCGACTGCGCCCATGAGGCTCACGCTTTGGGCTTGGGTGTGAATGCCGGGCATGACTTGAATGCACAAAACGTTCAATCCTTTCTCGCTCACGTGCCCCACGTGCTTGAGCTCTCCATTGGGCACGCATTCATGGCCGATGCACTGGAGGTGGGGTATGAGCAAGCCGTGAAGCTTTATCTGTCTCAGATGACGCAAACATCCTCACAGGTCCAATCATGAGTGCAGGCACTCGTGTGTTTGGCATTGGCACCGATGTGTGCGAGATATCCAGGATTCGCGCCTCTTTAGAGCGTTATGGAGAGCGATTTGCCAACAAGATTTTGACGCCTCAAGAAATTCAGATTTTCGAGTCTCGCCGAGCCCGTTGGCCAGAGCGTGGGGTATCCTTTTTGGCCACACGCTTCAGCGCCAAGGAGGCTTTCAGCAAGGCCATAGGCTTGGGGCTCAGGATGCCCATGTCTTGGCACACCTGTGAGGTCGTGAATGCACCCAGCGGTGCGCCCATGGTGCGTGTCTTGGGTGAGCTCAAGCCTTGGTTTGAGTCCAGGCGACTGAGCGCTCAGGTGAGCATCAGCGACGAGCGCGAGTATGCGGTCTCTTTCGTGGTGGTTGAACAAACCCCCATGGACTGAGCAACGCGTTGAGTCCATTTGTTTTTTTAATCCAATTGTTTTTATGAAAAATCAGTTTTCTCACCATGCCCCCGTCTTGCTCGACATCGATGGCTTGGCCTTGACCAAGGTTGATCAAAAGCGCCTTCGCCATCCTTTGTGCGGGGGCGTTATTTTGTTCACGCGCAATTGGCACTCCAGGCAGCAATTGAAGCAGCTGTGCGAGCAAATCAAAGACGTGAGAGAGGATTTGCTCATCTGTGTGGACCATGAGGGAGGACGCGTTCAGCGCTTCAAAAGCGATGGATTCACCCATTTGGCGCCCATGGGTGAGTTGGGGCAAGCGTGGATGAACGCCAAAGGCTCAAAGCATGCAGCAGACGCTGCACTCAAAGCCATGGACCGCGCGACCTCCATGGGTTATGTGATGGCCAGTGAGCTTAAGGCTTGTGGTGTTGATTTCAGCTTTGCGCCTGTGTTGGATTTGGACCATGGCAACAGCACCGTGATTGGCAATCGTGCCTTTCACCGCGATCCCCAAGTGGTGAGTGCACTGGCCAAGAGTTTCATGCAAGGCATGCTCCAAGCGGGCATGGCCAATTGCGGTAAGCATTTCCCAGGGCACGGCTTTGTGAGCTTGGACTCGCACGTGGACATGCCCGTTGATGCGCGCTCCATGAAGTCGATCGCAAGCGAAGATTTGCTGCCCTACGGATGGTTGGGCTCCTCACTCACCTCCATCATGCCAGCGCACGTGGTCTACCCTAGAGTCGATCACATGCCTGCGGGATTTTCAAGCGTGTGGCTCCAAGAGGTCTTGCGCGAGCAACTTCAGTTCACGGGCGCCATCATCAGCGATGATTTGTCCATGCAAGGTGCCCGCATGCTGGGTGGCCAAGAGGTGAGCTTTTCTCAAGCTGCGGTCAAAGCCCTCAATGCGGGGTGCGACTTGCTGCTCATTTGCAATCAAAGCGTGATCACAAAAGGCGCCAAATCCAACTCCACCTTGGATGTCTTTTTGGATGAACTCACCCAAGCGCTCTTGACCCACCAATGGAGTGCCAACGAAGAAAGCGAGCACAGAAGGTTGGCGCTCAAAGGGCATGACAAAGGACTCAGTTGGGGTGCTTTGATGCGTGAGCCTGCCTATCACCGGGCCTTGCAAAGCTGCTAAGCGCCTGTCCATCTCAGAGCGTTGGTGGCAGGCCATCTTTGACGCACAACAATCTATTTCAAGTCAAAAATAATAAAACCCTTTGCGGGCAATATTTTTAACGAATACCGGTTAGACTGGGATGCGGTTTGAGGGTCAAGCAAGGTTCATTGACTGAGCGCCCTTGTCCAAAGGAGTCCCATTTGGCGACCAAGAATGGCAAGAACCAAGTCGATCAAAGTGGCCTTCGTTTTACCAGTCGTGAAAACGGCTCGCCCTTCCTAGGGATGGGCAAAGTGGGAGAGACCATGTCTTGCATGAAGTGTGGTCTGCACAAACCCAGAAGACTGGGCTCTCAACGCCGGTTTGTGGGTGGCTTGGCCTTCTTTTGTCACGAGTGCAAGCCCTTGGCTGTGGTCCCCAAGCCATTGGTCGATCCAAGCCTGTGATCCTTCTCTTGACAGAGCCCCAAACCACCTTCATCATCTCAACCTACATCAGAGCGATTCATGGCAACACCCAATTACAACTACGAAAAACGCCAGCGAGAACTCGCCAAGAAGAAGAAAAAAGAAGAAAAGCTCAAAGAGCGTGAGTCCAGAAAAACCGATGGCACCGAGGGTTCAGTGCACCTGGGTGGTGGCTCAGACGCAGAGCAAGCTCTTGGGGTCAACCCTCCATTGGGCTCTCAGTAAGCCAGAGCCTGCCCCAAGGGCGTTTCAGTGTTCGCGCTTTAACGCGGGGAACAAAATCACGTCTCGAATGCTCGCGCTGTTGGTGAGCAACATCATCAAGCGATCAATGCCAATGCCGCATCCACCCGTTGGAGGCATGCCGTATTCCAGTGCGCGCACAAAGTCTTGGTCAAAGAACATGGCCTCATCGTCGCCGCTCTCCTTTTGCTCAACCTGGGCTTGAAAACGAGCGGCTTGGTCAATGGCGTCGTTGAGCTCGCTGAAACCGTTGCCGAATTCTCGCCCTGTGATGTAGAGCTCAAAGCGCTCTGTGATCGTGGGGTCTGAGTCGCTAGCACGGGCCAATGGCGAGATCTCCACGGGGTGATCGCAAATGAAGGTGGGCTGCCAGAGTTTTTCTTCAACCGTCTCTTCAAAGTACTTCACCTGTAGCCACGCCAAGGAGCGAGCGGACAAAGCGTCTTGATCTTCTTTGAGTCCGAGTTTTTGAAGGGCATGAATGAACCACTGGGCCTCATCGATTTGGACATCTTTGGGGCCGTGTTTCAAAATGGCTTGCTTGATGCTCAGCCTCTCAAAAGGCACGCTCAAATCGATGTCACCATGTCCATAGGTCAGGTGCAGTGTGCCCAGGGTTTTTTGAGCCACATTGCGAATGAGCGATTCTGTGAAATCCATCAAATCTTTGTAGTTCCAGTAGGCCGCATAGAACTCCATCATCGTGAACTCAGGGTTGTGGCGCACCGACATGCCTTCGTTTCTGAAGTTGCGGTTGATCTCAAAGACCCGCTCAAACCCGCCCACGATGAGGCGCTTCAAATAAAGCTCAGGCGCAATGCGCAAGAACATCTCTTGGTCAAGTGCATTGTGATGGGTCACAAAGGGCTTTGCGTTTGCACCTCCAGGAATGGGGTGGAGCATGGGTGTCTCCACTTCTAGGAAGTTGTGCTCAACCATGAAGTCTCTCAAGTGTGTGATGGCTTGGCTTCTGGTTTTGAATCTCTCGCGAGTTCCTGAGTCCATCATGAGATCGATGTAGCGCTGGCGGTACTTGACCTCTTGGTCTGCAATGCCGTGGAATTTGTCGGGCATGGGCCTGAGGCTTTTCGTGAGCAGCCTGATGGTTGTGGCGTGCACCGAGAGCTCTCCCATCTTGGTGATGAAGAGGGTTCCCTCACAGGCCACGATGTCACCCAAATCCCAATGCTTAAAGCTCTCGTAGAGCTCCTCTCCAACCCCTTCTTTGGTGACGTAGATCTGCAGCCTCTCGCTGTCGTCTTGAAGGGTCGCAAAGCTCGCCTTGCCCATCACTCGTTTGAGCATCATGCGTCCGGCGACCTTGACCGAGTGCGCCTGTGCTTTCAAGCTCTCGGGGTCTGCTTTGCAGTGCTCAGAATGCAAAGCCCGTGCTTTGTGACTGGGTTTGAAGTCGTTGGGAAACGCAACGCCTAGGCCTTGGGCCTCTTTTTCTTTGATGAGCTTGAGTTTTTCCTTTCGCTCAACGATCAACTGGTTCTCATCAACCTTGGGTGCATCCTCTGGGGTTGCGTTTTGGTGATCGGGGTTGGAGTTAGGCGTTTGCGTCATGGCGAGAAAAAAGTGTTGATGGGGGTGAAAAAAGGGGTCGCATTCAGTGGCGCTTCAATGCCCTATGAGGTGCACGGCAGCATGGTTCTCGCCCACCCAAGAAAGCCTTTGGCTTGAGGGTGGGGGAGGGGGCGCTTCAGGCCAAAGAGTCAGCGGGCTGTCTGAGCAAAATGGCCAAAGCCGTGGCGATGGTCTTTTTGAGTTCTCTGCGATCACAAATGAAGTCGATGGCTCCCTTGGTTTGCAAAAACTCTGAGCGCTGAAAGCCCTCTGGCAAAGTCACGCGAACGGTGCTCTCAATGACCCGAGGACCCGCAAAACCAATCAAGGCCTTGGGCTCGGCGATCACCAAGTCGCCAATGAAGGCAAAGCCCGCGGAGACGCCACCCATGGTGGGGTCGGTGAGCACACTGATGTAGGGCAAGCCCTTCTTGGCCAACCGGGTGAGGGCAGCGTTGGTTTTGGCCATTTGCATGAGCGAGAGCAAGCCCTCTTGCATGCGTGCACCACCCGTGGCGGTGAAGCAAATGAAAGGCACTTTTTGCTCAATGGCGGCGGTGACGCCTCGCACAAAGCGCTCGCCCACCACAGAGCCCATGCTCCCACCCATGAAGTCAAATTCAAAGCAAGCAGCCACCACGTTGATTTGGTGAATGCTGCCTCCCATGACCACCAAAGCGTCGGTTTCACCGGTTTGTTCGATCGCTTGCTTTAAGCGTTCTGGGTATTTGCGTGAGTCTTTGAATTTGAGGGCATCAACGGGGATGACCTCTTGGCCAATTTCGTAGCGACCTTCCGCGTCCAAAAAAGAATCCAAGCGCAAGCGAGCGCCCAAGCGGTGGTGGTGTGAACAAGTGGGGCAAACGTTTTGATTTTGCTCCAAATCCGATTTGTACAAAACCGTCTCACAACTGGGGCATTTGATCCACAGTCCCTCGGGGACGCTTCTGCGATCAGCTGGGTCGGTGTGTTGAATCTTTGGGGGGAGCAGTTTTTCAAGCCAACTCATTGAAAAATCCTATTTGGCAACATAAAGAGCATTATCTCACTCTTCTTCGTCCATGGCGTGCCGGATGGACTGCATGAAGCTGGCCAATCGAGCGCTACCCTCTTCGATGGGTGGGGCTTGCAAGAGCTCGATGAGTTTGGTGCCAATCACAACGGCATCGCTCACTTTGGACAAAGCCTTGGCAGACACCGCATCGCGCACACCAAAGCCCACGCCCACAGGAATTTTGACAAATTCTCGGATTTTGGGGATCATTTTCTCCACCGCCGAGGTGTCCAAATGGGCCGCGCCAGTGATGCCCTTCAAGGACACATAGTAAACATAGCCTGTTGCCAACTCGGCGACCCGCTCCATGCGTTGTGCAGTGCTCGTGGGGGCCAAGAGGAAAATCAAATCCATACCAGCTTGTCTGAGCGTTTGGGCGAAATGAGCACATTCCTCAGGCGGGTAGTCCACCACCAAAACGCCATCGACACCAGCACTTTGCGCGGTTTTGACGAAGGCGTCTGGGCCGTGCTTGATGTCAAAGTGTTCGATGGGGTTGGCGTAGCCCATGAGCACAATGGGGGTTTGAGCGTCGGTGAGCCTGAAGGTGCGAACCATCTCAAAAACTTGTTCGAGCCCAACGCCTTGCTCAAGCGCGAGCTCCCCCGCTTTTTGGATCACGGGACCATCGGCCATGGGGTCGCTAAAGGGAATGCCCAACTCGAGGATGTCGGCTCCAGAGCCGACCAATGTGTGCATGAGAGAGACGGTGTCTTGGGGTCTTGGAAAACCCGCCATCAAGTAAGGGATGAGGGCCGCTTTGGAGGAGGCTTTGAGGCGCGCAAAGGTGGCTTGAATTTTGTTCATGATGCCGCCTTCACCAAGTTCACTGTAGAGACCATGGAGGCGTTGCCACCCTTGATCTCTTGGCCCCGGCAAGAGGGGCGACAGTAAAAGTCAGCGTTGCTCAAATCGGCAACGGTTCCGATGTCTTTGTCACCCCGTCCAGAGAGGTTGACCAAAATCGATTGATCTGATGTCATGGTTTTGGCCAATTTCATTGCGTAGGCCACGGCGTGGCTTGACTCCAACGCGGGGATGATGCCCTCTGTGCGACAAAGGTAGTGAAAGGCCTCCAAGGCTTCTTGGTCGGTGATGCCCACATAGGTGGCGCGCCCAATGTCCTTGAGGTAGGCGTGCTCAGGGCCCACGCCTGGGTAGTCAAGCCCAGCCGAGATGCTGTGGGTCTCGGTGATTTGGCCTTGATCGTTTTGCAAAATGTAGGTGCGGTTTCCGTGCAAAACACCGGGTGTTCCTTTTTGCAGTGAAGCCGAGTGTTTCAAGGTGTCAAGTCCTTCGCCAGCGGCTTCCACGCCCACGAGTTGCGTTTGGCTGTGATTGATGTAGGGGTAGAAGATGCCCATTGCATTGCTGCCCCCGCCAACACAGGCCACCACCACGTCGGGCTGATTGCCGTCTAGCATTGAGGGCATTTGCGTCAAGCATTCGTTGCCAATCACGCTTTGAAAATCCCTCACCATCATGGGGTAGGGGTGTGGTCCAGCCACCGTGCCAATGATGTAGAAGGTGTTCTCCACATTGGTGACCCAGTCTCTCAAAGCTTCGTTCAAAGCGTCCTTGAGCGTTTTGCTTCCACTCTCCACCGGCACCACCGTCGCACCCAGAAGTTTCATGCGGTAGACGTTGGGGCTTTGCCGCTTGACGTCCTCGCTTCCCATGTAGACCACGCACTCCAAGCCGTAGCGAGCACAGATGGTGGCCGTGGCCACACCGTGCTGACCCGCTCCAGTTTCTGCGATCACGCGAGGTTTGCCCATGCGCTTGGCCAGCATCGCTTGTCCAATGGTGTTGTTGATTTTGTGCGCACCCGTGTGATTCAAGTCCTCTCGTTTGAGGTAGATTTGTGCGCCGCCCATTTCACGACTCATGCGAGCGGCATGGTAAATGGGGGAGGGGCGTCCAACGAAGTGCTTGAGTTCGCTGTGGAACTCGGCCAAAAAAGCAGGATCGTTTTGGTATTTGGCGTAGGCCAAAGAGAGTTCATTGATCGCATGGGTCAGTGTCTCACTGACGAAACTCCCCCCGTAGGGCCCGAAATGGCCACTGGGATCGGGTTGCTGATAGGTGCTCATTCAAACTCCAAATTAAAAACGGTGCTCAGTAGACCCAAGGCTTTCAAGCGCGAGGGGGGCCTGCTTGCTTAAACTTTTGCAGTGACTGGGTCAACACAGGGGGATCTCAAGCCTTGAG
>CAIPII010000188.1 GCA_903865035.1 uncultured Burkholderiales bacterium | reverse complement strand
GTGCAGGCAATTTTTTGACAGAACCATCGGGCTGCATGTCGAATTGCATGAACACATTGTTCCAAATTTCGATGTACCGGTCCCCGTCCTCGTCGGGACTCCCAGGAGGGCCTCCAGCGATACTTGGGCCATGGTCGAAAAAGATCTCAGAACATGGACCGCAGGGCCCCGTATCGGCCATCATCCAAAAATTATCTGATTGATACCGTCCTCCCTTGTTGTCTCCGATTCGAACCACACGCTCAGGGGGCAGTCCAATTTCTTTCGTCCAAATGTCGTAGGCCTCATCATCTTCAAAGTAGACCGTTGCCCATAAGCGATCCGCTGGCAAGCCATACACTTGGGTCAACAACTCCCATGCCCACTTCAAACTGTCTCGTTTGAAGTAGTCGCCAAAACTCCAATTCCCAAGCATTTCGAAAAAGGTGTGATGACGAGCTGTGTAACCCACGTTCTCCAAGTCGTTGTGCTTGCCCCCTGCTCTCAAGCAAGCTTGAACTGAAGTTGCACGAACATATGGACGCTTGTCCTCGCCCAAGAAAACATCCTTGAACTGAACCATGCCTGAATTGGTGAACATCAAGGTGGGGTCATTGTGAGGCACCAAGGAGCTAGACGCGACCACCGAATGCCCTCTTGCAGCAAAGAAATCAATGAACGTTTTGCGAATGTCAGCGACAGAGAGTTGAGCAATACTCATGAGCAATAAACCTGGTGGAAAAATGCTGCATTGCAGCGAAAGAAATGAGCCTTGTTGAATACAAACAGGCAAAACACAATGTCGATGATTATATTTTCACAGCAAGTGAAAAACCGCAAAAAAAGGCCTCTATGAATAATAAATGCTTAACTCTCAATAAACTTAAACCCATAAACTTATAATGACTTACAAAACAAATTACGATTTAACATTATTCACATCTCAAGCACACTTCAATGAAAAACAGCCGCATCTACCTTCGTTTTTTAAACTTGCTTGAAGCCGTCGAGCAGTCTCCAGATTTGCCACAAATGGACCTGGAGTGCAAAAAACTTTTGGAGATCGTGGCTGTAAGAGCTCAAGCCTCCCAACCCTTGACCGTGACAGAGGCCATGGCACTCGATCACATTGCCTCTCCTGCCACCATTCACCGCAAACTCGATCAATTGAAGGAACTCAAGTTGATCGACTCGGTGTATCAAGGCGAGAACAAAAGAACCAAATACATGATGCCCAGCACCAAAGCGATTCAATACTTTGATCGGATGGGTAAGTTGATGGTCAAAACACTCAAAACCCCCACCAGCCGCTGAACCCTCATTCAGGGTTGAACTCTCAGGCTGATGTTTGCAGCCATGACCAAGCAAACATCAAGCGTTCAATGGTGAAGAGGCACGCCCGTTTTGCTTTGGGCGAACTCAAGGCTCACGCCTGGTGCCAATTCAATCACGCTCAGCCCTTTGGGGGTAACATCAAACACGCCCAAATCGGTGATGATTCGATCCACCACGCCCACACCTGTCAAAGGAAGGGTGCACTGTGGGAGGATTTTTAAATCTTCTGTGCCATCTTTTTTCTTGGCGACGTGCTCCATGAGGACGATCACGCGCTTCACGCCTGCGACCAAATCCATGGCTCCACCCATTCCTTTGACCATCTTGCCAGGAATCATCCAATTGGCCAAGTCACCTTTTTCGCTGACTTGCATGGCGCCAAGAATGGATAAATTGATTTTTCCACCCCTGATCATTGCAAAGCTCTCGTGGGAACCAAAAATAGAGGAACCCGCTATGGTGGTGACCGTTTGCTTGCCCGCATTGATGAGGTCGGCATCCACCTGATCATCGTGGGGAAAAGGTCCGATACCCAACATGCCGTTTTCAGACTGAAGCCACACTTCAATGTCAGGATTGACGTGATTGGCCACCAAGGTGGGAATGCCAATGCCTAAATTGACGTAAAACCCGTCTTCCAACTCTTTTGCAGCTCTTGCTGCCATTTGATCCTGAGTCCAAGCCATGATTAACTCTCCACCTTCTCGGTAATGGTCCTTTTTTCAATGCGCTTTTCCGGAGTCGCATTCAAAACGATTCGATGCACATAAATGCCTGGCAAATGCACTTCATCAGGCGCCATGGAGCCCACATCAACAATCTCTTCCACTTCGACCACGCAAATTTTTCCTGCCATGGCGGCTGCTGGATTGAAGTTTCTGGCTGTGTACCTGAACTGCAAATTACCACTTCGATCGGCGCGATGTGCCTTCACCAGGGCCACATCTGGATTCAAAGCCAATTCCATCACATAGGTCTCACCATTGAAGTCCCTGAGTTCCTTGCCCTCGGCAACCATGGTGCCAACACCTGTTTTGGTGAAAAAGGCAGGTATGCCAGCGCCACCAGCCCTGAGCTTTTCGGCCAACGTTCCTTGCGGCGTGAATTCCAACTCCAACTCGCCAGCCAAGAACTGTCGCTCAAACTCTTTGTTTTCTCCAACATAAGAGGCGATCATTTTCTTGATTTGATGGGTTTCAAGCAATTTACCTAGACCAAACCCATCAACACCCGCATTGTTTGAAATGACCGTGAGATCTTTGACACCGGTGTCTTTCAAAGCATCAATCAACGCCTCAGGAATACCGCAAAGTCCAAACCCGCCCACTGCAAGCAACTGACCATTTTCAACGATGTCTTTGAGTGCATCGTGGGCCGAATTAAAAATCTTGTTCAAAACCAACTCCTTAACAATTGGATCTAATCAGGTCAAAATGTTCACATTAAAAACCTCTGTCAAGACATTCTAGCCCAGTGAGTTTGACCTCACAAAGCAAAGCCATCATCGGCAGAAATGATGGAGCCATTTAAAAAGTGGCTCTGCGGACTGCTCAACATGACAATGAGTGCATCAAGATCTGTGACTTGTCCAACCCTTTTTCTGGGCAACATTTGAATGAGTTTTTTGCCCTGCTCAGTGCTCCAGTGATGGTGATTGATCTCGGTGTCGATGTAGCCAGGGCAAATGGCATTTACATTGATGCCATAGCGCCCCCACTCCAAGGCCATTGCCTTGGTCATGTGAACCACTGCGGCTTTGCTCATGGCGTAGACGCCAATTTGAGGCAAAGCTTTGAGCCCCGCGACCGAAGCCACATTCACAATTCGTGCACCCGGAAAGGCATCGCGCTCACTGGCTCGGGCTCTGAATAACATTTTTTGCCCCACCGCTTGTGCCACAAAAAATGCACCCTTGACGTTGGTGTCAAAAATGAAATCAAAATCTTCCTCACCAACATCTTGTAATTTTTGAGTTTGACTCACTCCAGAGTTGTTGATCAAAATATCAATGGGGCCAACATCCGACTCCATTTTCTCAACACTTGCTCTAATATTGCTCACGCTGGTGACGTCCAACTCACTCACATGCGCTTGCCCCCCTTGCGCCTCTAACTCAGCCCTTAAATCTTTGAGCAAGTCAACTCGCCTGGATGCCAATATCACCGTGGCACCCGCCAAACTAAGTGTTTTGGCAAATTGACGACCCAAACCGCTGGAGGCCCCAGTCACCAAGGCCACGCGACCCGACAGATCAATTGAATAGCTCATGACTTCACTTTCTTTAAACGCCAATTGAACTCGAAATGCGCTGATGGGCAATTCACATGGAAATTAACCCACTAGCGCTCTCAACCCTTGGCTCATCTTATCCATTTGTTGGCTCCTGGATCAAGAGGCTTTGGCCGTTAAAATACCTCTTCAGCTATTAACTTTCGATCATCACCCATGACAAACCAAGAAATACTTGCCCAACACGGTCCTCGTGAATCCATGCCCTACGATGTGGTGATCGTGGGCGCTGGCCCTGCTGGTCTAGCAAGTGCCATTCATCTCAAACAATTGGCCAATCAACACAACCAAGAGATCAGTGTTGCAGTGCTTGAAAAAGCATCAGAAGTGGGCACTCACACTCTGTCGGGTGCCATCATGGATCCAAAGGCCCTCACAGAGCTGTTTCCCAATTGGAGGGAACTGGGCGCACCATTGCACCAAAGCGTAAAAGATGACGCTTTTTTAATGCTCTCCAAAACGGGTGGGTTTCGCATTCCCAATTTTTTATTGCCAGAGTGTTTTCAAAACCATGGAAACTACATCGTCAGTTTGGGTGAAGTCACCAAATGGTTGGGCACTCAAGCCGAGAACTTGGGTGTAGAGATATTTCCAGGTTTCGCTGCCACCGAGGTGCTCTACAACGACCAAGGCGCGGTGATTGGTGTGGCCACAGGTAATATGGGTGTGGGCAAAGACCATGAGCCAACCGCTCAATTTCAAATTGGCATGGAGCTGCATGCCAAGTACACGTTCTTTGCTGAAGGCGCCAGAGGACAATTGGGACGTGAGTTGATCGAGCACTTCAAATTGGACGAAGGCAAAGATCCACAAAGTTATGGCATTGGGATCAAAGAATTATGGGAAATAGACCCCAAACGCCACGAAGCGGGCTTGGCTGTTCACAGCTCAGGCTGGCCACTTGAAAACGACACCTATGGCGGCTCTTTTCTCTACCACCTGCCCAACAACCAAGTAGCCGTTGGCTTTGTCATCGGACTTGACTACAGCAACCCGTGGCTCAATCCCTTTGAAGAATTTCAAAGGTTCAAGACACACCCTAACATCCGCTGGTATTTCGAAGGGGATGAATCTCATGGGATCAAGCCTGGTAAAAGACTCTCCTACGGTGCGAGAGCCATCACTGCCGGGGGATTGTTGAGTTTACCCAAAACGGTCTTTCCTGGTGGCGCATTGATCGGGTGCGAGGCTGGATTTTTAAATGCAAGCCGCATCAAAGGATCTCATGCTGCCATCAAAACAGGTATGCTCGCTGCCCAAGCGGCATTTGATGCATTGAAAAACAATCAAGAGCACGATGAACTGGTCAACTACCCCAAAGCGTTTGAAGCAAGTTGGCTTTACCAAGAGCTACACAAAGCACGAAACTTCAAGCAGTGGTTCAAAAAGGGGCGCTGGATTGGCACCCTCATGACGGGCATCGAACAATTTGTTTTGAAGGGACACATCCCTTGGACCATTCATAAAACAATCCCTGATCATTTGAGCCTCAAAGCCGCGAAAGATTGCCCAACCATTGACTATCCAAAACCTGATGGCGTTCTCTCATTTGACAAATTGAGCAGCGTCTTCATCAGCAACACCAACCACGAAGAAAATCAACCCGCTCACCTCACACTCAAGGACGAAAGTATTCCCTTGAAAATCAACTGGGCTCAATTTGCTGGACCAGAGGCACGGTTTTGCCCTGCCGGTGTTTACGAGTACGTTCAAGACGTATCCAGTGGACACAGACTCCAAATCAATGCACAAAACTGCGTGCACTGCAAAACGTGTGACATCAAAGATCCATCACAAAACATTGTCTGGGTCGCACCAGAGGGTGGTGGTGGGCCTGTCTATTCAAGCATGTAATGCTCAACTGCTTGATTCCGAGAAAGCTCATCTGTAACCCCAGCCCCATACACAAACACCATGAATCCTAAATTTTCAACGCAACATCAATGGATAGAAACAGGAACATTGAAGCCCAAAGTTGGCATCACACCTCACGCGCAAGAGACCTTGGGTGACATTGTGTTCATTCAACTACCCAACCTTGGCCAAAGCATTGATCAATTTGCACAAATTTGTGTCGTTGAATCCGTCAAGGCCGCAGCAGATGTTTTTTCTCCTGCATCGGGCACCGTGTGTGCTGTCAATGATGCCCTGACGAGTGACCCCTCACTGCTCAATACCGACCCCATGGGAGAGGGCTGGATTTATCAACTTGAGCTCAACAACGAAGCGGAACTGGCGTCTCTTTTGAATGAAGATGACTACCATAAAAGCTTAGATTGATGGATTCATGCGATTAAAAAAATAATTTTTTATCGCGTGAAACATCGAATAAAAATATTCTCACAATTACTCATTTTTTGATCAAAAGTCTAAATAACGTGCACGCCGATAGAGTGCTTGTATCACCGTACTTTTCGATAAATCTTTGAAGAGTTACCCACAGATTTTGTGGACAACTTTTGGTGTTTTATCAAAAATGTTTCACACTTTTGATGTTTTATTTTTTTCGACTCGTCGCTTGACAATTGAATATTTTTCAAATTTCAAGCCTTTGACAAGCGAGCAATACCCTCTTCAATGAGCTTCTCATCAGAAGTCGCAAAGGACAGCCTGAGCGTCGAGTGATCTGGATCGTTGGCATAAAAAGGCGCACCAGGCACAAACGCTACACCTTGTGCAATGGCGCTCTTTGCAAATGCGGCCCCATCCTTTGGCCCTGCATTTGCACCCGTGAGTCGAGCCCAAAAAAACAATCCCCCCAAAGGCTGTGAGAACGAAATCTTCTCACCCAAACTCTGATTCAAACACTGCGCCATGGTTTTGGCGCGCTGTGCATAAACAGATCTGACTTTGTTCAAGGTTGCGGGCATGCGTCCGCTTTGAAGGTATGCGGCAGCAGTGGCTTGCGCAAAGGTTGATGTGTGCGCATCGCTGAATTGCTTGCACATGGTGGCCTTGGCCAGCAATTCACTGGGCGCAATCAACCAACCCACTCTTAAACCTGGACTCAACACTTTGCTCAAGCTGCCGGCATGCACCAACCACTCACGACTGCCGGGAACTTGGTCACTCAATGCCAGCAAAGATGGAGGGGGCGTGTCCCCAAAGTACAAGTCACCATAAGGATCGTCTTCCACAATCACAGTTTGCGTGTCGCGAGCCAACTCCAACACTTTGAGCCGTCTGTCTAAACTCAAAAGTGCACCACTTGGATTGCCAAAGGTGGGCACGAGATAGACGATTTTTGGACGGTGCACCTTGATCATTTCCTCGAGAATGTCCACGCGAACTCCATGTTCGTCAATGGGCACACCAAGCACTTTGGGGCCATACAGTTTGAAACACTGAATGGTGGCTAAGAAAGTGGGAGCCTCCACCAAAGCCACGTCGCCGGGTTCAAGCAATGTTTTTCCAACCAAATCCAAAGCCTGTTGACTACCAGTGGTAACGATCAGCTCTTGAGGATCTAGGCCAGTGACACCTTTGAGCGCCATGAACTTGGCCAGCTCCTCACGCAAGGGCATGAACCCCTCGGTTGCCCCGTATTGAAGTGCACTGCCAGGTGCATCGCGCAAAACCTTTTGGCTGGCTTGGGCAATGCCCTCCACGTCGAACATTGCACTATCAGGAAAACCACCCGCAAAACTGATGATGCCAGGCTGGCCCAAAAGTTTAAAAAGCTCACGAATGGCTGAGGTCTCAACCAGATCTAAACGTTTTGCAAATTGCATGTGAAAATATGGTTCTAACCATACCCGTGATATGAATAAAAACTTGATCGCTCCATTTTTCGAAACGCTTCAAGCGGCCAATCCAATTCCAAGAACGGAATTGGAGTATACAAGCGTGTTTGAGCTCCTGTGTGCCGTTCTCTTATCCGCTCAAGCCACCGATGTGAGTGTGAACAAAGCAACGCGCAAACTCTTTCCAAAAGCCAATACACCCTCAGCAATTTTAAAGCTGGGGCGAGTTGAATTGGAGGGATTCATCAAAACGATTGGACTCTATAAGACCAAGGCTTTGCACCTCATGCAAACTTGTGAAATTCTCACCAATGAGCACAATGGTCAAGTTCCCAAAAGCCGCGAAGACCTCGAAAAATTGCCTGGTGTGGGACGCAAAACGGCCAATGTGATTTTGAACGTCGCCTTTGCTCAACCCACCATGGCCGTTGACACCCACATCTTTAGAGTCAGCAACATCACTGGACTTGCCAAAGGAAAGAACCCCCTTCAAGTCGAGCAACAACTCTTAAAGCGCATACCACCCGAATTTTTACTTCATGCACACCACTGGCTGATTTTGCACGGCCGCTACATTTGCCAAGCCCGAAGCCCAAAGTGCGCCGAATGTGCTCTTTCCAAATATTGCGATCACCACCAACGCTCAAATCAACGAAAATCAGCCTGAACTGATCAAAAACTACTAATTTTTAGAATCATGGGTGGCATGCACCAGACTCGCTTTGAGTTTTGTTGAGTCTGTGCAAAAATGACATCACTCAACCTTTCTAAGCCTTTTTTCTTCAATGGGGACGCCCATATGGACATCAAACCTCACATTGAGCTTTAAAATAACTTCCATGTCTTCATTGAAACTGCAAGAACAAATCGCACAAAGAGTGGAACGCTTGCTCCTTCGCCATGAGGAGTTGCAACGCACCAACCAACTCTTGACTGAGCAAGTCGGTCAGCTCACCCATGAGCGCGATCAGTTCAAATCCAGACTAGAGAGTGCACGCAATCGCATCGATGCATTGCTAGAGCGCTTACCTGAAGACGTGGTCGCCAAGGATGCCAAATGAGTCAAATTGAAGTTCAAATCATGGGTCAAGGCTATGCCCTTGCTTGTCCCGATGGTGCAGAAGAGCGTCTTCACCAAGCCGTTCAAAGCGTGGACCAAGCCATGTGCAAGATCAGAGACTCAGGTAAGATCAAAGCGCGCGAGAGAATTGCGGTCCTGGCCGCAATCAATCTGGCCTTTGAACAAACCGCAAGTGCTCCACCTGCTGCATCTGCCTCAAGTACCAAAACAGAGGGCGGCGTTGATCTTGAGAGCTTGCTCAATCGCCTTGACGAGGCCTTGGCCGTTGATGGCCAACTGCTTTAAAAGATCTAAGTTCAACCCCTGATTTAGAGTGTCTCACTCATTGATCTTGAGTGGATTGGGTTCGCCTCCAAAAGCTTCGGTGTACCTCCAAGATCTCTTCACGCATTTCACTCACAGGGCCCATCACCACGATGCCCTTTTGACCAGCAGAAAACACCTCTCGGCACGGCAAGTTGAGGGTTGGATTTTCCGCATGGTTTCCAGTCAACGCGAGTAAATCGTGCTCAGTGACCCCATAGATCAAACGCCCAATGTGGCTCCAATACTGGGTGGCTGCACACATTGCACAAGGCTCAACGGTTGTGACCAAAGTGCTGGCCCATAAAACATCGGATGAATATTTGGCGTATGCCCTTCTTGCAAGGGTTGACTCCGCATGGTTGACCGTATCGACATTGCCTTGTTCTTCCAACACTGTTACCCCATCTGGGGCCACCAAAAGCGCTCCAAAGGGATGGTGCCCTGAATTCATGACTCGAATGGCAACTTGATTGGCGAGGCGCAAAAAATCAATCATTTGTTGTGTTTGCATGTGATCGATCCATCCATTGTGTATTGAAAGGTCATTTGAAAGATTCCACATTGAAACATGAAAACTCTCCTACAATCAAGTTGTCTGCAGTGTCTTCTGAACTTTATACTTCCTTGAACCAATGCTCTTAGAGCCAGGGCTTGGAACATCGGTCAATGAGCGTGATCGTCTCGCGTCAGATGAACCCAACGTTGACCTGACCTCGCCCACCTGAACCCCCGCGTTCAGGATGACGGTTCAGGATTCCCTGCAGACACCTCTCTACAGTCCCAACGCCATGCCCATCATCTTTCACCTTCCCCTTTACGAAATCCTTGAACTCGGCTTACTTGGCATCGTCTCAGGTTTTTTAGCGGGACTGCTGGGCATTGGGGGAGGAGCGGTCATCGTGCCCATTGTCACCATGATTCTAGATTTCAATGATGTTGAGACAGGGCTGTCAGTGAAGATGGCCATCGCCACTTCGATGGCCACCATCATGTTCACATCCCTCTCCAGTGTGAGGGCTCACCACAGAAGTGGCAACGTCAAATGGGGCTTGGTTGGGCGACTGGCGCCTGGTATTGTGCTGGGCAGCTTCGTTGGCAGCTTAGGTATTTTCAGTTACATCAAAGGCAATGCTTTATCGGTCATTTTTGCTTTGTTCATCGGTTTTTCAGCCACACAAATGTTTTTGGACAAAAAACCTCCTCCTCAGCGTCAATTTCCACAAGGACTGGGACAGTGGTTGAGCGGTGGCGTGATTGGAATGATCTCTGGTTTGGTGGGGGCCGGGGGCGCCTTCATCAGTGTGCCCTTCATGTTGTTTTGCAATGTCCCCATGCTCAATGCTGTGGCCACAAGCTCCGCACTCGGTTTTCCAATTGCACTGGCAAACTCTTTGGGCTACACCATCAGCGGCTGGGACACGCCCAACTTGCCTGAGTATTCGTTTGGCTACATTTGGCTGCCGGCCTTGATTTTCATTTCCTGCTTCAGCGTGATCACCGCTCCTTATGGCGCCCGAGCTGCTCAGAAATTGCCCGTTAAAAAACTCAAGCGATTTTTTGCTTGCTTTTTGTACTTGATGGCGCTCTACATGATTTCTAAAATATTCAGAGCTTCATGATCGCAATGAACATCTGAATTACATGCCCCTGAACAAAGGCATGATTTCAAGAGGAATCGTTTCCTCACACCAATGCCTAAGCTCTGGCTCTTGATCGCAGTGAATCACCAGCCTCTCGGGCATGGATCGCAACCAAGTCAATTGTCGCTTGGCCAACTGCCTGGTGGCAGCCAGTGAAGTACTCATGAAATGCTCAAAGGCCTGAGAACTCAAGAAACTTTGCCCCAGCTCTGCGAGCGTGGAGTGAGACCTCAACGCTTTGAGTGAATCGGGATTCGTGAGCAACTCCCAAGCTTGCCTGTAACCCACGCAACGCATACTGGACATTTCAGGGCTCAATCGAGCATCCTCAAAGAGCTTGAGCGCCTCCCACAAAAAACCCTCTTTGACCATTTGGGAATACCTCAAGTCAATTCGCTCGTGCAACCATTTGCGCTCTTGAGGCTCAAGCGAGATCACGCAAAGCTCGAGGTCGCTTGAGAGCGACTCCGCTTTCCTTTTTCCACCTCGCTGAAACTCAGACAATCTCTGACCCGTCATGCGCCAAACCTCAATGGCACGACCAATTCTTTGCGCATCGTTTGGAGCCAATCGATCTGCAACCACTGGATCAATTGCCTTTAACTGTAGATGCATGGCAGGCCACCCAACGGTTTTCGCCTCTTCCAAAATGGCGCCTCTGACCTCAGGGTTCGTGCTGGGCAGATCGTCCAAGCCATTGCGCAAGGCTTTGTAATACAAGAAGGTCCCACCCACCAGAACAGGGATTTTTTGTCTGGCCCTGATGTCTGAGATGAGTTTTAGGGCATCGTTTGCAAATTGAGCGGCACTGTAACTCTCCCACGGCTCAATGATGTTGATCAAATGGTGCGGCACCAAAGATAAATCTTGAGCAAGAGGTTTTGCGGTGCCAATGTCCATGCCCTTGTAGACCAGGGCCGAGTCCATGCTGATGATCTCAATGGGCCATGCCTTGGCCAACTCCATCGCCAAATGACTCTTACCCGAGGCAGTGGGCCCCACGAGGGCCAAGCAATTCCATTCATGGAAATTCTCGCTCTTCATCATGGAGAACACATGCGCTCAAACATGAAGTGATTCACTCAACGACCTCTCATGAACAGTGAATCGATGGCCTTCATGCTGAGTTCATGCCAAGTCGGGCGGCCGTGGTTGCACTGATCAGCTCGCTCAGTTTGTTCCATTTGTCTGAGCAACGCGTTCATCTCCGACAAGGTCAATTCGCGGTTGGCGCGAACCGAACCATGACACGCCATGGTCGAGAGCAGTTCATTGCGAGCTTGCTCAACCACAAACGCCCCATCGTGTGCGGCCAATTCCTTGAGTACACTTCTCACCAAGGCGACCACATCACCATCGATCAATGCACTAGGCACCGCTCTGATGGCCAATGTCTTGGTCGATAAAGGGGACACATCAAAGCCCAGCGCATTCAAGGTCTCGGCGTGTTCTTGAGCCAGTACGCACTCGGCATCCGTTGCAGCAAAAGTTTGCGCAATGAGCAACTGTTGACTTGACACCCGCTTGTTGTCCCACTGAAGTTTCAATCTCTCATAGACAATGCGTTCATGTGCGGCATGGATATCCACCAAGATGAGGCCTTTGGCATTTTGAGCCAAAAGGTACACGCCATGCAATTGAGCCAAGGCTTTCCCAAGTGGCCACTCTTGATCTCGGCTGATTGCAGTCTGCTCAAGATCTCCAACCCGCTTTGATGAATGGTCATCTTCATTTGGATTTGCTTTTGATGCTTCGAGTGTTGTCGGCATTGCGCTCGAGCGGGACCAAAGGGCTTGAAGTTGAGAGAGACTTTGCTCTGGCAAATTCATACTGGCTTGTTGCCAGGTTGACTCAGAAACCTTGGGTTTTGCAGCAGCAGACTCCTGCGCTTGGCTTGCTGACTCTTGGGCTGATGCTTGAGAGAGGGTTGCGCTCAGGGGCGTGATGCGCAAGCCTTTCTGAGTGGCAGTAAAGGAGAGTCCTGAGGACGAATGAGTTACACCCTCTAGACCAGAGGAAGGTGCATGAAAATTTTCTTGACCCACTCTTGGTGCGGCCAGAGCACGTTGAACGCCTCTCAAAATCAGCTGGTGCACTTCCTTTGAATCGCGAAACCTGACCTCAATTTTGGTGGGATGCACATTGACATCAACCCTCATTGGATCCATTTCAATGAAGAGGACATATACAGGTTGCCTTTGACCATGCAACACATCTTGATAGGCCACCTTCAATGCATGGTGAATGACCTTGTCTTTGACAAAACGATCGTTCACATAAGCGAACTGATGATCGGCTCTACTTCTAGAGACATGCGGCAAGCCCACTCTACCTTTGAGCACCAAACCATTTTCTTCGTAATGGATCGCAACGGACTCATTGACGAAGTCCAGGCCCAAAACATCTGCCATGCGACGATCCAAAGCCTCTTGGGGATTGGGATGAGATTTCCAGGCATGAACGTTCTTGCCTTCATGCCAAACACCAAAGCTCACATTGGGACGGACCAAGGCATGGCGTCTAACGGCCTCAACACAATGGGCCAACTCGGTTGCATCAGACTTGAGAAACTTTCGCCTGGCAGGCGTGCTAAAAAACAGCTCCCTGACCTCTACTGTTGTGCCTCGAGCACGAGCGACCACATCCAACTCACCTGACCTCGCGTGCAAACATATGGCCTCCAACTGCTCCTCGGGCTTGGAGGTCAAGGACAACTCAGAAATTGAGGCAACAGCGGCCAAAGCCTCACCTCTAAAGCCCATCGAACTGACTTGCTCCAGATCGTGCAGATCTCTGATCTTGCTGGTTGCATGTCGGCGCAAAGCAAGGCTCAACTGCTCTTTGGGTATGCCTATACCGTTGTCCTCGACCGAGATCAACCTCACACCACCCGCGGACAAACGAACTGTCACTTCAGTGGCTTGAGCATCCAACGCGTTGTCCACCAACTCCCGAACCACGGATGAGGGCCGCTCAACGACCTCGCCAGCTGCAATTTGGCTGATGAGCTCATCGTCTAGCGCCAGTATGGGTCGCCTAGCGGGTGTTAAAGAAGCGGATTCGGTCATGAAATGGAGTCAATGCAGAGCAAGGAGATAAATAAGTTCACTGGTTCATTTTAAAGGTTTTATTGCACAAGAGTACCCAACACTTGAGAGTGCAATGCAGCACAAAAGGCGGAGATAATACGAACATGGACACACTCTATCCCTACTTGGATTTGCTCATTCACATTGACCTCGTTCTCAAGAGCTGGATCACACAACACGGGGACTTGAGCTATCTTTTTATCTTCTTGATCATATTCGTTGAGACTGGCGTCGTATTCTTTCCCGTTTTACCGGGTGACTCCCTTCTCTTCATCATTGGTACCTTTTGCGGCTTGGGTCTCATGGCGCCTGATATTTCTCTGTGCGTTTGCCTGGGCGCGGCCATATTGGGCGATCAACTCAATTTTTGGATTGGACAGCACCTTGGGCAAAAAATCATTCAATCCAATTCGCCCTGGATATCCAAGGACAAGCTCAGGCAAACACATTTGTTCTTCGAGCGTTTTGGCTCATTGACTTTGGTGATTGCACGGTTCATTCCATTTGCCCGCACATTCGCCCCCTTTTGCGCTGGATTGGGCTTGATGAAGCCATTGCAATTTTCAATGTTCAACATCCTAGGCGCCACACTTTGGGTCATTGGCGTGGGGAGTTTGGGATTTTTTTTGGGTGAGGTAGAGTGGATCAAAACGCACATTCAAGTTGTGGTTTGGGCTCTCATTTTGATTCCTTCAGCATTGGCCATTGTCTCTGCCCTCAAAGGCTCAAAATCAACTGGAGAGAGCCCAACGAAGCAGTGAATTTCATCTTGAGTCAAGGTAAACTGTCAGAGAAGAAAAAAACTTCATCAACTGCCTCAGCTTATCAACTGATAGCCTTTTGATTTTCATCAATTCACTGGGACCGCCATGAAACGCGACACCACAGTTACACCTGGCCCTAGCCAAGACTTCACCACCCCGCCTTGGAGTCGTGAAGACAGCTCCCGAGTTCCCTTTGCTGCCTACACCGATCCCATGCTCCATGCCAAAGAGTTGGACCGGTTTTTTTACGGCTCTCATTGGAATTACGTTGGGCTCTTGAGTGAAATTCCCAATTGGGGAGACTTCAAAAAGACCTTCATTGGTGAGAGAGAAGTCATCATGGTCAAAGACATGGTGCGTCCCGCCATGAAGGATATCGATCATGGTGTGCGGGTGGTGGAGAATCGATGCGCTCACCGAGGAGTACGTTTTCTTCAAGAAAGCACGGGCAACAGACGCAGTTTCGTTTGCCCATACCACCAATGGGCTTATAAATTAAATGGTGACTTGGGAGGTCTGCCCTTCAAGGATGGCGTTCAAACTGCCAATGAGATTCAAGGCGGCATGCCCAGTGACTTTGATCTCTCAGAACACGGTTTGACCCAACTCAAGGTCGAAGTCTTGCATGGCTTGGTCTTTGCAAGCTTTGACACTCAAGCGCCTGCTCTCACTGATTACCTAGGCCCAGAGATACTTCCCTGGATGGATCGCATTTTCAAGGGAAAAACGTTGACCCTTTTGGGCTACAACCGCCAACGCATTCCTGGCAATTGGAAACTGATGCTGGAAAACATCAAAGACCCTTATCACCCAGGACTGCTGCACACATGGTTTGTGACCTTTGGACTTTGGCGTGCAGATCAAAAAAGCCGAATGGTCATGGACTCAAAAGGCCGACACGCAGTCATGATCTCAACACGCAATGAGGGAGGCGAAGGCGCTGTCACTCAAGGGGTGACGAGCTTCAAGCCCGGCATGAAACTCAATGATGATCGATTGCTCGACATCGTGGGCGAACCCTGGTGGACCATCAAGGATCCCAGTGACTCGCAAAAGACCATCACACCATCGGTCACCATGATCACGCTTTTCCCAAGCGTGATCATTCAGCAACAAGTGAACTCTTTGTCCACGCGTCAAATTGTGCCCAATGGTCATGGTTCATTTGATTTTGTGTGGACTCACTTTGGGTTTGAGGACGACACCCCAGAGATGACGCGTCGACGACTGCGGCAAGCCAATCTATTTGGGCCCGCAGGATACGTGAGCGCCGACGATGGTGAGGTGATTGAGCTCAGTCAAGCTGGCTTTGAACAATGGAACAGCGACGGCCAAAACAGCGGGGAGACCATCTGTGAGCTCGGTGGCACTGGTGTGGAGGGCACCCAGCACATGGTCACTGAAACATTGATCAGAGGCATGTATGCCTACTGGAGAAAGGTGATGTCATCATGAACCCCCTTTTGGATTCCTCAAAGAAATGGGCACTGCAGCAAGAAATCAATGACATCAATGCTCGATATGCTCACGTGCTCGATCAAAAAGAACTCGATGCTTGGCCCGATTTTTTCATCGAGCAAGGACGCTACCAAATTCAAGCGCGTGAGAACTTCGAGCGTGGGCTTCCACTCTCACTCATGGATCTCGAGAGTCAAGGGATGATGAAGGATCGTGTCTATGGCGTCATGCAAACCATTTTTCATGCGCCTTATTACACACGTCACATCATTGGACAAGCCCTGTTGCTGGGATCCACAACTGCAGGCACTTTGATTCAATCCCACAGCCTCCCCAAGGACCAATTGCTTTGGATAAGCCACAGCAACTACTCTGTATTTCGAACCAAACCAGGTTCTGTCAGTGAAGTTTTCAATGTGGGCCAATACAAAGACTTTTGGCTTCCAACGCCCCAAGGCTTGAAGCTAGCTTGGCGCTGCTGTGTGTATGACTCAGAGTTGATTTTGAACTCTCTGATCTATCCGCTGTGAGTCCTCACTCAGGTGGATGAGAGGGCCCCATTTGAAGAGGCTGCAATCAAAGCCTCTTTTAGAGAGTTCTCGTTTTCATGGGAGGAGGATATTTGGAGAAATACCTCACCATCGCTGTTTTGACGGCCTTGACCAACTCCAACTGAAAGGCCTCAGTGACCAAGAGCGCCTCTTCCTCGGGGTTGCTGATGAACGCAGTCTCCAATAGCAAGCTTGGAATATCTGGCGCTTTGAGCACCGCAAAGCTTGCTTGCTCAACTTGCCCTTTGTGCAAAGCGCCAATGTGGCGGATTTGACTCAGCAACTCCCCCCCCAACTTCAAGCTGTCTTTGATTTGAGACGCTGTGCTCATGTCAAGAAGCGTTCTTTGAAGCACTGCATCCTTGGTTTTGATGTTGAGACCACCCACCAAATCAGCCTTGTTCTCTTGGTTGGCCATCCACTGTGCTGCAGCACTGCTGGCTCCCCCATCACTCAAAGCAAAAACACTCGCACCTTTGGCATTGGGGGTGATGAATGCATCTGCGTGAATGCTCAAGAGCAAATCCGCTTGAACCCTTTGGGCTTTTTCCACACGTTGATGCAGGGGCACGAAGTAATCATCGTCTCTGGTCATGAAGGTGCGAACTTCAAACTCTCCCTTTTTGGTCTTGATCACGGTCTGATCGAGTGCTTTTTTAAGCTTCAACGCAATTTGAAAGACCACGTCCTTTTCTTTGACGCCGTCTTTGGCAATCGCCCCAGGATCCTCGCCCCCGTGACCAGGATCGAGCGCGATGACGATCAATTGCTGAGCACTTGCCTCAGGGCTTTGAGCATTGTCCTTGGACACTTGAACTTCTGGCACCAGTGGCGCAGCCAAGGGGGTGCTGGGCTTGAGGGCAGTGGGATTGGATTGCAGGAGACTGCTCTTTTGATTGGATTGTGCCAACCAAGCGCTCAATACATCCTCACCCCCTTTGAGAGCCGATGACTTGCTGGCTTCAGGGCTCGTTTGAGGCGTTGACTTCGCTGATAAAGGGGTAGACAAGGCTGGCGATGGAGTTGTGGCCGTGGAGACCGGTACGGAAGGCTTCTTATCGCCCGCACCCTGCTGAGCCAGCCCTACGCCTTTTCGCTCAATCAAAAATGCGAGAAGTGGATCAACGGCCTGAGTGGGATAGAGATCAACGACCAACCGATTGCCGTAATGCGCTTGGTTGAGCCTTTCATTGGAGATGGGCGTTAAATTAAACACTTGAGGCAAAACCATTT
>CAIPII010000187.1 GCA_903865035.1 uncultured Burkholderiales bacterium | reverse complement strand
TCAGCTTTGAGTTGAGCCCACTGACCCGTGAGTTGTGCGTTGTTGAGGGGTGAGAGGAGATCGTTCAAGCGCGTGAGAAAAAGCTGCGCCATTTGCGGGCGTCGTGTTTTGCTTGCAGCCAAGGCCCCAGCATAAAGCACACCCATTTGTTGGGGCACGTCCCGCTTGGGGTTGAGGTTCGGTTGTGAGGCGATGTCCAAAAGGGTTTGTAGGCCTTGTACGTCGTGCTGGACCAAAACGCGAGAGCGAGCAGCCATCATGCTGTGAAGGCACTGAGTGGCAAGGTCTGCAAGAGGAGAAGCATCTTTACCGATGTCGAGTTCTCTAGACTGCATGTCTGCAATGCGCTCGGTGGTGAGCGGGTGGCTTCTGAGGTATGGATAGGAGCCATTGTCGTTGAGGCGAGATGCATTTTGCAGCTTTTGAAACATGGTGACAAAGCCTGCTCCCAGATAACCCGCTTGGGTCATCACACCGTAGCCGAGTCGATCGGCCTCGCGCTCCATGTCGCGTGAGAAGTTGAGTTGACTCTGAGTGACTGCGGCTTGTCCCCCGACCATCAACGCGCCCCCTGCGTTGGGGTTTCTGCCTGCTGCCAAAATGCCCAGGAGCATCGCGCCCATCAAGAGAGGCGCTTGCTGCGCTTGCTGGGTGAACATGCGCGAGATGTGGCGCTGCGTGATGTGGCTCAATTCATGGCCCAAAACAGAGGCCAACTCGTCGGAGTTGGAGACAATGCCAATCAGCCCCAGGTGAACCCCCATGTATCCACCGGGAAGCGCAAATGCATTGATGGAGGGGTCTTTGATGAGCAAGACTTCCCATGCAAAGCGCTCTTGCATTTCGCTTGAAATGTCACCTCTGAATTTGGCGGCTTCCATCAACTTGAGCCAAATGGATTGGACGTATTCCAGCAAGATGGGGTCCTCTACGTAGTCTGGATCTTTGTAGATTTCCTTTGCAATGGAGTCCCCAATGCGTCTTTCTTGACCAAATCCCATCTCTGCGCCGTCTCCAATTCTTGGCAGGCGCCCAGTTGAGAGGGTTGTGGAGCTGCTTGGCGAAGGCTCCACATGGGCAATGCCTTCAGGCTCAGCGTTGGACAGAGGACTCACCAAAGCCAAGGCGATGAGGAGCACACGCACCCTCTCAAGCGCTCTTTTGCGGCAGTCCAAGCTTGGCAGATGGGTAGAGAAAGAGAGGGACTTCATTTCAACGTATGATGACGCTCAAATGTTAACGCTTAATTGACCGAGAAAGAGAGAATTCAAAATGTCCTTGACCCATTTTGATGCCCAAGGGCACGCACACATGGTGGACGTCTCTGCCAAGGCCGCCACGCACCGAGTGGCACGCGCCCAAGGCACGATCTTGATGGAGAAAGCCACCTTGGAGGTGATTGAACAAGGGACCGCCAAAAAGGGTGATGTGTTGGGCATCGCAAGGATTGCTGGGATTCAAGGGGCCAAGAAAACCAGTGATTTGGTGCCGCTGTGTCACCCATTGGCGATCACCAAAGTGAGCTTGGATTGGAGCGTGGTGAGCAATGAGCACAAGCAACAATTCGGCTTGCATTGTGAGGCTCAAGTGGAGACGATTGGGCCCACTGGGGTTGAGATGGAGGCTTTGAGTGCCGTTCAAGTGGCATTGCTCACGGTCTACGACATGTGCAAAGCCATTGACCGTGGAATGGTGATCACAGACGTGTGTGTGCTCAGCAAAAGTGGCGGACGCTCTGGGCTTTACGAAAGAAAAGAAGACCAGTCGCTGAGCGGTTAGGAATGAAAAAAATCCTCGCACAAATCGATGTTTGTGCGAGGATTGCTTGTTGGGTGCCTCAAGCGTTTAGCTCAAGGACTTGAGAAGAACCCAATCAGGCGGGATCGTTGGCGCTGTGGTGCTCAGACTTCTTTTGCAAAAAGCGTCCCAAGCCAACAACAAACACGGCACAGGCTGCAGGGATGGCGTAATCGAGCACAGGCATGGTTTCAATGAAGTCGCGAATGGCAGCGTCTCCCATCATCGACTCACCTGCCACCCACCCAATCAGCGCAGCACCCAAGGTGATGATGATGGGGTAGCGGTTCATGATGTTGATCATGAGCGCGCTGCTGAAGACCACAACAGGAATACTCACTGCCAGTCCCAAGCACAGCAACAAAATGGAGCCTTTGGCCGCTGCAGCAACACCAATCACATTGTCCAAACTCATGACCAGGTCAGCGATCAAGATGGTGCGCACTGCAGCCCAAAGGGTTGTTTGCGCAACTTCATCGTCTTCACCGTCTTCTTCTTCGGCCAGCAACTTCACACCAATCCACAGCAGCAGCGCGCCTCCGACCAATTCAAGGTAGGGCAACTCCATGAGTTGAGCTGCACCAATGGTGAGGGCCACCAAAAGGACAACCGCCACGGCTGAACCGATGATGATGGCCATCTTCTTTTCTTTGGGTGGAAGGGTCCTGGCTGCCATGGCAATGACCACGGCATTGTCTCCTGACAAAATGATGTTGATCCAAATGATTTTGATCAAATTGAGCCAAAAGTCGGCGGTTTGAAACATCTCCATGCGTGGGTCTCCGTTTGTTTTTTTGTCGGTGTTGAAAGGCGGCGGAATGCTTTAGAGCATCGCTTTGAGCAACTTGGCCATCTCGGATGGGTTCTTGGTGACTTTGAAGCCACAAGCCTCCATGATGGCGAGTTTTGCATCCGCGGTGTCTTCTCCACCGGAGATCAACGCACCAGCGTGTCCCATTCTTTTGCCAGCAGGTGCGGTGACACCAGCGATGAAGCCCACAATGGGTTTTTTCATGTTGTCTTTGCACCAGCGAGCGGCTTCGGCCTCATCGGGGCCACCGATTTCGCCAATCATGATGACTGCATCGGTCTCAGGGTCGTCATTGAAAGCGCGCATGACGTCAATGTGCTTGAGGCCATTGATGGGGTCGCCTCCAATGCCAACGGCGCTGGACTGTCCAAGGCCAATCTCAGTCAATTGGGCAACGGCTTCGTAGGTGAGCGTGCCGGAGCGAGAAACCACGCCAATGCGTCCTTTTCTGTGAATGTGTCCGGGCATGATGCCGATTTTGATTTCATCGGGCGTGATCAAGCCAGGGCAATTGGGTCCGAGGAGCAATGTTTTTTTGCCGCCAGCAGCTTCCTTGGCTTTCATTTTGTTTCTCACCATGAGCATGTCTCTCACAGGAATGCCCTCGGTGATGCAAATGGCCAAGTCCAGATCGGCTTCAACCGCTTCCCAAATGGCAGCAGCAGCACCAGCGGGAGGCACATAGATCACGGAGACGGTGGCGCCTGTCTCGTGAGCGGCTTCTTTGACTGAGCCATAAATGGGAATGTCAAAAATGCGCTCACCCGCTTTTTTGGGGTTCACGCCTGCAACGAAGCACTCGCGACCATTTGCGTATTCTTGGCACTTCTCGGTGTGAAATTGGCCTGTTTTACCCGTGATGCCTTGGGTGATGACTTTGGTGTGTTTATTGATGTAGATGGACATGATGGATTTCCTAGGTCTTATTTCAAGGCGGCAACGACTTTTTGAGCGGCTTCGGCCATGCTGTCTGCACTGATGATGGGAAGACCCGACTCGGCGAGCATCTTCTTACCCAACTCTTCATTCGTGCCCTTCATGCGTACGACCAATGGCACGCTCAAATTCACAGCCTTGCAAGCGGTGATGACGCCTGTGGCGATGGTGTCGCATCTCATGATGCCGCCAAAGATGTTCACAAAAATCGCTTTGACTTTGGGGTTCTTGAGCATGATCTTGAAGGCTTCGGTGACCTTCTCTGGAGTGGCGCCGCCGCCAACGTCTAGGAAGTTGGCTGGCTCAGCACCAAAGAGTTTGATCGTGTCCATGGTGGCCATGGCCAGGCCTGCACCATTGACCAAGCAGCCAATGTTGCCATCCAAGCTGATGTAGGCCAAGTCAAACTTGCTGGCTTCGATCTCAGCGGCATCTTCCTCATCCAAATCGCGGTAAGCGACGATCTCAGGGTGTCTGAACAACGCGTTGGGATCGAAGTTGAATTTGGCATCCAAGGCTTTGATGTTGCCATTGCCCTCAAGGATCAAGGGGTTGATTTCAGCCAGTGAGCAATCGGTTTCCATGTAAGCGGTGAAGAGCTTTTTCAAGACGTCAACGGCTTGATCGGTGGAGGCGCCTGCAGGCACACCCATGCCGTGACACAGCTCCAAGGCTTGCTCTTGTGTGAGCCCCACCAAGGGGTCAACAAACGCTTTGATGATTTTTTCAGGGGTTGCATGCGCGACCTCTTCGATGTCCATGCCGCCCTCAGAGGAGGCCATCAACACCACCTTTTGTGAGGCACGATCGGTCACTGCGGAGACGTAGTATTCTTTTTTGATGTCAGCGCCTTCTTCAATGAGAAGACGGCGAACCTTTTGGCCTTCGGGGCCAGTTTGGTGAGTGATGAGTTGCATGCCAAGGATCTCGCCGGCCAAGGTGCGAACCTCATCGATCGAGCGAGCCAGTTTCACGCCTCCGCCCTTGCCTCTTCCTCCAGCATGGATTTGAGCTTTGACCACCCAAACTGGGCCCCCAAGCTTTTGTGCAGCTTCAACAGCCTCTTGGACGGTGAATGCGGGGATGCCCTTTGGAACGGGCACGCCGAATTGGCGCAAAATTTCTTTGCCTTGGTATTCGTGAATTTTCATATTTATCTCAGTGGTTCTGGAGGAAATAGAATAGAGTGTCTACACAGGGCATGACCCCGAGTTCTATAGTTTGCCGTCCCGAAATGTATCACGACCAGGGTCAAAATTCTTCCCTTTTGCTTACATCGAGTACAAAAGTTTTATAAAATCCGTCTTTTTGGGTGCGAATCAATGCATAAAATATTCATCGATGGCGAGGCGGGCACAACCGGACTGCAAATTCGCGAACGTTTGCAATCGGACGCATCCATGCAATTGCTTCAAATCGAGGCTCACTTGCGCAAAGACCCCAGCGCAAAGCTCGAGTGCATGTCAAACGCTGATGTGGTGGTTCTTTGTCTTCACGACGCCCAAGCGATTGAATCGGTGGCTTTGATCGACACCTTGCCCCAGGACAAGCGCCCCAGAATCATCGATGCCTCCACCGCCCACCGCACCTCTGCAGGATGGGTTTATGGGTTCGCAGAATATGCTCCTCACCAAGCCCAACTGATCGCCAAGGCTCCAAGGGTGGCCAATCCCGGGTGCTACGCAACAGGCGCCATCGCGTTGTTGCATCCATTGGTCGATGCCGGTGTGATTGCAAAAGACACCCCCCTTTGTTTGCCAAGCGTGAGTGGCTACTCGGGAGGTGGGCGCAGCATGATTGAGGCCTACGAGGCACACCAGGCGCCCTTGCTGGAGTACTACGGCCTAGGGCTTGAGCACAAGCACTACGCAGAGATCATGGCTTATGGAGGACTCACCTGTGCGCCTATTTTTGTGCCCTCGGTGGGCAATTTCGCGCAGGGCATGGTGGTTCAGCTCCCCCTACATTTGTCTCAAATGAAGGGGGTGAATTCAGGGGCCGACATTCGCGATGTTTATGCCAAGCATTACTCGCAGATTGAGCATGGACATGTGCATGTGTTGGATGAGCTTGCCTCTGAGCGTTTTGATGCAACGAGCCTGAACGGTCAAGATGAGCTGGAAATTGCAGTGTTCTACAACGCGCGCAAGCAGCAAGCGGTGGTGATGGCTCGGTTGGACAATTTGGGCAAGGGTGCGAGCGGAGCAGCGGTGCAAAATTTAAAGCTCATGCTCGGCGTGTGATGCAGCGGGCGCATGCTTGAGCACCAAGCGAACGGTTTCTGCGTTAAAGCCTCTGTACATCATGAAGCGCGTCTGGCGCTGGAGCATTTTGGAGTCGAGTGGGAGTTCGCCAAAACGTTTGGACCATAGCGCTTTGGCGCGCTCAAGCTCCGTGTCTTGCAAAGCTTCAAGCGCTTTGTCTGCAATGGGTTGAGGCACGCCTTTGGACTTCATTTCTTGACGAATGCGAGACACGCCGTGTTTCTCGCTTCTCTTTCTTGCAAGCGATTCAGCGTGACGCTCTTCGTTCAAGAATCCCTTGCTCTCGAGCTCATTCAACACGGCCTCCAACTCGCCTGGAGTGGATTCAAATTCGCTGAGTTTTTTGAACAACTCAACACGTGAGTATTCTCTTTGAGACAAAGCGCGCAGTGCGCGAGACTTCAGGCTCATCAAGGGGAAGGGGGAATTTTGGGAGTTGAACATGGCGCTTGGGTTTGAGTGTGGATGGAGAGTTTTGTAGGGTTTGAGCCCACAGCCCTTGAGTGGGGGGCTGTGGGGCGCGCGATGTGAACGCTCACCGGTTTTAGGCAAAGGGGTTTCGCCTGTGTCTTTACGCTTCGCTGGGTTGCATGGGGCCTACAGCGATGGGCGCGGTCAATGAGGCTGCAACAGAGGGAATGCCTAAAGATTCACGAACCTTGTTTTCAATTTCGATGGCCAAAGCGGGGTTTTCACGCAAAAATTCGCGAGAGTTGTCACGCCCTTGGCCAATTTTTTCGCCGTTGTAAGCGTACCAAGCGCCTGACTTTTCGATGACCCGTGCATTCACGCCCATGTCAATGATCTCGCCCAAGCGGGAAATGCCTTCTCCAAACAAGATGTCAAACTCAGCGGTTTTAAAGGGAGGCGCGACCTTGTTTTTCACGACCTTGACTTTGGTTTCATTGCCAATGGCTTCCTCGCCCTTTTTGATGGTGCCGGTGCGACGGATGTCGAGTCTCACAGAGGCATAAAACTTCAGCGCATTGCCACCCGTGGTGGTCTCGGGCGAGCCGAACATCACGCCAATTTTCATGCGGATTTGGTTGATGAAGATCACCATGCAGTTTGTCTTTTTGATCGTTGCAGTGAGCTTTCTCAACGCTTGGCTCATGAGCCTGGCTTGAAGACCGGGCAAGGAGTCGCCCATGTCGCCTTCCAGTTCAGCCTTGGGCGTCAAAGCCGCAACCGAGTCCACGACAATCAAATCAACCGCACCCGAGCGCACCAAACTGTCCACGATTTCCAGGGCTTGCTCGCCCGTGTCGGGCTGAGAGATCAAGAGTTCTTGTAAATTCACACCCAGTTTTTGAGCGTATTGAATGTCCAAAGCGTGCTCGGCGTCCACAAAGGCGCAAGTGCCCATTTGTTTTTGCATCTCAGCAATCACTTGCAGCGTGAGGGTTGTTTTACCAGAAGACTCAGGCCCGTAGATTTCAATGACACGGCCACGGGGTAAGCCGCCAACGCCCAAAGCGATGTCAAGCCCCAAAGACCCTGTGGAGACGACCTGGATGTCCTCAATGACCTCCCCCTCTCCCAAGCGCATGATGGTGCCTTTGCCAAATTGTTTTTCAATTTGTGCCAGTGCGGCTTGCAAAGCCTTTGATTTTTCGCTTGCTGCTGCCGTGAGACCTTTGACGGGTGCGTCCATGAAAACTCCTTAAGAATCAATGAATTAATTAAAATCAAACAGTACAACATCAAAAACAGCTGTATGCTTAAACAGTAATTTATAACAAGTGTTGAATCTTGTAAATAGAATAAATAGTCAGTTTAGCTGACTATAATGAAGTCGCATGACGACAGTAAAAACACCAAAGCTGCGGGCCGATCCGCGTGAGAAATTGCCTCAAGACTGGCGCCAAAACCATTTGGGTCGATTGCTTGGGCAAGCGATGCGCCGATTTGATGAGCGGGTTTTGTATTTGATGGCGCACGACGTGCAGGTGCCATTGGCCTTGTCCAATTTGGCCAGTCGTGCACAGGTGAGCGCTGCACATGTGCACATCACCAGGCACTTGAGCACCGAGGGCTCAACGCTCAAAGACCTCGCACAAGCCGCGGGCATGACCAAACAAGCCATGGGGGCGATGGTCGATCAATGCCAAGCATGGGGCTTGGTCGAGCGCGAAGAGGCGGGCTTAGACAAACGCTCAAAGTTGATTCGCTTCACTCCCACAGGGCTTGCGTGGTTGGAGGCGTTCAGGGGTGCGGTTGCCCGAGCTGAGGAGGAGTTTCGACAAGAGGTGGGGGCTGAAGTGGCAACGGTGATTGCGCTGGGGCTGGAAGTCTATGCGCTTGGATGAAAGAATCCATCAAATGGGTCCTAAAATGAAGTCAATCTAAAAATGGAGTGCCTAAACTGTGCGAATTCTCATTGCTGAAGACGATCAAGTGTTGGCAGATGGTTTGCTTCGCGGTCTAAGGAGCTCAGGTGCAGTCGTGGACCACGTCTCAAACGGTGTGGAGGCAGATACAGCACTCCTCAATACCCACGAGTTTGATTTGCTCATTCTCGATTTGGGTCTGCCCAAAATGCACGGGCTGGAGGTTTTAAAACGATTGCGCTCCAGGGGCAGCGCATGTCCAGTGCTCATTTTGACAGCAGCAGACAGCATTGAAGATCGCGTCAAAGGCCTGGACTATGGCGCGGATGATTTCATGGCCAAACCGTTCTCCCTTCAAGAGTTGGAGGCCCGTGTGAGAGCCCTCACGAGAAGAGGCATGGGCGGCAACAGCGCACTGATCAAGCACGGCCCAATGGTTTATGACCAAACCGGTCGAGTGGCCACGATTGATGGGAAGATGGTGGACCTATCGGCCAGGGAGTTGGGTTTGCTCGAGGTCTTGCTCCAGCGCACAGGACGCTTGGTGAGCAAGGATCAATTGGTCGAGCGCCTGTGTGAATGGGGCGAGGAGGTGAGCAACAATGCCATTGAGGTCTACATCCATCGCTTGCGCAAAAAAATTGAAAAGGGACCCATTCGCATCGTGACCGTGCGTGGCCTTGGTTATTGTCTTGAGAAAATTGCGCAATAGCGGCTTCATTCAAAAGTGCAAAACCCCTGCACACCATACAGCACCAACGCATGAAGATATTTCAACGAAAGCAGCCCTCATTGGTGGGTGGCATTTTGGATTGGATGTTCCTTGCTTTGGCGTGCTTGTGGCCCATGAGTGTGGGTCTAACCTGGTTGGTCGCTGATGGCATTGCCAACAAACCGTATGACAAAAATCTAGAGTTCAAAGTGACTGAATTGACCAGTTGGGTTGGCCAGCTCAAATCCGATGGCATCGACTTAAGGAGCATTGAAAATGCTACTGCTTTGTCAAAGTCAATTCCCAAAGAAACGCTGGAACTTTCGGGCGTTTTTCCCACTCGTGGACTCGAGTACCGCGATGACTTCATGGGGGAGGAAGATGTTCATCAAATGGTTTATCAAATCCATTGGGTCAAGCTCAAGCGATCCTTGGGTGTGTCGGACTTGCCCATTCCTTTGACCATTCAAGAGGATGCGGGAGGAAGGGGGGAGGTTTTCTTCAGAGACGAGACATGGCACGGCAAGCAACTGCGGCTAGCTTATGCTTGGGTCAGGGGAGAGGACAAGGAGCCCATTGCTTTGGTTCAGGTGGGTGAGACGCTTCACTCAAGAAGCATGTTGACCAACGAAATCATCAAAGGCGTCATGTTGCCTCAATTTGCCATCGTACCTTTGGCTGTTTTTTTGTTGTGGATGGCCTTGGCCAAAGGTTTGCAACCTTTGCAAAAACTCGAGGAGCAAATCCGCAGTCGCAGACCCGATGATCTGAGCCCTTTGGACAGCCAAGCACTCCCCGTTGAAGTGAGCACCTTGGCGGGCTCCATCAACGATTTGCTCGCGCGACTACAAATATCGATTGAGACCAAGAAGAAATTTCTGGCCGATGCTGCGCATCAGCTCAAAACTCCTTTGGCCGGGTTGCGCATGCAAGCAGAGTTGGCTCAACGGGAGAGCTCGAGCGCACAAGAGTTGATGCATTCACTCAAATTGATTGGGCGCTCAAGCGTGCGTGCCACGCACACGGTCAACCAGTTGCTTGCGTTGGCCAAGGCCGAGAGTGGTGCGCAGTCCATGGTCAAACAAAGCCAAGACTTGAGCTTGCTCATCAAGGAGGTCATGCAAGATGCACTGCCCCTCGCAATGGCCAAACACATCGATTTGGGCTACGAGAACAACGACGCCTCTCAAAAGCCTTGGCGAATCGATGCGAACCCGACACTCATCAAAGAGATGATCAGGAACTTGTTGGACAATGCGATCCACTACACGCCCTCATCCCAAGAAAATCCGGGCGTGGTCACCTTGTCTCTACACAAAGAGAGGCATCCCAAGCGCCTTGTTTTTCAAATTGAGGACTCAGGCCCTGGCATTGCCCCAAGTGAGAGAGAGTTGGTTTTCCAACCCTTTTATCGTGTCATGGACACTGAGACGGAAGGCTCAGGCTTGGGACTATCCATCGTTCGTGAGATTGCGCATCAACACAATGCTACGGTAGAGCTAGAAGAGAGGAGCACGCCATTTGCTGCAGCCAATCGGCTTGCAGGTTCAGAGTCCAAGGCTGCTCAAGGCCTCAGGGTCAAGGTCAGTTTTAAACTTGCATAGAGTTGCGAGCGGCAGGTGTTCAATAGGCCGCTGTCAGGGCAATAACTACTGCCAAATGTAACTGGGACGAACACTCACCTCTTGGCTCACGATGCTCTCCAAGCCAGAGGGGGTGTTCACCATCAGCGCGCCGCTCTCGCTCACACCAGCTGCGACTCCAAAGGGGGTCGCGTTGACGGTGACCTCATGGCCTTTCAAAAGATCCAAGCGATCAAAATCTGAACGAAAGGGTTTGAACCCTTGCCCCTCAAAGCGTGAGAGTGCAGGCGTGATCTCTGCCAGGATGCGAGCAAGCAATTCATCTTCATTCAGATCGACACCCACCTCCAACAACCCGATGGGCTGTGGAAACTGTCCTTCAAAGCCTGATGATTTGGGGGTGAAAAGGTTCAAGCCTATGCCAAGCACACAATAGCGAGAGGCATCAGTCCTTGGGTGCGAGGTGTTGCTCACGGTTTCGATCAAAATCCCAGCCAATTTGGCGGGACCTTTGGGGCCGATGTGCCAAACATCGTTGGGCCACTTTAATCCAAGTTTGAGTGAACCCAAGGGGTCAATGGCTTTCAGTAGAGATACCCCGATGGCCAATGACAGACCCATCCAGTCTTTGGGGTTGAACAAAAAACCAAGGGAGAAGGTGAGCGCTTGATTGGGCTCGCTCAACCAGGTTTTGCCTTGGCGACCGCGACCTGCGGTTTGCTGGCGGGCCACCAAGAGGGTGGGGTCAAATCGACCAGATTTAGAGCGACGCATGAGCTCACTTGAGGTCGAATCGATTTCTTGCACTCTCTCAACCCTCCACGCGTCGGGGGTCAAGGCAAGGGTGCTCAAAGCTTCTGAATCTTTGGGGTACAAGGGCTCTTGCGGGTAGTGCTTGCAGGACTTGGCTTAGTCTTTGGTGGCCAAGAGAGTGCCGCGACACTTTTTGGAGCCACACCAACAAGGGTATTCAGCCAAGAGCTTTTTGGTGTATTTGCCATCGATGATCAAGCCATAGTCGTAGTTGAGTTCTTCGCCGGCTTTGATCTTTTTGATGGATTTGATGAACACTCGGTCTCCAATTTCATCCGCTTCGCAATTGGGTTTGCAAGAGTGGTTGATCCAGCGAGCACTGTTGCCTTTGGATCCACCATCGATCACGTGCTTTTCATTGATGTGAAAAAAGAACGTGTGATTGGGCTCGGCCGGATTGTGAGGGTGTCTTCTCAAGGCCTCCTTCCAGCTGATCACCTCACCTTTGTATTCAATGATGACCTCACCCTTGGGGATATCCTCCAAGGCGAAAACGCCCTTGCCGTGTACGCCAGATTGACGAGTTTCAATGCGTTTGTGCTTGTTTTTTTTGGGTTTGGTGGTGGTCACGATGGGGGTCATTTCAATAAAAAATAAGAGACTGAGCAAATTTCGGATAATCGTGCTCACGTGTATGATTTTAGAGTGTTTGCCAAGACTGCGCAAAAAAAGTGCACAATGCGGGTCAACAAGGACGTGAAAACATAAATGACAAAAACTTTGGTGATTGCAGAAAAACCCTCAGTGGCTCAAGACATTGTTCGGGCTTTGACGCCCATTGCGGGTAAATTTGAAAAGCACGATGATCATTTTGAAAATGACAAGTATGTGGTCACCAGTGCAGTGGGTCATTTGTTGGAGATCAAAGCGCCCGAGGAGTTTGACGTCAAACGCGGCAAGTGGAGCTTTGCCAACTTGCCTGTGATTCCCCCGCATTTCGAGCTCAAGCCCGTTGACAAGACCAAGTCTAGGTTGAGCGCAGTGGTCAAGCTGCTCAAAAGAAAAGATGTCGGAGACTTGATCAACGCTTGTGACGCTGGGCGTGAAGGCGAGTTGATCTTTCGCTTGATTGAGCAATACGCCTTTGGGCAAAAAGATTCCAAAAAAGCGGTCCATCGCTTGTGGTTGCAGTCCATGACGCCCCAAGCGATTCGCGATGGCTTTGAGAGCCTCAGAACAGAAAAGCAAATGCGTGGTTTGGCAGATGCGGCCAGAAGTCGCTCAGAGGCCGATTGGTTGGTGGGAATCAATGGCACGAGAGCCTTCACGGCCTTCAATTCACGCGATGGTGGATTTTTCTTGACAACTGTGGGCCGGGTTCAAACCCCTACGCTCTCGGTGGTGGTGGAGCGTGAGGAGCAGATTCGCAAATTCATCTCCCGAGACTACTGGGAGATTCACGCCAACTTCCAAGTCAAGGCGGGCGAATACTCGGCCAAATGGATTCACCCAGAGCACAAAAAGGATGAAAACGACCCCGAGAAAAAAGCCGATCGGGTTTGGAGTCACCAAGAGGCGATTGACATCGCCAAAGCCACCAAGGGTCAGTCTGGGCGTGTCGTGGACGAGAGCAAACCCACCACCCAGGCGGCGCCTGCTTTGTTTGACCTCACCTCATTGCAAAGAGAGGCCAATGGTCGCTTCGGCTATTCAGCCAAAACCACCCTCTCACTGGCACAAAGCCTCTACGAGAGACACAAGGCCTTAACCTATCCCAGGACCGATTCCAGGCATCTGCCCGAGGATTACTTGCCAACTGTGGTGAGCACCTTTGAGATGATCGCAGAAAGTGGCATGAAGCACTTGTCTTCACATGCTCGTGTTGCGCTCAAAGAAAAAATGATTCGCCCCTCCAAGCGCATTTTTGACAACAGCAAAGTGAGCGATCACTTTGCGATCATCCCAACCCTTGAGGAGCCCAAAGGCTTGTCAGAGGCAGAGCAAAAGCTCTATGACTTGGTGGTGCGGCGCTTCATGGCGATCTTTTTTCCATCGGCTGAGTTTTTGGTGACCACTCGAACCACCTTTGTCGAGTTGAAAGGGCAAACCCACGCTTTCAAAACCGACGGAAAAGTCATGGTCAACCCAGGTTGGATGAGCATTTACGGCAAAGAGGTCTCTGAGGAGGAGGGCTCAGGCAAGAGCTTGGTGGTCGTGCAGGCTGGAGAAGGCGCGCTCGCGCAAGAGGTTGAGCCCAAAGGGCTCAAAACCAGACCCCCTGCAAGGTATTCAGAGGCCACGCTGCTGGGTGCGATGGAGGGTGCAGGTAAATTGGTCGAAGACGATGAGCTCAGAGAGGCCATGCAAGAAAAAGGCTTGGGCACACCGGCCACTCGAGCGGCAACCATTGAGGGACTTTTGAATGAGAAGTACATGCTCAGAGAGGGCAGAGAGCTCATTCCAACCGCCAAGGCTTTTCAATTGATGACTTTGCTGCGAGGTTTGGGTGTCGAGGAGTTGAGCAAACCCGCACTCACGGGTGAGTGGGAGCACAAATTGGCTTTGATGGAGCATGGGCAATTGAGTCGCGATGCCTTCATGCAAGACATTGCGCTCATGACAGAGCACATCGTCAAAAAAGCCAAAGAGTACGACAGAGACACGGTTCCAGGGGATTACGTCACCTTGGCCACCCCTTGCCCCAAGTGTGGAGGGCAAGTCAAAGAAAACTACCGTCGTTATGCTTGCCAAGGCGTGGATGGTGAGAGTGCGGGATGTGGATTTTCTTTTGGAAAGACGCCAGCTGGTCGCGCTTTTGAGATCGCTGAAGTCGAGTCCTTTTTGGCCAATAAGCACATCGGGCCCTTGGATGGCTTTCGCTCAAAAGCGGGTTGGCCCTTCACGGCTGAAATGGTTTTGAAATTCAACGAAGAAGATCAAAATTGGAAGTTGGAGTTTGACTTCGGAGAAGATAAAAATGCAGAAGAGTCAGGCGAGCTGATTGATTTTTCTGAGAAAGTTTCTTTGGGCAAGTGCCCCGCCTGTGGTTCAGGTGTTTTTGAGCACGGGAATCAATATGTGTGTGAGCATGCGGTGCCAAGCCTGACACTTGCAACACCCAACTGCACCTTCAAAACAGGCAAAATGGTTTTGCAGCAACCCATTGATGCAGATCAAGTCAAGAAACTACTGGAGACGGGCAAAACCGATTTGCTCGACAAATTTGTCTCCATGAGGACGCGTCGCGCCTTCAAAGCTTATTTGGCTTGGGACCCTGAGGCTGCAAAAGTCTCCTTCCAATTCGAGCCCAGAAACAGCAAGTATCCGCCAAGGAAGACAACGGCGGTTGCGAAAAAAGTGGCTGGGAAAAAAGCCTCCAAAGCAAGTGCTAAAACCACCACCGCAAAGGCGGCCAAGGCCGACAAGGCACCAAAAGCTCCAAGAAAAGTCACCGCCAATTTAAAACCCAGTGGCGCCTTGTCTCAGGTGATTGGGGATGAATTGGTGGCCCGCACCCAGGCTGTGAAAAAGCTCTGGGACTACATCAAAGCCAAAGGCTTGCAAGACAGCAAAGACAAGAGAGCCATTTTGTGCGATGCACCTCTGGCCCAAGTCTTTGGCAAAGAGCGGGTCACGATGTTTGAGATCGCGGGTTTATTGAGTCCTCATTTGTCTGCAGAATAAAAAAATCCTCCTCACCTTGGCGCTGAGGAGGATTTTGAAGTGCTTGGAGCACTCAGCATTCAATGTGTGTTCAGCAAGGACCACATCTTGTGCGGAGTCAAAGGCATTTGAAGGTGTGCTGATTTTTGAGCTTGACCATTTCTGGCCAAAGCATCGGCGACTGCATTGACGATCGAGGGTGTGGCGCCAATCGTGCCCAATTCACCCACGCCTTTGACGCCCAAAACATTGTTTTTACAGGGAATGCTGGTGTCCATTTGTGTCACAAACATGGCAGGCATCACATCTGCATGTGGAATGGCGTAATCCATCAAGCTGCCACTCAAAGGCTGTCCGGTCTCGGAGTCGTAAATCATCTCTTCATAAAGCGCTTGCCCAATGCCTTGAACGGCACCCCCATCGAGTTGGCCTTGAACGATCATCGGATTGACGACTCGCCCCACATCGTTCATTGAGGAGTAGCGGCAAATTTCAATGGAGCCCGTTTGAGGATCGAGTTCAATTTCAGAGATGTGGCATCCGTTGGGCCATGTCGGTCCAGAGGCTGAGGTGCTCGAATCAAGTTCAATGCGACCCATGGGCTCTTTGCCAGCGAGTTCAGCCAAAGAGATCTTCAAATCCGTGCCAGCGACCAAGAAAGATCCTTGTTCGTAGCGCAAATCATCGGCACTGGCCTCGAGTGATTTTGCAGCCAATTCCTTGGCCTTGTCCAAGGCGAGCTGAGCGCCAACAGACACTGCAGAGCCGCCAGTGAAGAGGGAGCGCGAGCCAACGGAACCAAAGCCGTTGCCGCGGTCGGTGTCACCCATGACCACCCTCACGCGTGAGATGTCTACGCCAAACACATCAACCACGAGTTGAGCCAGGGTGGTCGCAATGCCTTGTCCCATGGCGTTCACGGCCGTGAAGACTTCAATCACACCATCAGCCATGATGCGCACGTTGACCTTTTCTTCCAAGGCATTGCCTCCGGTCCACTCAAGGAATGTGGCAATGCCCAGTCCTCTCCAACGTCCTTTGGCCAATGAGGCTTTGGCCCTGGCTTCAAAGCCAGACCAGTCCGACAAACTCAGGGCTTGGTCCATGATGGACTCAAAATGACCGGTGTCATAGGTTTGGCCCATGGCATTTTTGTAGGGCATTTGCTGTGGCTGAACAAAGTTGCGGCGCCTGAGCTCAATCCGATCGATGCCACTGACTCGAGCGGCCTCGTCCATCAAACGCTCAATGTTGAAGATGGCCTCAGGGCGTCCCGCACCTCGGTACGCGCCTGTTGGGGCTGTGTTGGTCATCACTGTGGTGAAGTGAAAGTCAATCAATCCAATGTCATAAACACTGGTTTGAACCCATGGTCCAATCAAGACTTGAATGGCCACGCCCGTCATGCCAGGGTAGGCGCCCACATTGGCTCGGTTGTGCACACGAAGAGCCAAGACTTTTCCGCTGGCGTCGAGCGCCATTTCAGCTCGACTCTCGATGTCTCGCCCGTGTGTGCTGGAGAGGAAGTCTTCGCTTCTCTCAGCTTGCCACTTCACGGGAAGTTTCAAATGGTGAGCGCAAAAGGCAACGGCCAAGTCCTCTGCATAAGCGCCGGTTTTCATGCCAAAGCCGCCACCCACATCGCCCACAATGACTCGAATGTTCTCAGGAGCAATGCCAAAGAGATCGGAGACTTGAGCGCGCAGCGCAGTGGGCATTTGCGAGCTCATGCGAACCACCAAGCGGTCTTCTTCGATGTAGGCCTGTACCGAGCGTGGTTCCAAGGTGAGCGCCACAACACGCTGGTTGATGATTTGAAGGCTCACGACATGGGCGGCCTGTGCAAAGGCTTCTTGCGCTTTTGGCGCATCTCCGTAGCGAGTTTCTGCCACGATGTTGTCAGCGTTTTCACACAAAAGCGGTGCATTGGGAGCCAATGCTTCGTCAATGGTCACGGCACTCGGCAAGGGTTCATAGTCAACGAACACAGCTTCTGCAGCATTTTTGGCTTCATTGACGGAGCTTGCCACCACAGCGGCAACCATCTCACCCACGAAACGCACGCGATCGGTGGCGAAAAAATAGCGCGTGGCCGAGGCGATGGGAGAGCCATCGGCACGCTTGAAATTCACAGGCTTGGCCATGTGTTTGACACCAGCTTTGGTGAGGTCCTCAGCGGTGAGCACAGCACGAACTCCGGGCATGGAGCGGGCGGTTTGGGTGTCAATTTTTAAAATCTTGGCGTGGGGATGTGGTGAGCGCACAAAGTAAACATGTTGCTGATGTTCTTGTGAAACGTCATCCGTATAACGGCCCTCGCCCTTGAGCAGCAACTCATCTTCAATGCGTTTGACGGCCAAGCCACTACCAAACCTTAGATTAGATTGATCCACAAAATACCCCACTAAAGTCAAATTGAAAAAAGCATCTACCTATTATGTCTGCTTTTGAAAAACTGCACATTCCAATCGCTTTAATCAAAGCGAAGGACCCGCATGTGTCACGCTCGGATCGGTGTAGATCATCTCCAGTGGATGGCGTTGGCCCTTCAAATAATCCTCCATGCATTGAAGCAGCAAGGGGCTGCGGTGACGTTCGCTTGAGGCGCGAATTTCATCTGGGCTCATCCAAAGGGTGCGAACAATGCCATGGTCAAGTTTCAAGTGAGGCTGAAAAGCGCCCAAACGGCCTCCAAATGCAAAGCGCAAGTAAGTGATGTCCTCAATTCGGTTGTCTTGAGGGAGTGTGCGTTGAAAGCGCGAGAGGTAAAGACCCACCAAAAATGTGGGGGTAAAGACATGGGCGCTTTCTTCCAAGGCCTCTCTTGCACAGGCTTGAACGGGGGACTCTCCAGGGTCTAAATGGCCCGCTGGGTTATTGAGCTTGAGTCCCTCGGGTGTGTGCTCCTCAATGAGCAAAAATTTCCCCCCCTCCTCAATGATGGCGGCTACTGTGACGCTGGGCCGCCATCTCTCGGATTGAAGTGCATGGGGTGAGGTTTCAATGTTCAAAGTGTTGTTCATGGATTTCAAGCCTTTGAGGGTTCATGGTTTGCAGCACAAAGCGGCCAATGGAGGCGCAATGACCTCTAATTAGATGACAAAGGCATGTCCAATGGCGTAAAAATATTGTCAGACTTAAAGCGTAAACTCTAAAAGTGAAGCAAATACATCACTAGAATACTTGATTCCGTGATTTTTCTTTTAACCACATTATTGATCTATTCCATGCGCTTTTTGCGCATGCTTGTCTAGATTTGGAGCCTTCAAATGAACATCGGCGTTCCTGTAGAGACTGTGCACGGTGAGACCCGCGTTGCGGTTACACCTGAGACAGTGAAGAAATTTTTAGCACTTGGTCACCAAGTCCATGTTGAGGCCGCTGCGGGCATTCATGCCAGCATCACAGACGAGGCTTACCAAGCTGCAGGAGCTCATATCACCGACACCCAAGGGGCATTTGCTCAAGATTTGGTGCTCAAAGTGAGATCTCCCAACGAGCAAGAGACCAGCAAAATGAAGCCCAACACCGTGTTGGTGGGTATGTTGAATCCTTTTGATGCTCAAGGCTTGGAGCGTTTGGCTGCAGCTCAATTGTGCTCATTTGCCCTAGAGGCAGCGCCAAGAACCACCCGCGCTCAAAGCATGGATGTGCTTTCTTCGCAGGCGAACATTGCTGGATACAAGGCGGTGATGATGGCCGCAGACCGTTATCAGCGCTTCTTTCCGATGCTCATGACCGCTGCGGGTACCGTCAAGGCCGCTCGAGTCGTGATTTTGGGTGTAGGTGTTGCAGGTCTTCAAGCCATTGCGACCGCCAAGCGTTTGGGTGCCGTCATTGAGTGCTCTGATGTGCGTCCAAGCGTGAAAGAACAAGTGGAATCTTTGGGTGCAAAGTTCATCGATGTGCCTTATGAGACCGCCGAAGAGCGCGAGGCTGCTGAGGGTGTGGGCGGTTACGCCCGACCCATGCCTGCCTCTTGGTTAGACAGACAAAAGATTGAAGTGGCCAAACGTGTTGCTTTGGCCGATGTGGTGATCACCACCGCTTTGATTCCAGGTCGTGCAGCCCCAGTTTTGGTGACACCGGAGATGGTTCAATCGATGAAGCCTGGCTCTGTGATCGTGGACTTGGCAGCAGCCCAAGGCGGCAACTGTCCATTGACCGAGCCCGACAAAATTGTTCAAAAACACGGCGTCACATTGATTGGTGAGACCAACATGCCTGCATTGGTGGCCGCCGACGCAAGCGCACTTTACGCGCGCAATGTGCTTGATTTCGTCAAGCTCATCAGTGCCGAAAAAGGTGCTTTTCACATGCCAGAGGGTGATGACATTGTGAACGCTTGTTTAATGACACAAGACGGTCAAGTTAAAAGGAAGTAAAAAATGGATATCGTTTCTCCAACCATCACCAATCTGATCATTTTCGTATTGGCCATCTACGTGGGTTATCACGTGGTGTGGACTGTGACACCTGCCTTGCACACGCCTCTCATGGCTGTGACCAACGCAGTGTCTGCCATCGTGATTGTGGGCGCCATGTTGGCGGCCGCGCTCACCCAAACCACCCTGGGTCAAACCATGGGCGTGCTTGCAGTGGCTTTGGCCGCGGTGAATGTGTTTGGTGGCTTTTTGGTCACCCGTCGAATGCTTGAGATGTTCAAGAAAAAAGATAAAAAGCCTGTCGCATCTAAAGGAGAACAAGCATGAGCATGAGTTTGGTAACCCTTTTGTATTTGATTGCGAGCATTTGCTTTATTCAAGCTCTGAAGGGCTTGAGTCATCCAACGACTTCTATTCGCGGTAATCTTTTTGGCATGTTGGGCATGGCCTTGGCCATTTTGACCACATCGGCTTTGATTTACAAATTGGCTGTGGGCATGCAAGTCCCCGTTGAAGGCGTTGCACCCAGTGACCAAGGTGCTTGGTTGGGTTTAGGACACGTGCTCTTGGGGCTCTTGATTGGTGGCAGCTTGGGTGCCTACATGGCGCAAAAAGTTGAGATGACCAAGATGCCTGAGTTGGTGGCTTTCATGCACAGCATGATTGGTTTGGCTGCGGTCTTCATCGCCATTGCTGCGGTGGCCGAGCCCCAAGCCTTCCAAATCGTTCACCATTTGGGCGACCCCATTCCTGCGGGCAACCGTTTGGAGTTATTTTTGGGTGCGGCCATTGGTGCCATTACCTTCTCAGGCTCTGTGATTGCTTTTGGAAAGCTCTCGGGCAAGTACAAATTCCGCCTTTTCCGCGGCGCACCTGTGATCTTCAAAGGCCAGCATTTCCTCAATTTGGTGATGGGATTGGCAACACTTGGACTGGGCTTTTATTTCATGGCCACAGGCGTTTGGGAAGCCTTCTTCACCATGTTGGCCTTGGCCTTCATCTTGGGCGTTTTGATCATCATCCCCATTGGCGGCGCAGACATGCCTGTCGTGGTCTCGATGTTGAATTCTTACTCAGGCTGGGCAGCAGCAGGAATTGGTTTTTCGTTGAACAACTCCATGTTGATCATTGCAGGCTCTTTGGTGGGCAGTTCAGGCGCGATCTTGAGCTACATCATGTGTAAAGCCATGAACCGTTCTTTCTTCAACGTGATTTTGGGTGGATTTGGCGGAGACGCAACGGCCCAAGCTGCTGGAGAGCAAGTTCAGCGCTCGGTCAAGAGTGGTAGCGCAGATGACGCAGCCTTTGTGCTGGGCAACGCCGAGAGTGTCGTGATCGTTCCTGGTTACGGCCTGGCGGTGGCCCGTGCTCAACATGCGGTCAAAGAAATGGCTGCCAAGTTGACCGCCAAGGGCGTGAACGTGAAATACGCGATTCATCCTGTTGCAGGTCGCATGCCTGGTCACATGAATGTGCTTTTGGCTGAGGCTGAAGTGCCATATGACCAAGTCTTTGAGATGGAAGACATCAATGGAGAGTTTGGACAGGTCGACGTGGCCATCATTTTGGGCGCCAATGACGTGGTCAATCCTGCGGCCATGGTCAAGGGAAGCCCCATTTACGGCATGCCGATTTTGGAGGCCTACAAAGCCAAAACGATCATCGTCAACAAGCGCTCCATGGCTGCAGGTTATGCCGGCTTGGACAATGAGCTCTTTTACATGGACAAGACCATGATGGTGTTTGGAGACGCCAAAAAAGTGGTTGAGGACATGGTCAAGGCCATCGAATAAGCAAAGCGCCTCAAGAGCCAACTCAGAGTTCACTTTCATGCGCAACACAGGCCCCATCGCCATTGTGAGTGCCATGCAAGAGGAGGTCTCAAAGTTGGTTGAACTCATGAACGGAGAGCCCACCACGGTGGGCTCTCGCGTTTTTTGGCTCGCCCATTGGCATGGACACCCTGTCATTGCCGTGTTGTCGGGCATTGGCAAAGTGGCAGCGGCCACAACGGTTGCGACCCTGATTGAGCGCTTTGGCGTCAAAGAAGTGATTTTTTCAGGTGTGGCTGGTGGTTTGGGCGATGACGTGAAGGTTGGGGACGTGGTGGTTGCCAAAGAATTGGTTCAACACGATTTCGATGCTTCGCCGCTTTTCCCACGTTACGAAATTCCGCTTTATGCGCGCTCCCACTTCCCATCCTCACCGCTACAGCATCAGTGCTTGGTTCAAGCCGCACAGGCCAGCCTGCCAGGGCTCGCGCGAGCGATGCAAGGGGAGCACTTGTTGGCTGGTTTGGGGGTGAACGCTCAAGACATCTTGGTTCACGAGGGGCTGGTCGTGAGTGGGGATCAATTTATCTCGAACAATGCCCAAAGAGAAGATTTAAGAGCTCGCTTGCCTCTTGCTTTGGCAGCTGAAATGGAGGGCGCTGCAGTGGCTCAGGTTTGCTTTGATTTCAAAGTGCCTTTTGCTGCTGTGAGAGTGATCTCAGACCGGGCCGATGATTCAGCGAGTCTGAACTTCACACAATTCATAGAAGAAGTTGCGGCCCCCTACGGCGCGCACGTGATTCAAACCTATTTAGAGATGCGTCCCACGCACGATTGAGAGCCCACGGGTTCTTGATGACAGCCCCAAGCAAGGCTTGGGGGTCACTCTCATTGAAGCCAACCGCGCTTTCTGAAATACCACATGGGCACCAACGCGCTTGCCAGCATCAAACCAATGGCATAAGGGTAGCCCCAGGTGAAGTTGAGCTCGGGCATGTATTGAAAATTCATGCCGTAAATGCTTGCAATCAAAGTGGGGGGGAGCAAGGCGACGCTGGCCACGGAGAAAATTTTGATGATCTTATTTTGGTTGATGTTGATGAAACCCACGGTTGCATCCATCAAGAAGTTGATCTTGTCAAACAAGAAGGCCGTGTGGTTGTCCAAAGACTCGATGTCGCGCAAAATTTGACGCGCTTCCTCGAATTGATCGGAGTTGAACATTTTGAGTCGCATCAAAAAACTCACCGCACGGCGCGTGTCCATCACGTTTCTGCGAATGCGTCCGTTCAAGTCTTCGTGCCTTGCAATCGCAGCCAAAACCTCACCAGCCAAAGCATCGGTCACGTGCTCTGAGAGCACTTTCTTGCCTGCCTCTTCTAGCTGGTCGTAGATGTTCTCTAAGGTATCGGCCGAGTACTCTGCATCGGCATCAAAGAGCTTCAAGAGCACGTCTTTGGCGTCCTCAATGAGGCCGGGTGCACGCCTGGCTCGCAGGCGCAAAAGTCTAAAGACAGGCACATCTTCGTCGTGGATGGAGAACAGTACGCCGCGGCTTTTGAGGTCTTGATTGTGCTGATTCAAGATAAAAGCCACGCGAACCGAGCGAGGCTCATCTTCATCGGCAATCAAAAAGTCGCTCCTGATGTGCAACTCGCCATTGTCCTCTTCGTAAAAGCGCGCTGACTCTTCGATGTCTTCGTCCATCGCATCATCAGGAATCAAGAGGCCGTAATACTGCTTGATCCAGCGTTTTTCTTCTGGCGTTGGAGACTCGAGGTCTACCCAAATGGGTAAAAACTTTGACAGCTCTTCTAGAGACTCGATTTCTTCTTGGAACAGGCGTCCGTTTGCAAGCGTAAAAATATTAAGCATGTGTGTCTCAGGGCAGCCATCGGGCTGCTAAGGTTCGGTTGTAGGAAAGGGCGGGGAGCTACAACGCGAAACCTCATGAGATGGGTGGGAGTGCTCACTGCAAAACCCATTTGGTTACTTCATGACGACCGCTTTACATAGCTCCCCAAGTAGAGGGGGTGTCCAAGAGAGTACTCTCCGTAGTCAAGATCCTTGAATTATGGCAGAGCCCTTTTAAAAAAACCACTCTTTTTGCTTGTAAAACGAAGGAGTCCTTTAAAAAGGCGAGAGAAGGACGCTTAGATCAAATTTTGATGAAGAAATGATGACAGATCCCTTGCAATTTGAGCCGCTTGGTAGCATAGTGAAGTCGATTGCTTTGAGGGGCGAGCGACTCACGCTTGGCCTCTTGATGCAGTCGCCCTGAAAAAAACAAATCAATTTTGCGAACCTAAGTGGGAGGCGATAGATATGAACATGACAATCAGTGGGCATCATTTAGAGGTAACACCAGCGCTGCATAATTATGTGGTGAACAAGCTGGAACGGGTCATGCGTCATTTTGATCAAGTGGTGGATGTGCGTGTGTTGCTCAGCGTTGAGAGCAGCCGAGAAAAAGGTCTCAGGCAGACCGCCGAGTGCAGCATTCATGTGCCAGGGAGTGATTTATTTGCGCAAAGCGCCAAAGAGGACCTCTACGCGGCGGTCGATGACTTGGCCGATAAACTGGATCGTCAAGTGGTCAAGCACAAAACCAAAGTCCAAGATCACCACCATGTGGGCACGAAAAGAGACCTGCAGAGCCTAGAAATGTAAAGATTTGTAACGCTCAAGCAGGGATTGCTCTCTACCACAAGCCCACGAGATTCGTGGGCTTTTTCTTGGGTAAAACATTCCACATGGCCTGCAAGACTTGTGTGCTGGACTCAGGAGTGAAGCAAACGAAAAATGAAAAGCTCGTGAAAAAACTTCAATTTGTGGGCTGACAAGGGCATAATGTGACGCCATCATGACCTTACTATCAAACCTCCTGCCCATAAGCCACGTCCAAGTGGGGATTGAGATCACCAGCAAAAAAAGAGCTTTCGAAGAGGTTGGACTGCTTTTTGAGGACCTCTACGCGCTCTCACGTGCGAGCGTTGGAGACAGTTTATTTGCCAGAGAGAGGTTGGGCTCAACTGGGCTTGGGCATGGTGTGGCCATTCCCCATGGCCGAATCAAAGGGCTCAAGCAGCCGCTCTTGGCGGTGTTTTTGTTGAACGAGCCCATCGGTTTTGACGCGCCAGATGAGCAAGCCGTGAAATTGTTGTTTTTCCTTTTGGTGCCAGAGGCATCGAATCAACAGCACTTGGAAATCTTGGCCAGCATCGCCGCTTTGCTCGGGCAGGCCAACATCCGAGATGCGCTGATGGCTTGTCAGAGTGCTCAAGCTTTGCATGAAATGATCCTTGAGAAAACAGCTGAAGCATCGGGCTGAATCTCTGCCTTCATTGCAAATGACTCTCCACTCGACAAGCGAGTCTGCCCAATCAAATCAAACTAAAGCGAGTTTCACATGAAGCCAACGGTGGTCAGTGCAGTGGTTTTGTTCCAAGACTTCAAGGCCAAGCTGGCTTGGAACTGGGTCGCTGGGCTCACAGCGAGTGAGCGTCGCTTTGATGAGGTCATGGTGAGGCAAGCGCGCTCAGGCGCCGATTTGGTGGGGTATTTGAATTACATTCACCCCTATCGATTGCAACTCTTGGGCGAGCGTGAGGTGAGCTATTTGACCAATGCCACGCCAGAGGATTGCGAGCGAAGAATTGGTCGCATCGTGACTTTAAAGCCGCCTATGTTGGTTTTGGCCGATGGCCAAGTGCCACCCAAGAAGTTGATTGCACTTTGCGACAATGCACAAATTCCTTTGTTCACCACCAGCGAGCCATCGGCCTATGTGATCGATGTGCTCAGGGCTTATCTGTCCAAACACTTTGCCGATCGCACCTCAATGCACGGGGTCTTCATGGATATTTTGGGCCTGGGGGTCATGATCACCGGTGAGTCGGGTTTGGGCAAGAGTGAGCTGGGCTTGGAGCTCATCTCCAGGGGCAACGGTTTGGTGGCCGATGATGCGGTGGATTTGTTTCGCATCAATCAAAATACCATTGAGGGTCGCTGCCCCGAATTGCTGCAAAATTTGCTGGAAGTGCGTGGAATTGGACTCTTGGACATCAGGGCCATTTTTGGAGAAACCGCTGTCAGGCGCAAAATGCGCTTGAAATTGATTGTGCATTTGGTCAGGCGCGAGACCTTGGAGCGAGATTATGATCGGCTCCCGCATGAGCCTTTGACGCAAGATGTGCTTGGCATTCCCGTCATGAAAGTGGTGATTCAAGTGGTGGCGGGTCGAAACATTGCTGTGCTGGTGGAGGCGGCAGTGAGGAACACCATTTTGAAGTTGCGCGGCATCAACACCTACGACGAATTCGTCAAGCGCCACCGCTTGGCAATGACGCAAAGCGACGGCAGCTTGTGAAAATCACATTCGCCCATCCCTCATTTCACAAACTCAAAACATGATCAACCCCGAAGTCAATTTGCTCAGTTGTGTGGGCCTTAAAAAATCATTCGGACCACTTTGTGTGGTCAATGGCGTTTCATTTGAAATTCGCCAAGGCGAGTGTTTGGGCGTCATTGGTCCCAATGGGGCGGGGAAAACGACCATTTTGAAGATGCTCTTGGGGCAGCTCAGTCCCGATGGGGGCCGAGTGAGTGCGTTTGGGGCTCAAATGCCAGAGGATGCGCTTTTCATCAAAAACCACTTGGGGGTGGTCTCACAGTTCGACACATTGGATCCAGACTTCACGTGCGTGGAGAACTTAGAGGTTTTTGGTGCTTATTTTGGATTGTCCAAAAAGATCCTGTCTGAGAGGATACCCAAGTTACTGGAATTTGCCGCGCTCTTGGCCAAAGCCAAAGAAAAACCCGGAGAGTTGTCTGGTGGCATGCGCAGAAGGTTGAGTTTGGCCAGGGCCTTGGTCAACGACCCTCAGCTCTTGCTCCTGGATGAGCCCACCACAGGACTGGATCCCCAGGCCCGACACTTGATGTGGGAGAGGCTGCAGAGTTTGGTCAGGGAGGGCAAATCCATTTTGCTCACCACCCATTTCATGGATGAGGCCGAGCGCCTTTGTGATCGCTTGATCGTGCTCGATCAGGGACAAAAAATCGCCGAAGGTGCGCCAAAGGAGCTCATCGGCCAACATTTGGAGAAAAGTGTCATTGAGGTTTTTGCCATCACGGACAAAGAGTCCTTGATGCATTCTCTCTCGCCACACGCGCAGCGGGTAGAGGAGAGTGGGGAGACGGTCTTTTTTTACGCCGATGACCCCTCTGCATTGCTTCATGCTTTATCAGGCATGCCTCAGTTGCGAACCCTTCATCGGCCTGCCAATTTAGAGGATCTGTTTTTAAAGTTAACCGGACGACAAATCCGAGAGGGGGCATGATGAGGTGGTGGCCGGTTTTTTTGAGAAATTTTCGCGTTTGGAAAAAGCTAGCGATTCCAAGCTTGGTGGGTAACATTGCAGAGCCCCTCATGTGGTTGATTGCATTTGGCTACGGAATGGGCGCTTTGGTTGGAGAGGTGAAAACCAGCGAGGGACGGGTTCCTTATTTGTTGTTTTTGGCCAGTGGATCAATTTGCATGAGTGCCATGAATGCAGCCAGTTTTGAGGCCTTGTATTCGGTGTTTTCGAGAATGCATGTCCAAAAAACATGGGATGGGATATTGAACGCCCCCATTCGGTTGCAAGACATTGTGCTGGCTGAAATGTTTTGGGCGGCTTTCAAATCCATCTTCAGCGTGAGTGCCATCTTGTGTGTGATGGGCTTGCTTGGCGTCATTCACAGTCCCAAAATCATTTTGGCTTGGCCTTTGTTGCTCTTGGTTGGGGTGACGTTCAGTTCCTTGGCTTTGATTTTCAATGCTTTGGCCAATGGGTATGACTTTTTCAC
>CAIPII010000186.1 GCA_903865035.1 uncultured Burkholderiales bacterium | reverse complement strand
GTTGATGGTGTTTTGACTTCAGGAGAAATTTTCTACAGTGAACATGGTGAGACCATCAAAAGATTCAACACCTTGGATGGCCAAGGCCTGAGATATTTGATTGAAGCGGGTGTTTCTCCCGTCATCATCACAGGAAGAACAAGTCTTGCCCTGTTTAAACGATTGACCGATTTGGGTATTGAGCAAATTCACATGGGCGTTCATGACAAAAAGCAAGTTGCTCAAAAAGTTTTGGATGAGCTGGGATTTGACTGGACACAATCTGTGGCGGTTGGAGACGATTGGCCTGATTTACCCATATTGCTCAAGTCAGCCATTTCAGTCGCACCACAGAATGCACATTTGGAGATCAAAACAAGGGTTGATTTTTTAACGCACAACAAAGGTGGCGAAGGTTGTGTGAGAGAGGTTTGTGATTTGATATTGAAGGCCAGCGGAAAGTATCAAACCATACTTGAGCAATACACAAAGTGAAGCTAAGCAAGCCAGATGCCCTCGCGATCAGTCCAAGAACTGCTTGGCAAAGGGCCAGGCACACCATTGATCAAGTTTTGTCTTTTGTGCCAGTGATTTTGATGGGTATTTTGGCGATGATGACCTATTGGTTGGTGAAAAACACACCCTCTCAGATCAGTCAACAAAAGGTTTTAACCCCTTCGCATTCGATTGACTATTATTTAAAAAACTTTTCGGTCAAATCCTACCAATCCGATGGGCAGCTTCACTCCATCATTTATGGTGAGAAGGCCAATCACTTTGCGGACAATCAGGTTCTTGAAATCACGCTGCCCAAGCTGCAAACCTTTGACGCTCAACAAAACATGACTCGAGCCAGTGCCAAACAAGCCTTGACCAATGCGGATGGCTCAGAGCTTCAATTGCTTGGACAAGCTGTGGTGGTGAGGGGGCTTCCCAAGCAATCGGGTCAAACCGGTGAGGAGCTGGAAATGCGCAGTGAGTTTTTAGACTTCCTCATTGATGAAGACAAGTTGTTCACTCACGAGCCTGTTGAGCTCAGAAGAGGAAAAAATACTTTCAATGCTTTGGGTTTGGATTACGACAATACCAAAATGATTTTGAACTTGAAAGGCCATGTCCACGCTCAATTGGCTGCCAAAGCGCATTGATTGCAGCCATAAAAAAAGGCTCCTGAATAGGAGCCCATTTTTAGATAAACGCTAGAAATTAATATTCAGCGCCAGATCTAGATGCACCACCGTAGGGGCTGCGGAAATTACCGTCATTGCCGCCGCCTTCACGACGACCACCGCCGTAACCGCCGCCGCCTTCACGACGACCGCCGCCACCACCACCACCACCGTAGCCGCCGCCACCACCGCCGCCGTAGCCACCGCCACCGCCGCCACCAAATCCGCCACCCGATCTTGGGGGACGACGAGTCTCCATGGGACGTGCTTCATTGACGACAAGACTGCGACCACCCAAAGGTTGGCCATTCATGCCTTCAATGGCAGCTTGCGCTTCAGCGTCGCTACCCATTTCTACAAAACCAAAACCTTTTGAGCGACCAGTGTCGCGTTCCATCATCACTTTGGCGCTTGTAACAGCACCAAATTGACCAAAAGATTGTTCTAAATCACTGTCGCGCACCGAGTACGGCAGGTTACCCACGTAAAGCTTGTTGCCCATGAAAAGGGACTCCTAAAAAACACAATAACAAAGCGATGGGGTCCCAAAGCACAACGCAAGAAAAAAAGCGGGGGCGCGAAACTGACCGATCACCAAACATGCATGACCTCTTTCACAAATAGTAAAAACAGGTATGCTTAATCATTATGTATCAATATTGCATTTTGACTATAGGGATGGCCGTGAAATCAGCAAAAGAGTGTTTAAATACCACAAATAAAGAGGTTATTTGAAAGATTAATTCAAAAGCAAACAAAAAAACACGTTCTGAGCAATAGGGAATAAAAAAGAATACACAAAAATACAAATGCGACCATGTCAAAATAGAGCAATCTTAAACATCGGTTTCATATCCCATGACGCTCATTGCTGAAGCCAAGAAAATGCATTTTCAAGAGCCTTTGCCATTGCAAAGTGGCAAGGTCTTGGGCGGCTATGACTTGGCATATGAAACGTATGGGCAGCTCAATGAAGACAAAAGCAATGCCATACTGATTTGCCACGCACTCAATGCCTCTCACCATGTGGCAGGTGTTTACAAGGATGAGCCAAGCAATGTGGGTTGGTGGGACAACATGATTGGTCCTGGTAAGCCCATTGATACAAACCGATTTTTCGTGATCGGTGTCAACAATTTAGGATCTTGTTTTGGCTCAACGGGTCCCAAGGATCTCAATCCGAACACCAACCAAGCGTATGGGGCAGATTTTCCAGTTGTGACTGTAGAAGATTGGGTTGACTCACAAGAGAGGTTGGTGAGCGCCTTGGGCATAGAGTGTTTGTTGGCGGTGATGGGGGGCAGTTTGGGTGGGATGCAAGTTTTGTCTTGGAGCATACGCTTTCCTTCAAGACTTCAGCATGCCGTGGTCATTGCAAGTGCTCCGAACTTAACGGCAGAAAACATTGCTTTCAATGAAGTTGCCAGACGTGCCATTGTGACTGATCCACAGTTTCACGATGGTCATTTTTACCGTCACGGCGTGGTGCCAACCAGAGGGTTGCGAATTGCGCGCATGATCGGACACATCACCTATTTGAGCGATGATGTGATGAACACGCGATTTGGCAGAGCGTTACAAAGAAGCAAATTGGCAGTGGATGAAGGTGCCACCCATTCCTTGGATCAAAGTTATCACTACACGACACAGGATGTTGAGTTCCAAATTGAGAGCTATTTGAGATATCAAGGTGATAAATTTGCAGACTACTTTGACGCGAACACCTATTTGCTGATCACACGTGCACTTGATTATTTTGATCCTGCAAAGAAACATGGCGGACATTTGAGCCATGCTTTGAGAGAAACCAAAGCCAAGTTTTTGATCATCAGCTTCACCACCGATTGGAGATTTTCTCCAGCGCGAAGTCAAGAAATTGTCAAAGCCCTCTTGGACAACCGCTGTGCAGTGACGTATGCCAACATCAATGCGCCTCATGGACACGATGCCTTTTTACTGGAAGATGCACGCTACATGACGGTTGTTAAAAATTACTTTGAACAACTTTAAGGGCAGATGATTTTGGATTCATCTAAACAAATCGAAATTTTGGCAAACCTGATACCTCCCAAGAGCCGTGTGCTGGATTTGGGGTGTGGGGATGGTGCATTTCTTGAATATTTGATTCAGGAAAGAGGCTGTTTTGGTTATGGCATTGAGCTCGATGATGAAAACGTTGGAATTTGCGTCAAACGCGGTGTTCATGTGTTGCAGCTGGATTTAGAGCAGGGATTGAAGCTTTTTGAGGATCAGTCGTTTGATGTGGTTCTTCAAATTGACACATTGCAACACCTGAGAAATGCCGAAATCATGCTCAAAGAAACGGCACGCGTTGGAAAAATGGGCTTGGTGACATTTCCAAACTTTGCTCACTGGCCCAATCGATTGAGTGTTTTAAATGGTCGCATGCCAGTGACCAAACATTTGCCCTACGAGTGGTATGACACACCCAATATTCGAGTTGCCACATTCAAAGACTTTCAAAGTCTGGCGCAAAGAAATCAGCTTCATATTTTGGAAGCTTTTGGGATGAATGATAATCGTCGTGTTAAATATTTTTCAAATTTAAGAGCAAGCACTGCCGTGTTCAAATTCACGGCACAAACCACAAAACTGGAGCATTAACCATGGGTCAAATGATCGAATTGACAGCAGCGGATGGATTCAAGAACGAAGCTTATGTGGCATACCCAAAGGGCAACATTCGTGGAGCAGTGATTGTCATTCAAGAAATCTTCGGTGTGAATGCACACATCAAAGCCGTGGCCAATGGCTACGCATTGGCGGGCTACTTGGCCGTTGCACCCGCGACGTTCACACGAGCAAAAGTAGGCGTTGATTTGGGCTACACACCTGAGGACATGAAAGCTGGATTTGAGCTCAAAATGGCAATCGAAGGATTGCCTGGATTGGGTGTGGTTCAAGACTTGCAAGCAGCAGTGACTTGGGCTCACGAAGAGTCAAAAGCAAAGGTTGGTGTGGTTGGCTATTGCTGGGGCGGCTTGCTGACTTGGAAGAGTGCGGCGTTGGTCAATGGTCTCAGTGCAGCTGTGGCTTATTACGGTGGTGGAATGACAGTAGAGCCAGCCATTGATCTCACACCAAAATGTCCAACCATTGCACATTTTGCACAAAAGGATCATTGGATCACTGAGCCTACTGTTGAAGCGTTCAAAGCCAAACACACCAACGTTCCTGTGTACATGTACGACGCTGACCATGGCTTCAATTGCGACATGAGAGGTGCGTACCATGAAGAGTCAGCCAACCTGGCGTTAGAGAGAACACTTGCCTTTTTCAATACGCATTTGGCGTGAACCAATGACCGTTTGCCGTTGGGGATTGTGAAAAGAGAGAGCGCGATTGTGGAAGTGACAGGTGCTTCGCATTCATCACGTGTGCGGCATGAAGTCATCAAAAACTTGTGGAGGCAAATCAATTGCTTTGGATAAAAACGTTGCACATTGTTTTTGTGGCAAGTTGGTTTGCTGGACTTTTTTACCTGCCCAGAATATTTGTCAACTTGGCAATGCTGCAAGAGGGCGAGGAAGTCGTTTGGGCCAGACTCATCTTGATGGCCAATAAGCTGATGCGATTCACCACCATCTTGATGTTTTTCGCTGTCTTGATGGGTGCTCTCTTGTGGCTCTATTATGGGGTGGGTCTAGGCGCAGACCAAACCTGGATGCACGCCAAATTGGGTCTTGTGATGGGCGTTCTCATTTTTCATGCATTGTGTTTTCGGCACCTGAAAGCATTGAGAACTGGGGTCAGCCAGAGAACGCACATTTGGTACCGATGGTTCAATGAATTGCCTGTCGTTTTGATGCTTCTCATTGTCGCCTTGGTGGTGCACAAGCCGCTAGATCCCGGATCTTTTTTGATCAATGCTTTTTCGTGGTTGCTGGGTTTTGTGTTGGTCGTTGTGGCCATCTTGCGCGTTAAAAAACGCATGGCATGAGTGCATTTCGATCATCAGCCACTCCCATCAGTGCATTTTTTGTGGCTGTGGTGGTTTATGCGAGCTTGCATCCTTTTGAGGGCTGGCGCAATCAAGACATCGTCCCCTGGGCTTTTCTTTTTGCACCCATCTCCAGGTATTGGTCGATTTGGGATGTTTTGCTCAACTTGTTAGGCTACATTCCCCTGGGCCTGACTTTGACCTTGGCCTTGGTTCGAACCTACAAGGGCCCCAGCATGTGGTTTTGGGGTTGGATTTTGGTGTGTATGCTCTCCTTTGTCATGGAGTGCACACAAACCTACCTTCCTTCTAGGGTACCGTCTGTCGTGGACTTTGCATTGAACAGCATGGGCGCGCTCATCGGTGCATGGATGGCGTATTGCTTTGAGCGCTGGGGTTGGGTCGACGCTTGGTCTCATTTCAAAAAAAGTTGGTTCATCAAACATTCGGCCATGGCATTGGTGATGCTTTTGATTTGGCCATTGGCTTTGTTGTTTCCATTGAAAATTCCGTTTGCAACGGGCCAAGTTTTTTGGAGAATCCAAGATTTTCTTCTTGAATGGTCTGCCGATTCGGCCTTCAACTGGCTTGTACAACTTCCCCCCTTGGGCTTTTTCGGAGAAAACAACGACTGGGCCGTGCTCACCGTGACCACAGGACTTTTGATGCCATGCTTGTTGATCAACACGATTGTTTCTAGGCCCACGCGTCGATATGTTTTGATGCTCTTGGTCTTGAGCGTGGGGATTGGTGTCGGAGCCTTGTCCGCATGGTTGAGCTTTGGACCCAATCACGTCGCTTCATGGGTCAACCAGGAGGTTCTCACTGGAATGGGTCTGGCTCTGGTTTTGGGTTTGGTGAGTGGTGGCTTATCAATGGGCTTGTCCAAAATGATGTTGATCGCCTGTATCTTGGTTCACGTGTTGTTTGTCAACCCAGGTCATCAAGATGTTTATTTGTCACAGACTTTGCTCACTTGGGAGCAAAGTAAATTTGTGCGCTTCAACGGATTGGCTCAGTGGCTGGGTTGGTTGTGGCCCTATGTGGTGATGATTCATACGTTCACGCGCATGAACGAACAAAGTGGATTTAAAATCAGAAGATGAACAATCCACCTTACTACCAACACCATGTGTTTTTTTGTTTGAACGAACGCTCAAATGAGCAGTCGTGTTCACACTTCCAAGCACAGCAGGCTTTTGATCATTGCAAAGCGGGTGTCAAAAAGCAGGGATTGTCTGGTCCTGCGGGCGTGCGCGTCAACAAGGCCGGTTGCTTGGATCGATGCGCAGGAGGGCCTGTGGTGGTGGTTTATCCACAAGGGATCTGGTACACCTTTGTGGACAACGACGACATCGACGAAATCATTGAAAGTCACTTGAAAAACAATGTCCCGGTTGAGCGCTTGATGCTTGCCCCAGATGTAGGTCGCTGAGGATGAACTCGCTTTCAAAAAAAATAATGATTCCTGGCCCAGTGGGGTTGCTGGAGGGCTTGGTTGATGAGCCAACTGAAGAAGGATTGAAAGCTCTGGGTTTAGATGGCTCGCTTGGCACAGCTGTTTTGTGTCATCCCCATCCATTGCATGGTGGCTCCATGGACAACAAGGTGATTCAAACCTTGGCCAGAGCGCATTTACAAGCTGGATGGCGCGTGATTCGATTCAATTTCCGAGGGGTTGGGCAAAGTGAGGGCAGTTACGGCGAGAGTGTGGGTGAGTTAGAGGACGCTCTTTCTGTCATTGAGTTGCAAGCGCCCACGGGGTCTTTGTGTTTGGGAGGCTTCTCTTTTGGTGCCATGACCGCAGCCAGAGCCTTGCATCAACTGGCGGGCTCACGCGACATCAAAAAAGTGGTCTTGGTTGGAATTGCTGTGACGCGTTTTGAAGTCCCACACATTGATCCTCATTTTCACAATCACACGCTGCTCATTCATGGCAGCGAGGACGATACGGTGCCCTTGAAATTGGTGATGGACTGGGCTGAGCCGCAAATTTTGCCTGTCACAGTGGTGCCTCAAACTGGGCATTTTTTTCATGGTCAACTTCCGCTCTTAAAGGGCCTGGTACTTAGGCACTTGAGCAGTGTTCTTTAAAGTAAACAAGAAGTTTTGCAAACGCAAAGCATTGAAATCATGAACGGTAATCAGATGATAAGAAGCATAAAAACGCTGGTGATGGGTGCTGCATGGATGGCAATGAGCATGGTGCACGCAGAGATTCAAGGCGTGAGTCCACCAGAGGTTGCGGCGCACGCTTACTTGTTGATCGATGTGAGCGCTCATCAGGTGCTGGCCGAGCATTTGGCCGATGAGCCTGTGGAGCCAGCATCCCTCACAAAGCTCATGACCGCATATGTTGTTTTTGAGGCCTTGAAGAGCAAAAAAATCGACCTGAAACAATCTTTCCCGATTTCGGTGCGCGCTTGGAAAATGCCAGGATCTAGGATGTTTGTGGACCCCAAGATGACGGTTGCTGTGGAGGATTTGCTCAAAGGCTTGATTGTTCAGTCCGGCAACGATGCAGCAGTGGCATTGGCCGAGGGAGTTGGGGGCAGCGTTGAGCGATTCGTTCAATTGATGAACGACCAGGCTTTGCGACTGGGCATGACCCATACCGTGTATAAAAACCCAGAGGGCTTGACCACAGCGGGGCATTTGACCACGGCAAGAGACTTGTCCATTTTGGCGCAGCGCTTGATGCAAGACTTTCCTGAGTACATTGGTTACTACGCCATCAAGCGTTATCGCTATCCAGGCACTCCTGTTGCCAATGACAACAACCGAAATTTGCTTTTGTTTCGCGATCCAACGGTTGATGGGTTGAAAACAGGCCACACAGATGCCGCAGGCTACTGCATGATTGCAACGGCAAAGCGCGATGTACCCGGATTCTCTGGCAGAAGACTCTTGTCGATCGTGTTGGGCGCTGTGAGTGAGAATTCCAGAGCAGCTGAATCACAAAAAATTCTCAATTGGGGCTACACCGCTTTTGAGCCCGTCAAACTCTTTGATGCCGGCCAATCCGTCATGAACATTCGCCTGTGGAAGGGCAAAGAAAGCGAGCTTCCTGTTGGAAAAACAACACCGATTGTGGTGGCTGTACCCGAGGGTCAGTCCAAACAATTGACCTCAAAAGTAGAGTTCAAGGATCCCGTTGTCGCACCCGTTCGACAAGGTGCAGTGGTCGCTCACTTGAAACTCTTTCTCTCTGGCGCACCCATGGGCGACATTGAGCTTGAGAGCTTGAAAACCGTCGAAGAAGCATCGATATTTGGACGTGCTTGGGACGCGTTGCGCCTTTGGGTTAAGTGAGCGCTCACTAACAGCCAGGGTTTAAAAAGTTGCCCAAAAACTTTTGAACTGATATACTCGAAGGCTTTCCGCAATTTACGGAAAATTTTTTATTCACGAATTTTAACGTTTGGGACGTTTTCAATGCCAACCATTAATCAATTGGTGCGTCATGGGCGCGAGGTCGAAAAGACCAAGTCAAAAAGCCCTGCGATGCAAAACTCTCCTCAGAGACGAGGAGTCTGTACGCGTGTTTACACAACAACGCCTAAAAAACCTAACTCTGCTTTGCGTAAAGTTGCAAAAGTTCGTTTGACCAACGGATTTGAAGTGATTTCATACATTGGTGGTGAAGGTCACAACTTACAAGAGCACTCGGTCGTTTTGGTCCGTGGTGGTCGTGTTAAAGATTTGCCTGGTGTGAGATATCACATTGTGCGTGGATCCTTGGACTTGCAAGGCGTTAAAGACCGCAAGCAATCCAGATCTAAATACGGTGCTAAGCGTCCTAAGAAGGCTTAAAGCATCATCGGTGCCTTTTGAGTCTGGCAGGCTCTGAGGGCGAAGTGACACCAAGCCTCAATGGTGGGGTAAGGCGGTCGAGTAAGTGGGGATTGTTTTTGATCTCCCTGGAGCTTGAAATGAATCAAGCCCAACTGAAGCAATAAAGGAAATGATATGCCACGTCGTCGTGAAGTCCCAAAACGTGAAATTCTGCCAGATCCCAAGTATGGCAATGTAGAGCTCTCTAAATTCATGAATGTGATCATGGAGGGTGGTAAAAAAGCGGTTGCAGAGCGCATCATTTACGGTGCTTTGGAACAAATCGAACAAAAGTCAGGCAAAGACCCCTTGGAGCTCTTTAGCGTTGCCATCAACAACGTCAAGCCCATGGTTGAGGTGAAGTCACGCCGAGTTGGCGGTGCCAACTACCAAGTGCCTGTTGAAGTCAGACCCATTCGTCGCTTGGCTTTGTCCATGCGCTGGTTGAAAGAAGCTGCTCGCAAGAGGGGCGAAAAGTCCATGGCATTGCGTTTGGCCAATGAGTTGCTCGAGGCCTCTGAAGGTCGTGGCGGCGCAATGAAAAAGCGTGATGAAGTTCACCGCATGGCTGAGGCCAACAAAGCGTTTTCGCACTTCCGTTTCTAATTTCGTTTTTATTCAGGCAGGTGTGAAGATCTGGGGTAAAACCCCCTGGTCGAGCGCCCTGCCTGTTTCAATTTATCTTTCTCTTAAAAGGCAACCATCATGGCTCGCAAGACCCCAATTGAGCGCTATCGCAACATCGGTATTTCAGCGCACATTGACGCAGGTAAAACCACAACGACAGAACGCATTTTGTTCTACACAGGTGTGAATCACAAGATTGGTGAGGTGCACGATGGTGCAGCGACCATGGATTGGATGGAACAAGAGCAAGAGCGTGGCATCACCATCACTTCTGCTGCCACCACTTGTTTTTGGAAGGGCATGGAGATGTCTTTCCCCGAGCACAGAATCAACATCATTGACACCCCTGGACACGTTGACTTCACGATTGAAGTTGAGCGCTCAATGCGCGTGCTCGATGGTGCTTGCATGGTTTACTGCGCCGTGGGTGGTGTTCAGCCTCAGTCTGAAACCGTTTGGAGACAAGCCAACAAATACCGCGTTCCACGTTTGGCGTTCGTGAACAAAATGGACAGAACTGGCGCGAATTTCTTCAAGGTTTATGACCAAATGAGATTGCGCCTCAAGGCCAATCCAATTCCAATCGTGATTCCTATTGGAGCTGAAGAGCATTTCCAAGGCGTTGTTGATTTGCGCAAAATGAAGGCCATCATTTGGGATGAGGCTTCACAAGGCATGAAGTTTGACTACCGCGATATTCCTGCGGAATTGGTCGAAGACGCTAAAAAATGGCGTGAAAACATGATGGAAGCAGCTGCCGAAGCGTCTGAAGATCTCATGAACAAGTACCTTGAAGAAGGTGACTTGACTGAAGAGGAAATCACATTCGGATTGCGCACCAGAACCATTGCGGGTGAAATCCAGCCCATGTTGTGTGGTACAGCGTTCAAAAACAAAGGCGTTCAGCGTATGTTGGATGCTGTGATTGAACTCATGCCCTCACCCATTGACATTCCACCTGTGACAGGTCTTGATGAAAACGAGGCTCCCGTTACACGCCGTGCCGATGATAAAGAGAAATTCTCTGCTTTGGCTTTCAAATTGATGACCGACCCATTTGTGGGACAGTTGACCTTTGTTCGCGTTTACTCAGGGGTGCTCAACAAGGGCGACACCGTGTACAACGCCATCAAGGGAAAGAAAGAGCGCATTGGACGTATTGTTCAAATGCACGCCAACAACCGTGAAGAGGTTGAAGAGATTTGCGCGGGCGACATTGCCGCTTGCGTGGGCTTGAAAGATGTGACCACGGGTGAGACTTTGTGTGATCCCGATGCGGTGGTGACTTTGGAGCGCATGGTGTTCCCTGAGCCTGTGATTGCACAGGCTGTTGAGCCAAAAACCAAGGCTGACCAAGAAAAAATGGGTATTGCATTGCAGCGTTTGGCCGCAGAGGATCCTTCATTCCGCGTCAAGACCGATGAAGAGTCTGGACAGACGATCATTGCCGGTATGGGTGAGTTGCACTTGGAGATCATCGTTGACCGCATGAAGCGTGAGTTCGGTGTTGAAGCCAACGTGGGTAAGCCTCAAGTGGCTTATCGCGAAACCATTCGCAAAACCATCGAAGACGCAGACGGCAAGTTCGTTCGCCAATCAGGTGGTAAGGGTCAGTATGGACACGTCGTCTTCAAGATTGAGCCCAACGAAGCGGGTAAGGGTTTTGAGTTTGTGGACGCGATCAAAGGCGGTGTGGTTCCAAGAGAATACATTCCTGCCGTTGAAAAGGGCGTGATCGAAGCCTTGACAACAGGCGTGCTCGCGGGTTACCCCGTTGTGGACGTGAAGGTCACGTTGCACTTCGGTTCATACCATGATGTTGACTCATCAGAGATGGCCTTCAAGATGGCAGCGATTTTTGGCTTCAAAGAGGGTTGCCGCAAAGCAAGCCCCGTGATTTTGGAGCCCATGATGGCCGTTGAGGTTGAGACCCCTGAGGACTATGCCGGTAACGTGATGGGTGACTTGTCCTCACGTCGCGGAATGGTTCAAGGCATGGAAGACATGGTTGGTGGTGGAAAAGCCATCAAGGCAGAAGTGCCACTGTCTGAGATGTTTGGTTATTCCACAACATTGCGTTCCATGTCACAAGGTCGTGCGACTTACACCATGGAATTCAAGCACTACACTGAAGCTCCAAGAAACGTCGCTGAAGCCATTGTGGCAGCGCGCGCCAAGTAAGATTTAAAAGCAGTCTGCGATATCGCGCCGTTGTGTGCCCGTGCTCAACGAACCAGCAGTGATATGCAAACTTTAAACCAACACACGGGTATGTTCTTTAGGATGAATAAAAATGGCAAAAGGTAAATTCGAACGGACCAAGCCTCACGTGAACGTGGGCACAATTGGCCACGTTGACCACGGCAAGACGACGCTCACAGCGGCGATCACAACGGTGTTATCCATCAAATTTGGTGGTGAAGCCAAGGCGTACGACCAAATTGATGCGGCTCCTGAAGAAAAGGCGCGTGGTATCACGATCAATACAGCTCACGTGGAGTATGAGACCGAGAACCGTCACTACGCACACGTGGATTGTCCTGGACACGCCGATTATGTGAAGAACATGATCACGGGTGCAGCTCAGATGGACGGCGCCATTTTGGTGTGTTCAGCTGCTGACGGCCCCATGCCCCAGACACGTGAACACATTTTGTTGGCCCGCCAAGTGGGTGTGCCTTACATCATTGTGTTTTTGAACAAATGCGACATGGTCGATGACGCTGAGTTGTTGGAACTCGTTGAGATGGAAGTGCGTGAATTGCTCTCCAAGTACGATTTCCCTGGAGACGACACACCGATCATCAAGGGTTCAGCCAAACTCGCCTTGGAAGGCGACAAGGGAGAACTCGGCGAGCAAGCCATTTTCAAATTGGCCGAGGCTTTGGACACATACATCCCCACACCTGAGCGTGCCATTGACGGCGCGTTCTTGATGCCTGTTGAAGACGTGTTCTCGATCTCTGGTCGTGGAACGGTGGTGACAGGCCGTGTTGAGCGCGGTATCGTGAAGGTCGGAGAAGAGATCGAGATCGTGGGTATCAAAGACACTTTGAAAACCACCTGTACAGGCGTTGAGATGTTTAGAAAACTGCTTGACCAAGGTCAAGCGGGTGACAACGTGGGTATTTTGTTGCGCGGCACCAAGCGTGAAGAGGTTGAGCGCGGTCAAGTGCTCTGCAAGCCTGGTTCAATCAAGCCCCACACCCACTTCACAGCTGAGGTGTACGTGCTCTCCAAAGACGAAGGTGGTCGTCACACGCCATTCTTCAACAACTACAGACCCCAGTTCTACTTCAGAACAACGGACGTGACCGGAGCGATCGAGTTGCCAGAAGGCAAAGAGATGGTGATGCCTGGTGACAACGTGTCGATCACTGTGAAGTTGATCCACCCGATTGCGATGGAAGAGGGCTTGCGTTTTGCGATCCGTGAGGGTGGCAAGACTGTGGGCGCGGGTGTTGTTGCCAAGATCATGGAGTGATTTTTTAGGGGTGTAGCTCAATTGGCAGAGCGTCGGTCTCCAAAACCGAAGGTTGGGGGTTCGATTCCCTCCGCCCCTGCCACTTGGCTGCAATGGATCTTTGAGTCCAAAGGTCATGCAGCTCAGGTGATGGCACATTGAGGCCTGTGAGTCAGTCATTCAAAGCCCGCCAATCGCTTGGCGGGCTTGTGTGTCTCAAAGGCCTTCATTTTGATGCTCTTTTTTTGCAACTTATTTAGTCTTCTTTTATGGCCAGTACAAACGTAGAAACAGTCTCTAGCTTTGCCGATCGGGCCAAGTTGGGCTTGGCTGTGGCGCTCATCCTAGCCGCTTTGGTTGGGTTTTATGCGTTGTCCGCTCAAGGTCCCTTGGTGCAGTGGTTGAGCGTGATCGCAGGTCTGGTATTGGCCGTGATTGTGTTTTTCTCCTCCATCCATGGCAAGCTCCTCGTGGCTTTTGGCAAGGATGCTTGGAGAGAGGTCCACAAAGTGGTGTGGCCCACTCGCAAAGAAGCGACCCAGATGACGCTCTACGTCTTTGGTTTCGTCTTCATCATGGCGGTTTTGCTCTGGTTCACGGACAAGACGCTTGAGTGGTTGTTTTACGATTTAATTTTGGGCTGGAAAAAATAATGACTCAACACGCCTCAGACCCAAGCACCCCAGGTGCAAACGAAGTTTTAGATCCCCACTTGGCCATGGGCCTAGTGGCCAATGACGCCGTTGAAGGCGGTTACAGTTTGGCTCCAGCCGCCAACCCAGACCTCAGGTGGTATGTGGTTCATGCCTATTCAGGCATGGAGAAGGCTGTCGAGCGCAACATCCTTGAGCGCATTGCGCGCTCAGGCATGGAACACAAATTTGGTCGCATTTTGGTCCCCACCGAAGAAGTGGTGGAGATGAAAAATGGACAAAAGAAAACAACGGAGCGTCGCTTCTTTCCTGGCTACGTGCTCGTTGAGATGATCATGGACGACGAGTCCTGGCATTTGGTCAAGCACACTAACAAAGTCACGGGCTTTGTGGGTGGCGCCAAGAACCGTCCTGCACCCATCTCTCAAGATGAAGTGCAAAAGATTGTGTCTCAAATGCAAGAGGGTTCCGACAAACCACGCCACAAAGTGGAATTCATGGTGGGTGAGTTGGTCCGTGTCAAAGAGGGTCCTTTCACCGACTTCAATGGCTCGGTCGAAGAGGTCAACTACGAAAAGAACAAGGTTCGCGTCTCTGTCACGATTTTTGGTCGTGCAACGCCCGTCGAACTGGAATTTGGTCAGGTCGAAAAAACCTGATCGAACCCTAGGGTTTTTACTAAAAACTTGCTGAAAAGCTGTTTTTGCGTTAAAAACGAGGGTTCCCTGAAAACATTTCAGCGTTTATCTGACTCGGCGCTGATCTCCAACAGAATTTTCAAGGCGATTGTGAACTGCCCTTTGTGGACTTCACGCCCTTCAAAATTCGAGAGTCTCTAACCCGCGGGGAGCTCTTTTGAGCGTTTGCACCCGTTAGGAGTACACAAATGGCGAAAAAAATCGTCGGCTTTGTCAAGCTGCAAGTGCCTGCTGGTAAGGCCAATCCTTCCCCTCCCATTGGACCCGCATTGGGTCAACGTGGTTTGAACATCATGGAGTTCTGTAAAGCATTCAATGCACAGACTCAAGGTGTTGAGCCCGGACTGCCACTGCCTGTCGTGATCACGGCTTACGCAGACAAGTCCTTCACGTTCATCATCAAGACACCTCCTGCAACGACTTTGATCAAAAAAGCGATCAAGCTCGACAAAGGGTCTTCCAAGCCACACGCTGACAAGGTTGGCAAGATCACTCGCGCGCAACTCGAAGAGATTGCAAAAACAAAGATGCCCGACATGACAGCTGCTGACATGGACGCGGCCGTTCGCACCATTGCGGGTTCTGCTCGTTCAATGGGTGTCACTGTAGAGGGAGTGATCTGATCATGGCATTGACCAAAAAACAAAAGACCCAAGTGGGCAAAATCGACGCCAACAAGCTCTACCCTTTGGCAGATGCGTTGGTGATCGTTAAAGAATACGCAACCGCAAAGTTTGACGAGTCCATCGACGTGGCCGTTCAACTCGGTATCGATGCCAAGAAATCTGACCAAGTCGTTCGCGGCGCGGTGGTCATGCCCAACGGAACCGGTAAAACGGCCCGTGTGGCTGTGTTTGCACAAGGCGCCAAGGCAGAAGAAGCCAAGGCAGCAGGTGCTGACGTGGTGGGTATGGATGATTTGGCTGCACGTGTCAAGGCTGGCGACATGCCCTTTGACGTGGTGATTGCTGCGCCAGACGCGATGCGTGTGGTTGGTACATTGGGTCAAATTTTGGGACCACGTGGCTTGATGCCAAACCCCAAAGTCGGCACCGTGACACCAGATGTGGCCACAGCGGTTAAAAACGCCAAGGCTGGTCAAGTTCAGTTCCGTGTTGACAAAGCCGGTATTGTTCACGCCACCATTGGTCGCCGTTCCTTTGAGAACGACAAATTGCAAGGCAACTTGGCCGCACTCGTTGATGCTTTGAACAAATCAAAGCCAGCCACGAGCAAGGGTGTGTATTTGCGCAAATTGGCGCTCTCATCCACCATGGGTGTGGGTGTTCGCATCGATTTGCAAACTTTGACAGCCTAAACGCCTGATTTCAGGTGTGAGCGAGGTCGAAGCCTTGTGCAATCGACCTCCCAAAGAATTCTCTAGGTGCCTTCATGGTGAGAAATTGCCAAGGGGTTGCCTAAAGGGTGGTGGGTCTGGGGAGAGGGTGAGTTGGAGTTCAATGACTCTCACGCACTTTAACCCTTGAGCCATCCAAGACCGTTGGCGCGCTCCCTTGTGGAATGCTTAATAGTGAGAAAGCCAACGCAGATGGCGATCCCACTGCTCAATCAAAAATGACATTCATTTTTCGGGCAGACAAGATCGCTGATATCAGTAGGCCCGTGGTGCAGAAGGTCTTGAGTTTTTTAAACGAAACACAAGACACGAGCACTGCAAATTAAGGAGTAGACCTTGAGTCTGAATCGCAGTGAGAAAGAAGCTGTCGTCTCTGAGGTAGAGGGACTTGCCAAAACCGCGCAAACGCTGGTGATGGCTGAGTACCGCGGTATCACAGTGGCTGACATGATCAAACTGCGCTCCGAGGCCCGCAACCAAGGCGTGAGCTTGAGTGTGTTGAAAAACACCTTGGCCCGTCGTGCGGTCTCTGGAAGTGCGTTTGAGATTGTTGCCGAGCAGATGACTGGCCCATTGATCTATGGCTTTTCCGTGGACGCTGTTGCAGCGGCTCGCGTGGTGGCGAACTTTGCGAAAACCAATGAAAAATTGGTGATTCGTGCGGGTGCCATCGGTGGAAAAGCGTTGGATGTGAATGGTGTGAAGCAATTGGCCTACATTCCTTCGTAAGAAGTGTTGCTGGCTCAATTGTGTGGATTGTTGATGTCTCCCATGTCCCGCGCAGCGGTGGTCTTGGGTGCATTGGCAGCTAAAAAGGCTGAGGGCGCTCCTGCTCCTGAGCCCGTGGCTGCTGCAGTCCCTGAAGTCGCTGCTGAAGCGGCTGCAGCTCCTGAGGCACCCGCCCCAGAAGCAGCGGCTTAAAGCCAGTATCGCTTGATCCCTTTTAGACGAATTGAATCATTAACCCATTTTTTAAGGACCTTGACTGTTTGAATTGAAATCTCTTCATTGGAGTGCTCAAGCAGAGGGAGTTCTTGGAACATAAATCATTTAGGAAAACATCATGTCATTTGATAAAGACTCATTTTTAACCGCATTGGACAGCATGACGGTTCTCGAACTCAACGAATTGGTGAAAGCCATCGAAGAGAAGTTTGGCGTGAGCGCAGCAGCCATGGCTGCTCCCGCAGCAGCTGGTGGTGGCGGTGGCGCTGCAGCAGCTGAAGAGAAGACCGAATTCAACGTGATGTTGCTTGACGCAGGCGCTAACAAAGTGTCCGTCATTAAAGCAGTTCGCGAAATCACAGGTCTTGGCTTGAAAGAAGCCAAAGACGTGGTGGACGGTGCTCCCAAGGCTGTCAAAGAAGGCGTGTCCAAAGCCGACGCAGAAGCCGCCAAGAAAAAGCTCGAAGAAGCCGGCGCCAAAGTCGAACTCAAATAAGTCCCTTCAAAAGGACTCAAAAGGCCGAGAAGCTTTTCCCCTCAAAAGGGGGAATTTCTTCTGTGGCCTTTGGCGCTTAGAGAGCAGCCAAAAGCACATGTCCCAAGAGGGTCATTGGTTTTTGAGTGTTTTCTGACCCCCGACTGCAGAAAACCCTTGGTTCGGGTTGAGTGCAATGCTCAATCGTCCGCCAACGCTGGTAGAGGCCAGCCGCCAAGATGTGTCAGGCAAGAGGTGCTGAGTGCCTTTTACTTGACCAAAGCCCACAGTCGCCGAGAGATATCTAGCCCGGAGAACTCATGGCCTATACATACACCGAACGCAAGCGCATTCGCAAGAGTTTCGGCAGCCGCGACAGCGTGCTCGAAGTACCTTATTTACTCCAAATGCAAAAGGACGCTTACACGGCGTTTTTGCAAGCAGAGGTCCCACCCAAACAAAGAACATCTGAAGGATTGCAAGCGGCTTTTGAGGCTGCATTCCCCATCGTGAGCCACAACGGGTTTGTGGAGATGAAGTTCTTGGAATACAACTTGGCCAAGCCCGCCTTTGACGTGCGTGAATGTCAAACCCGTGGCTTGACCTTTGCCTCGGCCGTGAGAGCACGTGTGCAATTGATCATTTATGACCGCGAGAGCTCAACCTCACAATCCAAGGTCGTCAAAGAAGTCAAAGAGCAAGAAGTCTACATGGGCGAAGTGCCTTTGATGACTGACAAGGGTTCTTTCATCATCAACGGTACAGAGCGCGTGATCGTGTCTCAGTTGCACCGTTCACCCGGCGTGTTCTTTGAGCACGACAAGGGCAAGACCCACAGCTCAGGCAAGTTGCTCTTTAGCGCTCGCATCATCCCTTACCGTGGTTCATGGTTGGATTTTGAGTTCGATCCCAAGGACATTTTGTACTTCCGCGTTGACCGCAGAAGAAAAATGCCCGTCACCATTTTGCTCAAAGCGATTGGTTTGACACCTGAATCCATTTTGGCCAACTTCTTTGTGAACGACCACTTTCACTTGATGGACACCGGCGCGCAAATGGAGTTTGTGGCTGAGCGTTTGAGAGGTGAGGTCGCTCGTTTTGACATCACCGACAAGGCCGGTAAAGTCGTGATCGCCAAAGACAAGCGCGTGACTGTGCGTCACACCCGTGAGTTGGAAGCCAGCGGCACCAAATTCATTAGCGTTCCAGAGGACTTCCTCATTGGTCGCGTGATCAGTCATGATGTGGTGGACACAGAAACCGGTGAAATCATCGCCAAGGCCAACGACGAGTTGACCGAAGTGCTCTTGAAGAAATTGAGAGCGGCAGG
>CAIPII010000185.1 GCA_903865035.1 uncultured Burkholderiales bacterium | reverse complement strand
GGGCAGGGATGAAGTCCTGTATTCCACGGCTCCGGTGGCTGGATCTTGGGAACGAACGCGGCTAAAAACCAGGTCCCGGTCCCGGACCGGCCAGGGCATCGAGATCACAAAATAGAGGATCTTGTCCTCCGGCGTGGTTGCCTTGATCAGCCGGGCCTCGGAGCATTGATGGAACCATTCGGGCATCCGTGAGTCTTCCTCGAACAGGCGGACCACTGCCTCCGGGCTTGCGTGACATTGAGCACCGTGGCCATGGTGGGCTTGAAGTTGCTCACACCATCGAGCTGAAAGCTCGATAGCTCCAGCACCCAAGCGTCTGGCAATGCGTGCACCCAATCGGGCAAGACGACTTCAGGGGTCACAGGAATGGGCAAATTCAAGTCCGTTGAGGCTTCATCCTCTGAGATCGAGGAGTTTTCAGATGACTGTGCATCCGAGTCTGAATGCGCCGACTCTTGCAATTGTGGCTCTGGGTCACCAAGCTCATCGTGGCCAGAATCAGATTCGCTTGCCTCCTCACCCAGTGACTCATTTTCCAGAGCTTCTTCCAAATCCAAGCGCTCTTGCACCGTCAAAACTGACGTCATGCGGACTCGGTCCTCACGCATGGCGTCCAGGTCATCGGGCTTCAAATGAGCCAGTAGCCGCTCAAGCATGGCTGGACCAATGTTGCCCGCAACTTCCACTTTGAGGCCCGCTCGCTCCAAGAGCAAACCCGTCAAGGTCGTGACCGTGGTTTTTCCATTGGTGCCCGTGATCGCAAGCACTTTGGGCGCGTAGCTTGCCGTGCGCTCCAAGTCTTCCAAGGCTTGTGCAAAAAGGGTGAGCTCTCCTCCTGTGACCAAGCCCGAAGCTTTGGCGCTCTCCCACAATCCGCTCACCTGTTCTGGGCTCAAGCCAGGGCTTTTGAAGACCGCTTTAAAGGGTGCGCGTTCAAGCAAATGGGCATCGAATAGGCTCGTGATGAACTGCACTCGCGGCAAGCTTTGTTTGAGCTCTGAGAACTTCGGAGGCGCCTCTCGATTGTCCACCACCCACACATGCGAACCACAAAAGTCACACCAACGGGCCATGGAAAGACCGGAGTCTCCCAATCCCAGGATCATGATGTGTTGTTCTTTTAAGTTGAGCATTTGAGGGTTGTGACTAGTGTGATTGCATTACCTGAGTTTCAAGGTGGACAAGCCCACCAAACAAAGCAGCATCGTGATGATCCAAAACCGGACCACCACTTGGGTTTCTTTCCAACCACTTTTCTCAAAGTGGTGGTGCAGTGGCGCCATCTTGAAGATGCGACGCCCCTCGCCAAATTTTTTCTTGGTGTACTTGAAGTAGCTCACCTGCAGCATCACCGAGAGCGCTTCAACCACAAAGATGCCACCCATGATGGAGAGCACAATTTCTTGCCTCACAATGACCGCAATCGTGCCCAAAGCAGCCCCAAGAGACAATGCACCCACATCCCCCATGAACACTTGTGCGGGGTGCGTGTTGAACCACAAAAAGGCAAGTCCGGCTCCAGCCATGGCAGCACAAAAGATGAGCAACTCGCCTGATCCCGGAATGTAGGGCAAGATCAAATAGCGTGAATACACAGAGCTTCCCGTCACATAGGCAAACACGCCCAAAGCCGAGCCCACCATCACCACTGGCATGATGGCCAAGCCATCCAAACCGTCTGTCAAGTTCACCGCGTTGCTCGAACCCACAATCACCAAATAGGTGAGCACCACAAAACCAAACACACCCAAGGGATAACTCACCTCTTTCATGAAAGGCACCATGAGTCCTGCCTTGGGTGGCAAATTCAAATCGAAACCTGACCTGAGCCAACTCCAAAAGAGCTCAATCACTCTGTAGTTGCTGCTCTCAGAGATGCTGAACACCAAATAAAGCGCAGCCACCAGCCCAATCACCGATTGCCAAAAGTATTTCTCCCTAGAAGGCATACCCTCTGGGTCCTTGCTCACCACTTTGCGCCAATCGTCCACCCAGCCAATCGCCCCAAAGCCAAATGTCACGAGCATCACAATCCACACAAAGCGGTTGCTCCAATCGGACCAAAGGATGGTGGAGACTCCAATGCCAATCAAAATGAGGACACCCCCCATGGTGGGCGTACCACTTTTGCTCAAGTGACTTTGCATGCCGTAGCCACGAATGGGTTGACCCACCTTCAATTCGGTGAGTCGGTTGATGACCCAAGGACCTGCGATGAGTCCAATCAAAAGTGCCGTCAAAGCAGCCATCACGGCACGAAAGGTGATGTACTGGAAGACCCTGAAAAATCCAAATTCAGGCGACAAGCTTTGCAACCACTGTGCAAGTGTCAAGAGCATGTTTTCTCCTCTTGTTGAAGCGACAAGGCGGTGATGGCTTTCACCACCCGCTCCATTTGCATGAAGCGCGAGCCCTTGACCCAAACGCTCTCTACACCCTGAAGAACACCTGGCAGGTGATCCAAGAGGGACTCTAAATTCTCAAAATGCACACCATTCATTTCACCTGAATAGCTCAAGGCGGTGTGCTCGGTCAATGTTCCAAGGCACATCAAATGCTCAATGCCTGAGGCTTTCGCAAACCGACCCACCTCTTGGTGAAAGACATCCCCACTCTCACCCACCTCACCCATGTCTCCCAAAATGAGAAGCCTAGGAGAGGGCAAACCACGCAAGGTCTCAATGCCCGCCAAGACCGAATCGGGGTTGGCGTTGTAACTGTCATCAACCAGGGTGATCACCCTTTTGCCCATCTGGACCAATTTGGTTTGGGTGCGACCTGCAACGGGTCTGAAATCCTCTAAGCCTTGTTGAATCGCACCAAGCGGAGCGCCCAAGGCATGCGCACAAGCGATGCTGGCCAGCGCATTCATCAAGTTGTGCTCACCCGCTTGGTGCAGTCGCACATTGAAGGCTTGACCCAATACGCTCACTCTCGCATGCCAAGCACCGCTTAGCCATTCGTGAGAGATCAAGTGCACATCACAATCGCTTGATGCACCAAAGGTCATCTGACGTTGACCCTGTGCCAACTCGCGCCAAAATTCTGTTTGCGGATCGTGTCCTGGAAAGACGGCCACCCCACCCGGCTTGAGCGCCTTGAACACTTGTGCGTTTTCCTCGGCCACTGCCTTCACACTCTTCATGAACTCTTGGTGCTCGCGCTGAGCGTTGTTCACAAGTGCCACCTCAGGGTTGACCCAACGCGCCAAACCTTCGATCTCCCCAGGGTGATTCATCCCAAGCTCCACCACACCCACTTGGATGTGGTCTCTGAGCCTCAAAAGGGTGAGGGGTACACCAATGGCGTTGTTGAAGTTGCCCTGGGTGGCCAAACTGTCTTTGAACTTCCATGCAAGCAAAATCCCACCAATCATTTGCGTCACGGTGGTTTTGCCGTTGCTGCCTGTGACCGCAATCAATTGGGTGCTTTTGCCCGCTCTCCAAGCAGCCGCCACAACCCCCAAAGCTTTTGTGGTGTCATTGACCTCAAATCCAATCATCCCGCTCTTGAGCCTGCCGTGGTGAGCGATCGCGCCCACTGCACCCCTATCGGTGATTTGCTCCAAGTAATCGTTGGCATCAAAACGCTCGCCCTTCAAGGCCACAAAACAATCACCTGGCATCAAAGTGCGAGTGTCTGTGTGCAAGCGACTCACTTGCTCCAACTCAACCCCACCCTCTATGCCAATGGCCTTGACCTGCAGGCTCTCATCGGTCATGAGCAATCTTCCAAGCTCACCCCAAGTGAGGTGCATGCCCTCGTCCTCAGCAGGAAATCCAGAACCCAAAGCGAGGCCGCTCACATCACCCATGGCGCCCCCCTTTTTTAGATTCTTTGGCATCCATGCGTTTCTCAAGGGCTTGTCGGGCCACTTTGGAGTCACTGAAGGGTGACTTCACCCCATTGACCTCTTGGGTTTGCTCGTGCCCTTTACCAGCCACAAGCACCACATCATTGGGCTGAGCCCTTTCAATGGAGGACTCGATGGCAGCTTTGCGATCGAGTTGAACTTCAACGCCACTAGGCTCACGCACGCCGCTCAACACATCTTTGGCGATGCTCAATGCATCTTCACTCCTGGGGTTGTCAGAGGTCACCACCACATGTCGTGCCCACGCCTCGGCGATGCCACCCATCAAAGGTCTCTTCATGGCGTCTCGCTCGCCACCACAGCCAAAAACACACCACAACGCGCCTTGGCGGGCATCGGCTTTTTCTGACAATGCTGCCAAGACTTGCTTCAAGGCGTCTGGCGTGTGGGCATAGTCCACCACCACGAGCGGCATGGGATCCGAGGTCTGAGTCTCCACCACTTCCATTCTTCCAGGCACAGCCTTCAAGTCTTCAACGGCGTGAATGGCTTCTTCCAAACTGCGTCCCATCACGAGCAAACTGCCCATCACCGCCAATGCATTGCTCAAGTTGTATGCGCCCAGTGCATTGATGCTGGCACTTCTGTGCTCTGAGCCCCAGTTGAGCTCAAACGCTTGACCTTTTTCATCAAGTCTCACACTGTGCGCGCACAAAACACCCTCTGTTGTGATTGGGGTGCTTTGTGTGTTTTGCAGCACGGTGTAACCCACCACTTTCACAGCCTCATCTGGCGCAGCACCCTCTTGCCTTGACTCCAACTCAGCGTACAAGTCGCGACCCTTGGGGTCATCCAAATTGATGACCGCTGCTTTGGGTGCGAAATCCAAAAACAATGACGCCTTGGCACTCCAATAGCGTTCCATCGTTTGGTGATAATCCAAATGATCTTGCGTGAAATTGGTGAGCACCGCCACCTCAATTTGCAAGCCCTTCATGCGGCCTTCAACCAACCCAACCGATGAAGCCTCCATAGACATGTAGCGCACACCCTTTCGAACACAGGTGCGAAGTGCACTGTGCAGTTGTGTGGCCTCTGGTGTGGTCAAGAGTCCCAAGGCAGCAGCCTCCTTTGGACTCTCCTTGCTCAAGGTCAAGGCCTTGACCTCCATGGCATGGTTCAAAGGACTCCAAACCAACTGACCCACACCCAGGGTGCCCGCCACAGCTGCACTCTCGCCCAAGTGTTCAAGCGCTTGCGCCAACCACCAACTTGTCGTGGTTTTGCCGTTGGTGCCCGTCACCGCCATCACCTTCAAGTCCGTGTTGGCGGTTTGATAAAAGGCGGCGGCAATCTCACCACGTGCTGCTCTCAAATTCACATAGAGCGCCAAGCGCTCGTCTTTGGGATCCAACCCCAAACTTGCCCAATCCAATGTGTGAGCGAGCTCGTCGCCAGAGGGCACATCGATGAGCGCGGCACTCGCGCCTGCCAGCAATGCAGCATGAACAAATCGACGCCCATCGCTTTTTTCGCCTGGGTAGGCCAAAAAGGCGTCCCCTGACCTGACACTTCTTGAGTCAGAGTGAAGCTGTGCTTCTCCTTGTGCCTCTTGGGGTAAGGATGCTTGAACGCGTGCTTGCAACCAAGCTGCAGCTTGCTGTGCGGAGGTGAAGATGTTCATCAGAAAGTCTCCGCTTCTACTTTGGCCACCACTTGGGGCTTGACCGTCATGTCGGGCTGCACCCCCATCACGCGCAAGGTTTGCTGCACGGTTTGGCTAAAGACTGGGGCGGCGGTGTCACCACCAAAATAAAATCCGTCGCTTGGCTCATCGATCATGACGGCCACAATGATTCTGGGGTTCTCAATGGGCGCCAACCCCACAAAGAAGCCTCTGTATTTGTGTCCCGTGTAGCCTGAACCCTCCAATTTGTGGGCAGTTCCTGTTTTGCCACCCACGGAGTAGCCCATGGTCTGTGCTTTGGGTGCGGTGCCTCCTGGGCTGGTCACCAAGTGCAGCATCTCGCGCACGTCCGAGGCATGTTTTTCAGAGATCACTCGCACCCCTTGCGCTGGCTCATCTCTTTTCAAGAGGGTCAAGGGGATCAACTGGCCGTCTCTGGCAAAGATGGTGTAAGCGTGTGCAAGCTGAAAGAGGCTCACCGACAAACCATAACCGTAACTCATGGTCGCTTGCTCAATGGGCCGCCATGTTTTGTAGGCACGAAGCTTTCCACCCACAGCACCTGGGAAAGGCACTTGAGGTTTTTGACCAAATCCGACTTGCGTGAAAATTTCCCACAAATCTTTGGGTGGCATTTGAAGTGAAATTTTCACAGTCCCCACATTCGATGATTTTTGAATCACCTGGCGAACCGAGATCGCACCATTGGGTGAATCGTCATTGATCGTAAAACCCGCCATGCTCAAGTGACCCGTTCCCGTTTGGATGATGGTGTCTGGCGTCACGATGCCTTTCTCAAGCCCCAAAGAAATCACCAGCGGCTTCATGGTGGAGCCCGGCTCAAAGGTGTCGGTGAGCGCTCTGTTTCTGAGTTGCGCAAAACTCAAATTGGCCCTGCTGTTTGGTGAAAAACTGGGGTAATTGGCAAGGGCCAAAACCTCTCCAGACCTCACATCGAGCACGATCACCGAGCCCGCCTGGGCTTTGTGATCTTGCACCGCAGCTTTCAATTTTTCGTAGGCAAAGAATTGAATCTTGCTGTCGATGCTCAACTGCAAATCTTGTCCGTCTATGGGTGCTTTGATCTCACCCATGTCCTCCACGTTCTCACCCAAGCGATTCTTGAGCACCCTGCGGTATCCAATGTGACCAGCCAGTTGGTTCTCAAAGGTCAACTCGACGCCCTCTTGTCCTTGGTTCTCGATGTTGGTGAACCCCACCACGTGGGCCACCGCCTCGCCCTCGGGGTAGATGCGCTTGTATTCCTTGCGAATGCCAATGCCCTTCATCTTGAGCGCCATCACTTGCTGCGCCAAACTGTCGTCAACCATTCGCCTGAGCCACACAAAACCCTTTTCGTCGTCCTTGATCCGACTTTGCAATTCAGACATGGGCATGTCAATGAGCTTGGCCAGGGCTTTTAATTTTTCAGGCGTCCTGTCCACATCCTCTGGACTCACAAAAATGCTGGGCAAAGAAACGCTCGAAGCCAAGATGGCTCCATTTCGGTCGAGAATTTTTCCTCGATCGGCTGGAATGTCTTGCGTTCTCAAAAAGCGCACATTGCCTTGGTGCTGGAAAAACGCGTTGTCGATCACCTGCACATAGGCCGCTCTCACCAAGAGCCCCAAAAAGCCCAAAGCGATCATGGCCACGATGAACTGACTTCTCCAAACTGGCGTCTTGCTGGCCAACAAAGGAGAGGAGTTGTATTGCACGCCTTTGCGACTCATGGGCTCACCCCTTTGGCGACTTGCGTGACATCGCTCGCTACGGGCTTGACCAATGGTGCAGAGGGCTTAACCACAGATGAAGGGCTTGGGGATTGTGTCTCTGTTGAGCCTTGTTTTGACCTCGCCGCCTGAGAGGCTTGACCACTTTCATCCAAAGGACGATACACGTACTGCGTGATGGCGGGCGTCACACTTCTCATGTGAAGCTCCTCTTTGGCCACTTTCTCAACCCTCAGGGATGTGCCCTGAGACCTGCGCTCAACTTCCAAGCGTTCACGCTCGAGCTCCAAGTTTCTTGCCTCTGAGCGAGAGCGGTCAAACTCGGTGTACAAACGCCTGGAGTCGTACTGCGTTTTCACCAAATAAAAGGCACTCGCCATCACTGCGATCAACAAGAGCACATTGAGCCTGCTCATGCAAACGCCTCGCTCATCTCTTGCCAGTCGGTGGGAAGGGGCAAACGCTGCGCCACTCGCATGATCGCACTTCTGGATCTCGGGTTTCTTTGCACCTCCTCTTGAGAGGGCTTGACGCGATCGCGACTGAGCAAAGACATCTCTTTGGGCTTTGCGAAGGGCTTGGTGCGATCGTATTGCTCCTTGGCGTGCTTGGCGATGAATTGCTTGACGATGCGGTCCTCCAATGAATGAAAGCTGATCACCACCAAACGACCTCCTGGCGCCAAAACTCCGAGGCTTGCCTCCAAAGCAAGTTGCAACTCCTCAAGCTCTGCGTTGATGAAGATGCGAAACGCCTGAAAGGTGCGCGTTGCAGGATCTTGCCCCCACTCGCGTGTCTTGACACAATTGGCCACAAGCTGCGCCAACTCTGCAGTGGTCTGCGGCACGCCCGTCTCTTGTCTTCGAGCAACGATGGCTTTTGCAATCGCTGTGGCAAAACGCTCTTCACCGTACTCTTTGATGACTTGCACGATCTCATCGAGCTCTGCTCGCTCAAGCCACTCTTTGACGGACTCTCCACGCGTGGTGTCCATGCGCATGTCCAAGGGGCCATCAAAGCGAAACGAGAAGCCTCGCTCAGGTGTATCGATTTGGGGAGAACTCACACCCAAATCCATCAAAATCCCATGCACGCTTTGAAGCGGCAAATCTGCCAAATGAGAAAAACCCTCATGGCGAATGGAAAAGCGCTCGTCTGTGATTTTTGCAGCCTCGCTCACCGCTTCCAAGTCTTTGTCAAAAGCAATCAATTGAGCCTTGGGGTGCATGCGCTCCATGATGAGGCGACTGTGCCCGCCACGTCCGAAGGTGGCATCAACATAGCAACCAGGTCGTTGCACCTCAAGAGCTTGAACAGCCTCTTGCAACAAGACCGTCGTGTGAGCGGTGGAAGAACTCGTCATCACTTAAAAGGAAAATTCTTTAAACACCTCAGGCATTTCACCTTGCATCGCCAAAGCTTCCTTGGCCTCATAAGTCTCTTTGTCCCAAATCTCAAAGTGATGCCCCATGCCAAGCATCATGATGTCTTTGTGTATGCCAGCAGCCCCTCTGAGCTCAGGCGAGAGGAGCACTCGACCGGTTGCATCCATCTCCACATCCATCGCGTTGCCAAGCAAAATTCGCTTCCACCACTGGGCGCTCATGGGCAAAGCCGCAATGCGGTCTCTGAACTTCTCCCACTCGCCGCGAGCGAACATCATCAAACAACCATCGGGGTGACGTGTGATGGTGAGTTGCCCCTGCGCATTCGCAGTCAACACCTCGCGATGGCGCGTCGGAATCGACATCCGTCCCTTGCCATCCAACACCAGTGATGAAGCACCTTGAAACACGTCAAAATATCCTTTTCAACACAAACAAATTTCCATAGGCCAATGCGCGGATCAAAGTTCACACTTTTCTCCACAAATTTGCACTTATTTGCACTGTATCAGGATTTTGACCTTGCGCAACAGAGAAATGATTATTTTTTCAATGAAATCAAGGACTTAGAGAGGTTTCTGGGAAAAATATTGCGCTTTTTTCCTTTGAAAATGAAGGACTTAGCGCGGGGTGTGAAAGTGACGTCTGAACAAAAAAATATTTTCTGCGTTTTAAGCAACTTGTGTCTTCCAACTCCACATATGAGCACACCGAGTGTAAACAGCGTTCATGAATCGAGTTGTGAGCAGCCCAGTCAAACTCGCTGCTCAGAGCAGCATCCTGCTGAGCGAAGGGAATGTTGCATTGCTTTTTACTCAAAAACCAAGCGAGCCAATCCCACGCTTGATGTGACCGCTCTTGAAGCTCAAAGTGAGCTCCAGCAGGTCTTAAACAATGCAAGATCGAAAAAAATAGAGAGCGCAGCACCCATTGCGAATGCCTTGAGAGCCGTGCATGGGTGGCAGCTCGCTCTGCGCGTTGGCCTCTATCCAAGAGACTGAGCCCCATGGCCATGGGGCTCAAGGCATGAATCAATCACCAAACATTTTTTGTTTCAACTCTCGGCGCTGCTGAGCTTCAAGCGACAAGGTGGCCGTGGGGCGAGCCAACAAGCGTCCAACGCCAATGGCCTCACCGGTCTCATCGCAGTAACCGTAGTCGCCTGCATCGATGCGTTGAATGGATTGCTCGATTTTCTTCAACAACTTTCTCTCACGGTCTCGCGTTCTGAGCTCGAGGGCATGCTCCTCTTCGATGGTTGCACGATCTGCAGGATCGGGCACCACAACGGTTTCTTCACGCAAGTTCTCAGTGGTTTGCCCAGCGCTGTTGAGAATGTCTTGTTTGAGGGCGGACAACTTCAAACGGAAAAAAGCCATCTGCGTGTCGTTCATGTACTCAGAGTCTGGCATCGCCAAAATCTCTGCATCGGTGAGTTCATTGACCGATTTTTGTTTCCAATTGTTAGCCAACTTGCTGTCTTTCTTGGGGTTCACAGTGATCACGGAAGGAAGGGATGGTGCATCATTGGGACCAAAACTGGATTTGGCCGCATTGTTGGAGAGCACTGCCACGGGTGGGGGCGGAACCATTGAGGCCGCTTTGGCACCACGGGACGATTTTTTGTTTTGTGGCTGAGCAATGGATTGCCCAGCCACCACTTTGGTGGACATGCTTAATGGATTCGTAGAAGGTTTTGCTGGCTCAGGCACCTTGGGCGCAAGGTGTGAGTGAGTTTTTGCCGCGGGCTTGGCACTTGGTGCGGCCACTTTGGGAGCGACTTTGGAAACGGCTTTAACGGGTGCTTTGACAGGAGACTTTTGAGCTGTCTTGGCTGGCGCCTTGACAGCAGCTTTGACCGGTGACTTGGCAGGTGTTTTAACTGGCGCATTCGCGCCAGATTTGGCAGCCACCTTGACGGGTGCCTTGATGGGTGCCTTGATGGGTGCCTTAGCGGGTGCCTTAGCGGGTGCCTTGTGAGCCACTTTGGCAGCGGCTTTGGGGGCCACTTTGGCAGCGGGTTTGGGCTGGACTTTCGCCACAGCCTTCACAGGGGTCTTCGCGCTTGTTTTGACCACCGCTTTTAGAGGGGCCTTGGCTGGCGCTTTAGAAGCAGCTTTGACGGGTGCTTTTGCAGCCACTTTAGGCGCTGATTTGGGAGCAACTTTGGCGGCTGGTTTCACAGCAGAGCCTTTAGAGACGGGTGCACTGGACTTGGAGGACGACTTGGCGCTTGGCGCGCTCTTTTTGAGGGGCGCCGTGGACTTGGAGGTCTTGGCCGCGGGGCGAACACTCTGACTTTTCATGTGGGTCTCCTAAGAATCGCTGTGGTTGTGCCAAGCACGCCACTTTTATCATCATTCCAACATCAAACAGCTCTCAACTCAAAGCCCCTTGGGGCAGTGCCTTTGAGGAGCAGCAAACGCAATAAAGCGTCAGTCGCGCGCGGATTGTACTCACACCAAGCACTGTTGGAGTCCTTGGAGAAAAATATCTCGTGGCAAATCGATACCAATGAAAACCATTTTGTTCATTTTTGTCTCATTTGGACCCCAATCTGGCCCCAAATCACTGCCCATCAACTGGTGAACCCCTTGAAAGATCACTTTCTTGTCCGTGCCCTTCATGTAAAGCACCCCTTTGTAGCGCAGCATCTTGGGTCCATAAATGTTGACAATGGCCCCTAAGAAGTCTTCCAGTTTTGCAGCATCAAAAGCTCTTTCTGACTTGAAGACAAAGCTCTTCACATCGTCATCGTGATGGTGGTGATGGCCGTGGTTGTGCTCATGGTGATCGTGCCCCTCGTGAGACGCGTGATGATCCCCGTGATCGTGCTTCGCGTGATCGTGGTGGTCATGCTTGTGAGAGGGGTGATCACAGTGCTCGCCACTGTGGTCGTGAGCTTGGTCTGCGTTCAAGAACTCGGGATCGATGTCCAACTTGGCATTCAAATTGAAGCCCTTAAGATCAAACACCTCGGCAATGGAGACCTCTCCAAAATGCACCACCTTTTGAGGTGCTCTGGGGTTCATGTGTGACAAACGGTGCTTCAAAGCGTCAAGCGCCTCGGGCGTGACCAAATCGCTTTTGCTGATGAAAATTTGGTCCGCAAAGCCCACCTGTCTTCTCGCCTCTTGGCGATCGTTCAACTGGGTGGCGGCGTGTTTGGCGTCCACGAGCGTCAAGATGGAATCCAGCAAAAAGCTCTCTGCCACCTCATCGTCCATGAAAAACGTCTGAGCCACTGGACCGGGATCGGCCAAGCCCGTGGTCTCAATGACCACGCGGTCGAAATCCAACTCACCTTTGCGCTTTTTTTGCGCCAAATCGGCCAAAGTGGTCCGCAAATCCTCACGAATGGTGCAACACACGCAACCATTGCTCATTTGGATGATTTGCTCCTCACTCTCCAAGACCAAAATGTCGTTGTCGATGTTTTCTTCTCCGAACTCATTTTCGATCACCGCGATCTTTTGTCCATGGGCCTCGGAGAGCACTCTCTTGAGAAGCGTCGTTTTACCGGAGCCTAAAAAGCCGGTCAGGATGGTGGCTGGAATGAGCATGGGGAACTTTCAACAGATTGCAAAAAAGAATAAGTGGGGCAGTCTAGCTTGATTTCAATGACACAAGCCCACTTAAAGTCGCAAAATGGTGAAATTGGCCCTAAAAGTCCCCTCTTTTTGAGCCTCTTGAGCGCAAATAAGGCTGCGCGGGAGCCTCCCTCGCCCACTCCAACGCCCATGTTGCCCTAGGATGCTTATTTTTTAAGCACCACCAAACCCTTCAAATAGTCCCCTTCCGGAAAATTGAGCGTCATGGGGTGATCCACGTCCCCTTGGAGTCTCTCCAAAATAAAGCCATCCACGCCCGCATCGGCCCCTGCAGAGGCCACGATCTTGTGAAAGAGCTCTGGACTCACGCCTCCGGAACAACTGAAGGTGAAAAGCGCACCACCGGGTCGCAGAAGTTGCAACGCCAAACGGTTGATGTCCTTGTAGGCCCTGGCTGCTCGCTCCACGTGGTGCGCTGAGGGTGCAAATTTAGGCGGATCGAGCACGATGGCATCAAAGCGCCTTTGCTCGGCCAACATGTTTCGCAAGCACTGCCCCACATCGGCGTCCAGAGTTTGGTGGTGTTCAGCGCTGAACCCATTCAAAGCAACATTGCGTTGGGCCTCCATGAGCGCTGGGCCCGAAGAATCCACACTGATCACGTGGCCAGCCCTGGGCCAAACCCCAGACTGCCTCATGCCGTGCAAAGCCGCAACGCTAAAGCCTCCCGTGTAGGCGTAACAATTGAGCACGCTCTCAAAAGAGTGGCGACTCACGTATTGGGCAAACACGCGACGCGAGTTGCGTTGATCCAAATAAAAGCCCGTCTTGTGCCCTTCATGGATGTTAAGAGACAAGCGCCACTCGTGCTCCTCTATGGTGAGCTCCACTGATGATTCAGCCCCTTCAGGATGCGCCAACCAACCCACCTTGGACTCCATGCCCTCCAAGACCCTGGCCTGGGTGTCGCTTCTCTCGTAGACCTTCTCTATACCGGTGTGCTTCATGAGCGCCTTGAGCCACAGAGGCTTGGCCCTCTCCACCCCGCAAGCTTGCACTTGAGCGACCAAGGTGTCGCCGTACTGATCCACGATCAAACCAGGCAAGCCATCGGACTCTCCATGCACCAAGCGCATGCCATCGGAATGAATTTGCAGGGCTTGACGCGCCATCACCGCGGCTTGTATCTTGCGATCAAAAAACGCCTCGTCAATGCGCTCGCTCTCAACGAAACTCCAAATTCGAGCCCTGATCTTGGACTTGGGACTGAAAGCCCCCCAAGCCATGAATTTACCTTCGTGGTCCTCAATTCGAACGGTCTCCCCCGCATCTGCACGCCCGCTCTCAATGGCGCCCTCAAACACCCACGGGTGGCCACGGTGCAAAGATCTCTCCTTGCCCTCTCTGAGTTTGAGTGTTTTCATGTGTGAATGCTTTGCGTGTTTGAGGTGATCGTGTTGATAAAAAAGTGGGCCTAATGAGCGCCTAGGCGCAAGCTCAAAGACAGGCCACTGTGAGTCAGCGACTGCCCATCCATGGGTCTGGGGTGTCCTTGGCATTGTCCCTCAAACCCCAAGCGCCTTGATGGGTGCCAGCGCTCAGGACTTCCTCTTGGCCCTGGGGTGGGCTTGGTCGTAGATTTTTGACAAATGCTGATGATCCAAACGCGTGTAGACCTGCGTGGTGCTGATGTTGGCGTGACCCAGCAACTCTTGCACAGCGCGCAAGTCACCACTGGACTGGAGCAAATGACTGGCAAAAGAGTGCCTGAGCATGTGAGGGTGCACGGGCGTGTGAATGCCAGCAGCTTGTGCACGCGCTTTGAGCCGCTCCCAAATGGCCTGTGCACTCAAGCGAGTCCCGTGTCTTCCAATGAGCAAGGCCCCTGAATCGCCAAGCACCTCTCCACTGGGTCCCCTCTTCAACACTTGATCCCTGATGGGCCTCCACTGGGCAAGCGCCTTCAACGCAAGCTCGCCAACGGGCACCGTGCGCGCCTTGCTGCCCTTTCCAACCACGTAGGCCAGGCCCGCTTGCTCATCAATCCAGCCCAAGGCCTGCTTGGAATCCTCTTTGTCCAAGCCCACCATCTCTCCAACGCGCAAGCCACTGCCGTAGAGCAACTCCACCATCAACTCATCTCTTGCATTGAGCCACAACTGAAGGGCTGCATTTTTGGGGGACCTCTGGGCTTGTGAGAGATCAAAGCCCTCACTTTGGGTGCGATCAAAATCGGCCAAACGAACGGCGTCGTCCACACTGAGCGCCTTGGGAAGCGGTTTGGCCGCTTTGGGGGCTTTGATCCCCAACAGCGGATTGGCACTCATCAGACCCGCCCGCGTGCCCCAGGCGTAAAACCCTCTCCAACCCGACAAAATCAAAGCAATCCCTCTGGGACTGCGGCCTTCGCGGTTCATGCGCGCAATGAAGTTGCGGATGTGATCACTCGTCAAGGCACTCAAGCACAACTTTTGTGTCTGGGCCAAGGCACACAGTTTTTCCAAATCGAGTTGGTACAAGGTCACCGTGCGCTTGGCCAAGCGTTTCTCATGCTCAACGTGGTCCAAGTAGCGCTCAACCCAAGACCAGTCTTGAGCATCAACCGATTCGGACCCCAAAAGAGCCCTCGCACCCCCGAGCCTTGGGCTCATGCCGACTGAATCCATCGTGTTGGGTGAGTCCATGTGAATCGATCTGAATGCGACGAATGCCAAAGCCTCTTGGGCGAAGCAAAAACAACCAATGACCCAAAGCGTGGGCCCGCTCTATGTTTTAAGCAACCAAAACGCTCAAAGCGGCACTGGCCAAGTCTCCAATGCGCTCCAAGAAATCTGTGCCCATGCCAGCGTGGTAGCGCTGTGGGTCAGGGGAGGCCAAAATCAACAATCCAAAAGCCGAATGCGCCGCTGCCGATGAGACACTGTGCTCAGAGGACTCCGCCTTGCCCATGCCACCTTGCGTGGACGCCATGGCATTGACCTCAACAGGACCCAATGCATTGGGCTTTCTGAGCGTGACCATGGCGATGGACTGAACCGCTTTGGGGTCTTCAAGCCACGCAATGGCCTCAAACCCTGAGTTGGGTCCGCAGTATGGCTGTGAGAGCGAGGAGGCAAACTCCTGCACACTTGTGGCACCCGCCAAAGCCAAAGGATGGCCTTCGAACTCCCCCTTCAAAGACCAAAGCCTCATGGCCACTTGAGGGACCATGAATTGATTTTGGATTTCAACCAAGATCAATTGCGCCAATTGCTGTGGGTTGTTCTCGAGCAAAATGTGCTTGGACCAACGGTGCAAGCGGTCCGTCAAAATCAAGTTGTCGTTGCCGTTTCGAATCATCTCCATCAAGCGCGTTTCCAAAGCCCTGATTTTTTCTCTGAGCATGTCGGCTTGTCTTTCTTGCAAACTCACCGCGCGTTGCCCATGGGGACTGGAAATCCTCACCTGCGCCAAGACCTCAGCGTGTCTGACAAAGAAATCCGGCGTGTGCACCAAAAAATTGGCAATGTCATCCTCAGTGATGGGATTCATGCTGTGCTGTTCTGTCATGGTCTGTCCAATTCACCTTTAAATACGGTCACCGCAGGCCCACTCAGCACCACATCGTGCCCCTCACCTGCCCACTCAATCATAAGCGAGCCGCCACGGGTTTTGACGCCCACCTTGGCGTCCAAGAGCCCCCATCGAATGCCGCTCACCACCGCTGCACATGCGCCCGTTCCACACGCCAAGGTCTCCCCAGAGCCTCGCTCAAAGACCCTAAGGGAGATGTCTTGGCGAGAGCGTATCTGCATGAAACCCACATTCACTCGGTTGGGGAATGCGGGGTGGTGTTCAATCGATGGCCCCAAGCGCTCAACCGCTGCCGCCTCTGCATCAGAGACCAAGATCACCGCATGCGGGTTGCCCATTGAGAGAGAAGCAAATTGAACCGTCTCAAGGCCTGGGAGTGTCACCTGCCAAGTCTTGAATCCATTGGCCGATGAGGCCACCTCTTGGGTGTGGTTCACATCCATGGGGATCAAACTGGGCTCAAACACGGGCACACCCATTTTGACGCTCACTTGTCCGTCCTCGGTGTCAACCAATTCGATGACACCTTTTTTGATCTTCACCCTCAAAGGGCTTTTTTGGCTCAGACCTTGCTCGCGCACAAAGCGCAAAAAACACCTGGCCCCATTGCCACAGTGCTCGACCTCAGAGCCGTCTGCATTGTGAATGTGGTACTCAAAGTCGATCTCAGGATCAGCGCTTAGGCGAACCGTCAAGATTTGATCGGCACCCACACCAAAGTGACGATCGGCAATGAAGCGATAGTCTTTCTCGCTCAAGCCGTAACTTCTTTGGGTCTCATCGATCACCACAAAGTCGTTGCCTGTGCCGTGCATTTTGCTAAATGGAATGGTCATGCACCAATTATCTGAGCTTTTTAGGCCCATGGCCCACTCTAGAAAAAATTTCAAGCCTGCACGCCTCTCGCCAAACTTCAAACCCTCGCTCAAAGCGCCCCAAGCGCGCGCAACTATACTGTGCACTCCAATACCCTCCAAGAGCGAGTCTTCATCCCTTAGAAAGCACCCACCATGCGCATTCCATCCTGGACCCCAGAACAAAAAGCACAACCCCAAGAACTCATCGACGCCATCAAAGCCAGAAGAGGCGGGGAATTCATCAATTTGGATTTGGCCTTGCTCTGGAGCGAGCCCGTGGCAAGGGGGTGGAATGGCTTTTTAAAGGAAGTGAGAACGGGTCTACCCACGAGCAGGAAACTGCGCGAGATCGGCATCTGCACGGTGGCTCTCTTGACAGGCGCTCATTACGAATACGTGCACCATGCGCCCGACTTTTTGACAGCAGGCGGCACCCAAAACGAGCTCGATGCGCTTGCTCGCGTTTTAAAAGGGGACGCCAGGCTTGGGGTCAAGGACCCCGATTTGGACGAGGTGTCCTCACTCGTGATTCAATACGCAGCGCAAATGACCCTGGACGTGCGCGTGAGCGATGCGGTGTTTGAGGCCATGAAGAAACACTTTGACACGACTCAAATCGTGGAGATCACTACCGCCATTGCCACCTACAACATGGTCGCTCGCTTCTTGCTCGCATTGGGCGTGAACCCAGAGACCTGAGCTCAAAGCTCAGGCTCAACTTGTTCCTCGCCCTGCGCCTGGGTCTTACTCGGCCGAGATGTTGTTGTCCTTGACCACCTTGGCCCAAATGTCCATTTGTCCATCGATGAAGGTGCGCGCTTTGTCAACACTCCCGCCCACCACATCAATGCCTTGGGCGTCGAGTTTTTGCGCCACTTCTTGGTTCTTGAGCACACGGTTCAACTCTTCGTTCATGCGCTTGACGATCTCAGGCGGCGTTTTGGCGCTTGCAAGCACCGCCCACCACGATGGCGCATCAAAGCCTGGGAATCCAAGTTCTGCGATGGTGGGCACATTGGGCAAATCTGCTGCTCGCTTGGTGCTCGTGACCGCAAGCGGCCTCATGCGTTGGCTGTCCAAGTGCGGCTTGGTGACAAAGACCGAACCAATGGACAAAGGCACGTGTCCAGCGATCGCGTCATTCATCAATGGACCACCTCCCTTGTAAGGGATGTGATTGAATTCAACGCCCGCGTTTTTGGCCAACAATGACATGGCCAAGTGCCCCAAGCTGCCGCTTCCAATCGTGCCAAAGCTCACCACTTTTTTGGCTTTCGCCGCTTTGATCACGTCTTGAAAGGTCTTGTATTCAGACGCTGTGTAAGTGGCCAGCACCATGGGAGAGGTGCCCACCAACACCAATGGGATCAAATCCTTTTTGCTGTCATAGGGCAAATTGGGAATCAAACTTGGATTCACGCCATGCGTGTCAAACACCACCGCAAAGGTGTAGCCGTCAGCTGGCGCGTTCAAAACACCCGCTGTGCCCACTGAGCCCGAAGCACCGCCCTTGTTGTCCACGATGACGGTTTGCCCAAGTTGCAGGGACAAGGGCTGAGACAAAATGCGCGCCACTTGGTCCACTGAGCCACCAGGCGGGAAAACCGCCACGAGCTTGATGGGTTGTTTGGTGGGCCAGGCTTGGGCAAAGACGCTGGGGCTACATGCACACAGTGCACACAAAGTGGCCAAGGCCCACTTGAAAATGACGTTCATGGCTTGTCTCCATTGAATGAGGGGGGAGGAAAAAGAATTGGAACTTGAGAGATGTCGCATTGAGCAACACCACCCACTTTGAGACTTCGTGGATTCTTTTGCTGCTCGGAGTTTACCGCCTCTGGTGCGCTTGAGGTGCGCTTGACCAAACACCCCATGAATTCCCCCCCACTCGCTTACAGTAGCTGCAAAAAGAGGAGTAGCATCTCACGACACCCCTCAAAGCTCTACACTTGAGTCTCTACCCAATGCGACCAACATGACCCGTCCCTCTCAGCACCTTCACCCTGCAACGCCCATCGCACCCTCTGAGCCGGCCGCCACACTGATTTGGTACCGCGATGCTCAAAATGGCGGGCTTGAAGTCCTCTTGCCCCAAAGGTCACACCAAGCCCGCTTTGCGCCAAGCGCCTACGTCTTTCCAGGTGGACGCATCGATGAGGCAGACCAAAGGTACGCAGCCTCTTGGGCCAAGGCGCAAGGCTTGGCCTTTGTGGATCGATACACCCACAGTGCCACCGCACTTCGAGAAAGCTTTGAAGAGCTTGGTGTCTTGCTTGGGGTGGATGAAAGGGGTCAAGCCCTCACGCCCTCAGGCCTTCAAAGCTTGGATCGTCAACACCCGTTGTGGCCACAACTCAATGAACGGCATTGGCATGCTGCATTGGACCAAGTCAATGTGGTCTGCCACTGGAGCACGGACCGCGACTTGCCCATTCGTTTTGATGTGCCATTCATGGCCGCAAAAGCACCCTTGGATCAAGTGCCCCAAGCCGACGGGAAAGAACAACTCAACGCCATTTGGATTTCCCCAAAGGAGGCACTCTCGCTTCACCAAAAGGGCGAATTGCCCATGGTCTACCCCACCCTCAAAACGCTTGAGCGACTGCTGCCCTACTCCAGCGCCCAAGCCCTACAAGAGGCTCTTCACAGCAATGAGCCATGGTTTTCCAGTTGTCCTCGCGGTGGCTTCATGGGTGGCCGAGAAACTCGCTACATGGAAGGGGATGGACCCTTTGGTGAGCTCGCGCTCACCTGCCCCGAGGGACAAGTCAAACATGTCTTGGATTGGCAAAGCGATCAAGCGGTGGCGCTGCTCAAAAACCTCTCGCGCCTCACCGCCCCCAACCCCTCTTTGATGACCGGCCCAGGCACCAACACCTACCTCGTAGGCGACAAACACAGTGGCTTCATCGTGATCGACCCAGGTCCTGCCCTGGCCGGTCACATTGAGAGGCTTCACTTGGCAACAGAAGGAAACATCCAAGCCATCGTGTGCACGCACTCTCACGCCGATCACTCCCCAGGCGCCAAGCCCCTGCAAGCCATGTGCACCCAGACACACCCCCCGATCTGGGGGATTCCTTCGGCCAACACCGCCTCACCCAACAGTCATTTTGTGCCGGATCGAGTGCTCGAGCACAACCAACGCTTGCAGCTCAAAAGCGGCACAGACACACACACCTTGCGAGCGGTGTGCACGCCCGGGCATGCAGCCAATCACCTGTGTTTGATCTTTGAAGAGGAGGGCATTTTGTTCTCTGGCGATCACATCTTGAATGGAAGCACCGCTGTCATCAACCCGCCAGATGGCAACATGAGTCATTTCCTTGAGTCATTGGATCTTTTGAGTGAATGTTGTGCAAACGAAAAAATTGAGTTCATCGCTCCAGCGCATGGACATGTGATGGGCAACCGCTTTGGCGCACCCCACGATCCCATCTCCATCATCGCCAAACTCAAAGCGCACCGACTCAAAAGAGAGAACAAAATCAAAGCGGTGATCGACTCCAATCCCAAAGGTCGAATGGAGGACTGGTTGCCTCTTGCATATGACGATGTGCCTGAGCGGCTTTGGCCAGCAGCCATGCGCTCGCTCACTGCACATGTCCTGAGACTCATCGAATTGGGTATGGACATTGATCACGCCGAGCAAGTGCATCGAATCGCTCAAAACCCCAACGCCAACCTCCAAGACCTGCACCCCTAGCGGCTCAGGAACTTTGGAAAAAAATGTGAAGTCTGCCGATACGCCGGATTTTGTGCACACCCACGAATGGGTGCGTGACCACCATTAATCTGGGCCATGGGTCACCCACATGGCTCGGTGCTACCTACCCGCCCACTCAACTCGCGGAGCCACGGGCAAAGCGTTTTGCAACGCTTTGATGGGCCTACTTGGTATTGCTGCGCGCAGAGATTGCCCGTTTCACCCAAACCCCTAAGGGCTTGACTCGTCTCTGTTGCTCTGATCCTCACCTCACGGTGGAGAGGTGTTACCTCCTGCGCTGCCCTATGCAGTCCGGACGTTCCTCCAGCGCGGTGTTTCCACCGGTTGCGCCAGCGATGGTCTAGCAAACTTCACAAGTCTCATTATCCTCGCGCGCGAGCTCCGTGGTGAATGGCTTGATGCTAAGTTGGAGCGAATGCACCAAATTACCACACGAAAGTGGCCTGGCTTGTTCGATAATCCATGTATCTTGGAACTTGCCCGATCACCACGGGCCACTCACGATCATGATTCGAATCTCTGAACTCAAGTTGCCCCTTGAAAAAATCGCGCCCTTGGAGCGCGTTCATGAGGAGAGGACATCCACCCCACACGATGTCCTGAGCCCAAACGCATTGCCTTTCAGAAGCTCCTCAGACGCACAAAAGTTAATCCCTGAGAGATGGATGAGCGCTCACGAAGAAAGCTCAGAGCGTGACACCTCCCCTCAAAGTGACCACGCCCAAGCCCTGCCCTC
>CAIPII010000184.1 GCA_903865035.1 uncultured Burkholderiales bacterium | reverse complement strand
GGTGGGTGTTGAGCGCTTCTCCTTTGGATTTGGTCCCATTTTGTTCAAAAAAACCTTTGTCGCTGCAAAACCTTGGGGCAGGTCCAAAAGCGATCACACGCCTTGCACTTCAGAGTTTGTGCTCTCGTTGTTTCCTTTGGGCGGATATGTGAAGTTTTTGGATGGAAGTGAGGAAGAACTTCCAGAGCATTTGTCTCACTTGGGGTTTGATCGGCAAGCACTTTGGGCGAGGGCGTTGATCGTTTTGGCGGGTCCCGTTGCGAATTTGGTTTTGGCTTTTGTGCTTCTCACTGGCATGTTCATGCTTGGTGTGAACGAGCCACTGGCCATCTTGAATCAGCCAAGTGCAGGAAGTCTTGCTGAGCGAGTGGGTTTTTTGGGAGGGGACCAAGTTGAGCGCATTGTGCCCCTTGCAGGACCTGCTCTTGAGGTTCAATCCTTGCAAGACTTTGAGCGTTCATTCAAGGATCAGTGTTTTCAAGCACAAGCCAACTGCACCATTGAAGTCACGCGCGATGCAGAGATTCCAAGCATCAGCTTTGATGAACATGCTCAAGTGCTGCTCAAGCACTCCAAACAGTTGCGTGTTCAATTGCAATGGAAACATCAAGAGTCTGACCCAATCCCAGAAAATTTGAGTGACGTTGGCATTGGTGGTCCATGGAGTCCCCCGGTCATTGAGCAAGTACAGCCCCATGAGGCAGGAGAGGTGGCGGGTTTGCAAAAGGGAGACTGGATCAGGGCTGTGAATGGGCTTGAGGTGAGGGACGCCAAGATGTTGAAAACAATCATCTCTCAAAGCGCACAAAGTCAAACGCCCACACCTTTGATCCTGGAGGTGATCAGGGGTGAGGGGGGTGAGCGGGCAAAGGTCTTGCAAATCGAGGTGAGCCCTAAACGCGTCTTGGATGAGGGTCAATGGGTTGGGCGTTTGGGGGTTTATTTGGGAGGGCGTCCAGCGCAAACCTTGGTCCACCAAGATGCAATCCAAGCCTTGGGTGGTGCCTGGAGAACTTCCACCTTTTGGGGTTACAAAATTGCAGAGGCGATTGGAAAGCTCGTGACCTTTCAGAGCTCCTTGAAGTCTTTGGCGGGGCCCATCACCATGGCTCAAAGTGCGGGCGAATCTGCCCATGTGGGTTTGGCCGCCTTTTTGGCATACTTGGCCATGGTGAGTTTGAATTTGGGGATTTTCAATTTACTGCCCATTCCGGTCTTGGATGGAGGACACTTGGCTGCTTACGCTTGGGAGGGTGCAATGGGCCAACCACTGTCCAAGGCCATCAGGCTTGTGCTGCAGCGCGTGGGATTGGTTTTTATCCTTATTTTGACCCTTTTGGCTGTCTTCAATGACTTGATGCGCGTATTCTCTTCGTGAGCGCCTTAGAATACAAATCTTTCGCAAAGCGTGTTTTTTTAAGCCCTACTTGCTCGATAATCTTCTTTGATCTTCATCTCTCCTTTCAATTACTGATTTTGACAATGCATTTATCCCTAAAGCGTTTGTGTTCAGCCCTCTTCATGGTGCTGAGTTTGATGGGCCTGAGTGAACAAAAGGCTTTGGCCGTGGAGCCCTTCATTTTGGGTGACATACGCATTGAGGGTCTGCAGCGTGTGGAGCCCGGTACCGTCTTTGCGTCCCTGCCCTTTAAAGTGGGGGAGACCTACACCGATGAAAAAGGAACACTGGCCATTCGATCTTTGTTCACCTTGGGTTTGTTCAAAGACATTCGCATTGAGACCAAGCAAAACATCGTGATTGTGATGCTCGAGGAGCGTCCCATCATCTCCAATGTGGAGTTTGTGGGCACGAAAGAGTTTGACAAAGACACTTTGAAAAAAGCGCTCAAAGACATTGGACTCACAGATGGCAGGCCTTTTGACAAAGCTTTGGCCGATCGCGCTGAGCAAGAGCTCAAGCGGCAGTACATCAACAAAAGTTTGTATGGCGCTGAGATCACCACCACCATCACGCCCATTGAGAGAAATCGCGTCAATTTGACCTTTAGCGTGGTCGAAGGTGCTGTGGCCAAAATCAAAGAGATTCGCCTGGTGGGTAACCAGGTCTTTAGCGAATCTGACCTCAGAAAACAGTTGGACTTGAGCACCGGCAATTGGCTGAGTTGGTACACCAAGAGCGATCGCTATTCAAGCGCCAAACTCAATGCTGATTTGGAAACACTCAAGTCTTTTTACCTCTCACGTGGATTTTTGGAATTCAAAATCGAATCCACCCAAGTGGCCATCTCCTCCGATCGCCAAGACATCGTGATCACCGTGAATGTGCACGAGGGTGAGCGCTTTGTGGTCTCAGGCATTCAGTTGGAAGGTTACTTCTTGGGTCGTGATGAGGAGTTCAAAGCCTTGGTGGGAATCAAAGTGGGGCAAACCTACAACGCCAACGATGTGACCCAGACCATCAAAGCGATGACCGAGTACTACGGCAATTTCGGCTACGCATTTGCCCGCATTGAGCCACGCACAGACATTGACCACAGCAACAACCAAGTCAACATCGTGCTGCAAGCAGACCCCTCACGGCGCGCTTACATCAGAAACATCAATTTGGCGGGTAACTCTAAAACTCGCGATGAGATCATTCGACGCGAGTTTCGTCAAATGGAGTCGGCTTGGTACGATGGAGACCGCATCCGACTCTCACGCGATAGGGTCGAGAGGTTGGGCTACTTCAAGGATGTCTCCATCGAAACCCAAGATGTCCCAGGGTCTCAAGATCAGGTCGATTTGCTCGTGACCGTGGTTGAAAAGCCCACGGGTTCTTTGCAATTGGGAGCGGGTTTTTCGTCCTATGAGAAGCTCTTTTTGACCTTCGGTATTCAGCAAGATAACATCTTTGGTACAGGCAACTTCTTGGGCACATCTGTGAGCACCAGCAAGTACAACCAAGTCTTCACGATCAACACCACCAATCCGTATTTCACAGAAGACGGCATATCCAGAACCTTTGACTTCACCCATCGTTCAACTCGACCCTACAACGATGAGGCGGGTAATTACCGCATGGTCTCATCAGCCATGGGGATGCGATTTGGTATCCCGATCAATGAGATCGATCGCTTCTCTATGGGCGTGTCAGCCGAGGAAACCACCATTGTGCAAGGCACAAGTATTCCTGCATCGTATTTGGATTATGCAAATCGTTTTGGATTCACGAGCAATGCATTGCCCATCAATTTGGGTTGGTTGCGAGACTCCAGAGACAGTGTGATGGCGCCAACCCGAGGGGTGGTGTCCAGAATTTACTCTGATATCTCTGGCATCGGACAAGCCAAGTACATCAGAAGTGGCGCGCAGTACCAGGTGTACTATCCGTTTTCCAAGCAATACAGTTTTGCCTTGAACAGCGAAATCGGTCTGGGAAGAGGTCTGGACGGACAGCCTTACCCCATTTTCAAGAACTACTATGTGGGCGGTTTGGGCTCGGTGAGGGGCTTTGATCAAGGCTCCTTGGGGCCCAGGGACATCACTGGCTTGGTGGTGGGTGGTGCCAAGAAGGTGGTCATGAATGCCGAGTTTTTCATTCCATTTCCAGGCGCTGGAAACGACAAATCCCTGCGTCTGTATGCCTTTTACGACATGGGAAATGTGTACACAGAGTTTGAACCCATTAAACTTGGAAGCTTGAGAAGCTCCTACGGTATGGGTATCAGCTGGGTCTCACCCATGGGACCCCTCAGATTTGCCATCGCCAACCCGATTCATACCATCGAAGGCGATAGAATTCAGAAATTGCAATTTCAAATTGGGACCTCATTTTGATGAAAACTACCATTCGTTCCTTACTCATTGCCCTTTGCCTGGGTGGTGTTGGCTTGGCTCACTCGCAAGAGTTTAAAGTTGGTTTTGTCAACACGGATCGAATTTTCCGAGAAGCCAATACGGCCAAGGCTGCTCAAATCAAACTTGAGCAAGAGTTCTCCAAGCGTGAAAAAGATTTGGTTGAAATGGGCAACTCGCTCAAAACGGCTTCTGAAAAACTTGACCGTGACGCGCCCACTTTGTCTGAGTCGCAACGCATGAGCCGTCAAAAGTCATTGGTCGATGAGGACCGTGAGTTTCAAAGAAGAAGACGTGAATTCCAAGAGGACTTGAACACGCGCAAAAACGAGGAATTCCAGCAAGTGCTGGAAAAAGCCAATCGCGTGGTCCGCCAAGTGGCCGAGAGTGAGAAATATGACTTGGTCTTGCAAGAGGCGGTCTACATCAACCCCAAGCACGACATCACCGATAAAGTGATCAAAGCCATCAATGCCCAAAGCGGCATGCCAGCAGCTGCTGGAGCTTCCAGTGGCGCCTCTGGCTTATCGGCTCCCTCAAAATAAGGCCTTTGTGTCCTTTCGGCTGGCAGACATCGTCCACGCCCTAGGGGGCGCTTTGGTGGGCAATGGGGATGTTCGGGTCTCACGCATTTCCCCTTTGAGCCTGGCGGGTCCCCAAGACATCACCTTTCTGAGCTCCGCGCAATACGCCAAGGAGCTCTCGAGCTCTGAAGCAGGTGCGGTCATCCTCTCAAGCGCACACCAGCACCTGGCCCGCTCCACTCAGCCTTTGATCGTCACCGATCAGCCCTATCTTTATTACGCACGCCTCACCCAGTGGTGGCAGGCTCAGTCATTTGCCTTGCACCCAGAAGATGAGCCCCTCGTGCACCCAACAGCCTACATTCATCCAAGTGCTCTTGTGGACCCAAGCGCTCGAATTGGTCCATTTTGTGTCGTGGAGAGGGATGCCAAAATTGGAGCCCATTCTTGGCTCAAGTCTCGAGTGAGCGTTGGCGAGAGGTGCACGATCGCTGAGCGCGTGATCTTGCACTCGGGGGTTGTCATTGGCGCCGATGGGTTTGGTTTTGCCAAGAGCGCTGAGGGCTGGGTTAAGATTGAGCAGCTGGGTGCTGTGAGGATTGAGCAAGATGTGGAGATTGGTGCCAACAGTTGTGTAGACCGTGGCGCCTTGGACGACACCGTGATCGAGAGAGGTGTGAAATTGGATAATTTGGTCCAAATCGCTCACAATGTTCACATCGGAGAGCACACCGCCATGGCCGCATGTGTGGGTGTTGCGGGAAGCGCCAAAATTGGCAAGCATTGCACGGTTGGTGGCGCGGCAGTGGTTTTGGGTCATTTGACTGTGGCCGATCACGTTAACATCTCTGCCGCCAGTGTTGTGACAAAATCGATCTCCAAGGCTGGACATTACACTGGATTTTTCCCCATCGACGAAAACGCAAATTGGGAAAAGAATGCCGTCACCTTAAAGCAACTTCACCGCATGCGCGAGAGATTGCGTGCCCTTGAGCAAAGTTTACAAAAATAAAAGCACCGAACCATGAACATCCATCAAATTCTCAAACAACTGCCTCACCGCTATCCCATTCTTTTGGTGGATCGCGTATTGGAGATCGAACACGGTGTGCGCATCAAGGCGCTTAAAAACGTCTCCATCAACGAGCCTTTTTTTGTGGGTCACTTTCCCCATCACCCGGTGATGCCTGGGGTGCTGATCTTGGAAGCTTTGGCTCAGGCAGCTGCACTTTTGGCGTTTGACACCTTGGGCTCTGCGCCCGATGATCAGTCGGTTTACTATTTTGCAGGCATCGATGGCGCGCGCTTTAAGCGTCCCGTTGAGCCAGGTGATCAATTGATTTTGGATGTGACCTTGGACCGCATGCGAGCGGGCATGTTCAAATTCACGGCCAAGGCTTGGGTTGGAGAGGAGCTTGCAAGCGAGGCCTCCTTGATGTGCACCGTGAGATCAGTGGCCAAGCCTTGAGGGCTTTGCATAGTGTCTTTTGACCTAGACTGCATCATTTTTCATACCCCCTCAACCCTGTAGCCCATGACTAAAGCGCATTCACTCATACACCCAACGGCTTTGGTGGACCCTCAAGCGGAGTTGGACAGCTCAGTGAGTGTTGGACCCTACAGCGTCATTGGGCCACACGTTCGCATCGGTGAAGGAACCCAAGTGGGGGCCATTTGCGTTATTGAAGTCCACACCACCATTTGTCAGGACAACCGATTTTTTCAGTTCAATTCTTTGGTTGCCATTCCTAAAGATAAAAAGTATGCAGGCGAGCCCACTGAGTTGGTCATTGGGCATCGAAACACCATTCGAGAATTCTGCACCTTCAACATCGGCACAGCCTCTGACCAGGGTGTCACGCGTTTGGGGGATGACAATTGGATCATGGCCTACGTTCACTTGGCCCATGACTGCCAAGTGGGCAACCAGACCATCTTTGCCAATAACACGCAATTGGCGGGTCACGTGGTGGTGGAAGACTGGGTCATTTTGGGTGGCTTCACGGTGGTGCATCAGTTTTGTCGAATTGGCAAACACAGTTTCACCGCAATGAATGCACTTTTGTTCGCCGACTTGCCGCCCTTTGTCATGGCGCAGGGGCAACCCGCAAAGGCCAGATCGATGAACTTTGAAGGTTTGAAGCGAAGGGGCTTCTCGCCGGAGCGCATTCACGCTGTGAAGTTGATGCACAAATACCTCTACCGAGATGAGTTGACGCTTCACGCTGCACAAGAACACATCTTGGCCCTCAAGCTCACCCATCCTGAGGCAGTGGCAGATGTGGACGACATGTTGGGCTTTTTAGCGCACAACAACGCCCAACGCGGCATCGTTCGCTGATTGGGTTTTTCTCAATAGCGTTTTGTTTGTTCAGTGCTCCCTTTTGGCGCGGCTCATCACTCAAAGAGGCTGACTTGAAAAGACCAGAACAAAAAAGCGGATTCAATCTCTTATTCTCAGGCACATGACCATTTCAACTCTCGAGCCCTTTGGCGATCAAACCCTAAGAGTGGCCATGGTGGCGGGGGAGGTCTCTGGAGATCTTTTGGCCTCTTTGCTCATCAAAGGGCTCATGGATCGCTTTGAGCCTTTGCATGTTTTTGGCATTGGAGGAGAGCGCATGCAGGCCTTGGGGTTTGAGGCGAGATGGCCCAGTGAGAGGCTTGCCGTTCGTGGTTACTTCGAAGTGCTGATGCACTACAGAGAGATTGTCTCGATCAGAAACGCGTTCAAATCGCAGTGCCTGAGCGAGCGTCCAGACCTTTTCATTGGGGTGGATGCGCCAGACTTCAATTTGGATTTGGCCCGTGCGCTCAAAGAGCGAGGCATTCCAAGCGTTCAGTTCGTTTGTCCCTCGGTGTGGGCTTGGAGGGCCAATCGCATTGCAAAGATTGCTGCAAGCGTAGACCACGTTCTCTGCCTGTTTCCCTTTGAGGTGGAGTTGTTGCGCGCCCATGGCATCAGCGCGACTTATGTGGGGCACCCTTTGGCTCAAACCATACCGCTGGAGCCTGATCGCGATTTGGCGCGCACCCATTTGGGTCTGCAAGTCTCAAAGCCGGTGGTTGCCTTGATGCCTGGATCCAGAGCGAGTGAGATCAAGCATTTGGGGCGTCGCTTCCTTCAAGCAGCGCAGCTCATGCGCGGCGCCAATGCGCAGTTGCAATTCGTCTTGCCCACACCCAGGGTGTTTTTCCAGGCCTTGAGTGCTGAGGTCAAATCCATGGGGCTGGACGATTGTGTGAAAGTGATGGTGGGAGAGTCACACGCTTGCTTGGCCAGTTGTGATGTGGCACTCATTGCCAGCGGCACCGCAACACTGGAGGCGGCGCTCTTTAAGCGCCCTATGGTGATTGCTTACCACATGAATGCTTTGTCTTGGCAAATCATGAAGCGCCAGCGCTTACAGCCTTGGGTTGGGCTACCCAATATTTTGTGTCAAGATTTCGTGGTGCCTGAGTTGTTGCAATCTGAGGCGACGCCTGAGCATTTGTCAAAAGCCACTTTGGCTTGGTTGGAAGACCCCGCGCGTGGCCAATCGCTCGTGCAACGCTTCACTGAGCTGCATCAAACCTTGATGCAAGACACCAGCGCCTTGTGCGCCCAAGCGGTTCGGCAAGTTTTGGATTCGGGTTGCAAGGCATGAAGGGCGTGAGGCCGCGCGCGCCAAAATATGACTTGGATTTGGTGAGTTGGGATCCTCTAGAGACATTGAGTGCTGGGGTGGATGAGGCGGGTAGGGGGCCTTGGGTCGGACCTGTGGTGGCGGCAGCTGTGATTTTGGATCCTGATCGCCCCATCGACGGTTTGGCGGACTCCAAGAAGTTGAGCGCTCAAAAACGAGAATCTTTGTCTCTCCTCATCAAAAAACACGCACTTTGCTATGCGATTGAAGAGGCAAGTGTGCAAGAAATTGATGAACTCAATATTTTGCAAGCAACGCTTTTGGCCATGCGTCGCGCTGTGCTGAGCTTACCTATCGAACCTCGACAAGTCTTGGTCGATGGAAACCGTTTGCCCAATTTGCCCATGAGTTGCTTTGCATTGGTGGGAGGGGATGATCGGATGCAGTCGATCTCAGCGGCTTCCATTTTGGCCAAAGTGCATCGGGATCTGTGGTGCGAAAAATTAGAGAGTGAATATCCGGGTTATGGTTTTGCCAAGCACAAAGGCTACGGGACCCAGGCCCATGCCTTGGCCATGAGCACCTTGGGTGTGACCCCATGGCATCGAAGAAGTTTTGCGCCAGTTGGCAAGCAATTGATCGCTCGACCGCAGTTGCTAAGCTATCCCTTGGATGAGCCGCTCAAGGAGAGTGGTGGCAAAGGGTCTTCTTTGGCGAGCACTGAGCTTTAAGGGGTTTTGCCTCGCTTACACTTTGTGGCATCGAATTAAAATTATTTGCGCGTTGAATGGGCATGATTGCCCCACTTGTTGAATGCCATGACCACACCTGCCCCTCCATTGCTGATCACCTCCAAAGACAACTCCACCTTCAAGCAATTGAAGCGCTTGGCGCTTGAGCGTCAACACTATCGCAAAACACAAACCTATTGGATTGAGGGAGAGCATTTGTGCGAAGCCGCCATGCAAAAAGGTGTCTTGGCACTGCGCGGTGTGTTCACTGAAAGTGCTTGGGGGCAAATGCCAGTCAAAACACAAAATTATGCCCAACAAAATTTGGTGATCACGGATGCAATGTTTGAGGAGTTGAGTGCGCTCGAATCCTCTCAGCACTTTGGATTTGAATGTGCACTGCAACAAGAAATGCCCATTCGGCCTCAAGTGATGACGCTCGTGCTGGACCGACTCCAAGACGCAGGCAATGTTGGCATGATGCTCAGGAGCGCTGCTGCCTTTGGATGCGAACAAGTCTTGGCCATCAAAGGCACAGTGGCCCTTTGGAGTCCCAAGGTGCTCAGGGCCGGAATGGGCGCGCATTTTGGCCTTCATTTGAGGGAGACTTTGTCCATTGAAGACGTGGCCAATCTTGGCATTCCCAAATTGGCCACCAGCTCTCACCAAGGCGAGTACTTGCACGAATTGATGGCTCACGGGACTTTGCCAAGTCCCTGTGCTTGGATGATGGGCCACGAGGGGCAGGGCTTGTCGCATGAACTCCTTGCCATGGCGGACCAAACGGTTCGAATCTCTCAGCCCAACGGGCAAGAGTCATTGAATGTGGCGGCTGCAGCGTCCATTTTTTTGTACCACTCCGCACTCTCTCGGGGGTGAAGGTGCACTATAATAGGGGGCTTTCCAAGCAAAAAATATTCACGCGCAAACCCAGCTTACTGTAAAGTCAAACCCCGAACAAACGAGTACAAAACACACACACTTTTGGGTGATTGATCTTTTTTAATACGAAAGAACGCCCTTTTTTGTTTGCTTTGAACTTTTTTAGAGAAGCTGGGCCGCTCTAACCGAACGCAAACGGAGAACCCAGTGCTTTTGTCTCTTCAGGGTCAACACCCACCCGCCATTTTGGCTTTAGCAGACGGCACGGTCTTTCATGGTCAGTCCATCGGGGCAAGTACTCGCTCAGTGGGTGAGGTGGTTTTCAACACCTCTCTCACGGGTTACCAAGAAATTTTGACCGACCCCAGCTACACCCAGCAAATGGTGACGCTCACCTATCCCCACATTGGCAACTACGGCATCAACATGGAGGACATGGAGTCCAAGTCCATTCATGCCAGCGGCTTGATCATCAAAGATTTGCCAACACCACCTTCTAACTTCAGAAGTGAACTCTCTTTGTATGAGTACTTAAAGCGCGAGAACACGCCTGCCATTGCGTGCATTGATACGCGTCGTTTGACTCGCCACTTGCGCACCCATGGTGCACAAAACGCAACCCTTTGGGGTCTAGAGCCTGGGCAAGTCATCACGCCAGACATCGAGCGCGAGGCCCTGAGTTTGGCTCAATCGGCTCCGAGCATGTCGGGCCTGGACTTGGCGCAAAAGGTCAGCACTGCTCAGACATACCCTTGGAGTGAAGGTGAATGGCATCTGGGGCACGGTTTCTCCAATGCAGCCACTCGCTCTGGTGAACTCCACCACGTCGTGGCCTATGACTTCGGAGTCAAGCACAACATCTTGCGCATGCTCAGTGAGCGAGGCGCTCGGGTGACGGTGGTTCCAGCTCGAACATCTGCTGCTGAGGTGATGGCCATGAAGCCCAATGGCGTCTTTTTCTCCAACGGCCCAGGAGACCCTGAGCCCTGTGATTACGCCATCGAAGCGGCCAAGACTTTCATGGACCTCAAAGTACCCCTTTTCGGGATTTGCTTGGGTCATCAAATCATGGCTTTGGCCTCGGGTGCAAAAACTTTCAAAATGAAATTCGGTCACCATGGTGCAAACCACCCGGTTCAAGATTTGGAGAGCTCAAAGGTGAGCATCACCAGCCAAAACCATGGCTTTGCCGTGAACCCTGAGAACATGCCTGCACATCTAAAGGTCACGCATGTCTCTTTATTCGACGGCTCGATTCAAGGTCTCAAAAGAGTGGACTGTCCTGCGTTTTGTTTCCAAGGACACCCAGAGGCTTCCCCTGGACCACAAGACATCGGCTACTTGTTTGACCGCTTTGTCACAATGATGGAGGGCCATCATGCCTAAGCGTACAGATCTGAAAAGTATTTTGATCATCGGGGCAGGCCCCATCATCATTGGTCAGGCATGTGAGTTTGATTACTCCGGCGTTCAAGCCTGTCGCGCTTTGCGCCAAGAGGGCTACAAGATCATTTTGATCAACTCCAACCCTGCCACGATCATGACCGACCCCGATACGGCGGATGTGACCTACATTGAGCCCATCACATGGCAAACGGTTGAGAAAATCATTGCCAAAGAAAGGCCTGATGCCATATTGCCAACCATGGGTGGACAAACCGCGCTCAATTGCGCCTTGGATTTGTGGCACAACGGTGTGTTGGAGAAGTACAAGGTTGAGTTGATTGGAGCCTCTCCAGAAGCGATTGACAAGGCCGAGGACCGTCAAAAGTTCAAAGAGGCCATGACTTCAATTGGACTGGGCTCAGCGCGATCAGGAATTGCTCACACGTTGGCTGAGGCCTGGGATGTGCAAAAGACCTTGGGCTTTCCTGTGGTCATTCGTCCCAGTTTCACGCTGGGCGGAACGGGCGGAGGGATTGCCTACAACGCAGAAGAGTTTGAGACCATTTGCAAACGTGGCATTGAGGCCTCTCCGACCAGTGAGCTTTTGATTGAAGAGTCTTTGGTGGGGTGGAAAGAGTACGAGATGGAAGTCGTGCGCGACAAAGCGGACAACTGCATCATCGTGTGCTCAATCGAGAATTTGGATCCCATGGGGGTGCACACCGGTGACTCAATCACCGTGGCTCCTGCACAAACCCTCTCTGACAAAGAGTACCAAATCATGCGCAACGCCTCTTTGGCGGTTTTGCGAGAGATCGGCGTTGACACGGGTGGCAGCAACGTACAGTTCTCCATCAACCCGGTCGATGGTCGCATGGTGGTCATTGAGATGAACCCCAGGGTCTCGCGCTCCTCAGCCTTGGCTTCCAAAGCCACGGGTTTTCCAATTGCCAAAGTTGCTGCCAAGTTGGCTGTGGGTTACACCTTGGATGAATTGAGCAACGAAATCACAGGTGGTCTCACACCAGCCTCCTTTGAGCCCAGCATCGATTACGTGGTCACCAAGATTCCTCGCTTTGCGTTTGAGAAGTTTCCAACTGCCGACTCTCGTTTGACCACACAGATGAAATCTGTGGGGGAAGTGATGGCCATGGGTCGCACCTTCCAAGAGTCCTTCCAAAAGGCCTTGAGAGGATTGGAAGTTGGGGTCGACGGCATGAATGAGAAGACCCAAGACAGAGAAATTTTAGAAAAAGAGCTTGGCGCGCCAGGACCAGAGCGAATTTGGTATGTTGGAGATGCTTTTGCAATGGGCATGAGCGTTCAAGAGGTGTTTGACCTCACCCGAATCGATCCATGGTTTTTGCGCCAAATCGAAGACATTGTCAAAATCGAGTTGGAGCTTGAAAAGCACGCTTTGCATGATTTGAGCGCTCAAGAGATGAGGCAGCTCAAGCAAAAGGGATTTTCAGACCGAAGGCTGGCCAAGTTGCTCAAATCGACCGAGCAAAACGTGCGCGCCAAGCGTCATGAGTTTGGGGTCAGACCTGTTTACAAGCGTGTTGACACCTGTGCTGCCGAGTTTGAGACCAAGACCGCGTACCTCTACTCCAGTTACGACGAGGAGTGCGAGTCTCAACCCACCGATGCCAAAAAGATCATGGTCTTGGGTGGCGGGCCCAACCGAATTGGACAAGGCATTGAGTTTGATTATTGCTGCGTGCACGCAGCCATGGCTTTGAGAGAAGATGGCTATGAAACGATCATGGTCAACTGCAACCCTGAGACCGTCTCAACCGATTACGACACCAGCGACAGGCTTTACTTTGAGCCTTTGACGCTTGAGGATGTGCTGGAAATTGTCGACAAAGAAAAGCCCGTTGGCGTCATTGTTCAGTACGGAGGTCAAACACCTTTGAAGTTGGCTCTTGGTCTAGAGGCCGCTGGTGTGCCCATCATTGGCACAAGCCCAGACATGATCGATGCGGCAGAAGATCGCGAACGCTTCCAAAAGCTCTTGCATGAGTTGGGCTTGAAGCAGCCTCCCAATGCAACGGCCAGAACACAAGAAGAGGCCTTGGAGCACGCCAACATCTTGGGCTACCCCTTGGTGGTGCGCCCAAGCTACGTGCTAGGTGGTCGTGCCATGGAGATCGTGCATGAGCAACGCGATTTGGAGCGCTACATGCGAGAGGCGGTCAAGGTGAGCCATGACTCTCCCGTGTTGCTCGATCGATTCTTGAACGACGCCATTGAGTGCGATGTGGACTGCTTGAGCGACGGTCAAGTCACCTTCATTGGTGGAGTGATGGAGCACATTGAACAAGCTGGCGTCCACAGCGGTGACTCCGCTTGCTCTTTGCCACCTTACTCACTCTCTGAGGCCACGATTGTTGAGCTCAAGCGTCAAACCCAAGCCATGGCCAAAGCGCTCAAGGTGGTGGGGTTGATGAATGTGCAGTTCGCCATTCAACGTGCGAACGATCAAGATGTGATCTATGTTTTGGAGGTCAACCCAAGGGCGTCTAGAACCGTGCCTTTTGTCTCCAAGGCCACAGGGATTCAATTGGCCAAGGTGGCGGCTCGCTGCATGGCAGGTCAAAGCTTGGCGTCTCAAGGCATTCATGATGAGGTCACGCCTCCTTATTTCAGTGTCAAAGAAGCAGTATTCCCCTTTGTGAAGTTTCCAGGTGTGGATACGATTTTGGGTCCTGAGATGAAGTCCACGGGCGAGGTCATGGGCGTTGGAAAGACCTTTGGTGAGGCTTTTGTAAAGAGCCAAATCGGCGCAGGAACGAAGTTGCCCCGTGCGAGTGACGCGGTCCGGCGAGTCTTTTTGACCGTTAAAAATACCGACAAACCCAAAGCGGTGTTGATTGCCCAAGAATTGGTCTCCATGGGTTTTGAGTTGGTGGCCACCAAAGGCACGGCTCAGGCCATACAGGCCGCCGGCATCGATGTGACCGTGGTCAACAAAGTCACTGAAGGTCGCCCTCACGTGGTGGACATGATCAAGAACAATGAAATTGCTTTGGTCATCAACACGGTTGAGGAGCGTCGCAATGCCATTGCCGATTCTCGTCAAATCAGAACCACCGCGTTGCTCTCTAGAGTGACCACATTCACCACCATTGCTGGAGCACAAGCGGCAGTGGAGGGGATGAAGTACATGAACAATTTGGACGTTTATTCTCTTCAAGAGTTGCACGCCCAGTTGTGAGTCGCGAGGTAAGCACAAGCGCTTTTAAAAAAAACGCTTGTGCACATCAATCGTCATAACCTCTTGTCTTTCACTCACCCCAACAAGGGTGCTTTGAAGTCAAAGGTGGATTGGGGCAAATCAAGATTTGATGTGCCCCGAATTTTTTTGTTTTTAGGAGTCTCAGTCATGGCCACCGTTCCAATCACCAAGCGCGGAGCTGAAAAGCTCAAAGAGGAATTGCATCGACTCAAAACCGTTGAGCGTCCCTCCGTCATCAATGCGATCGCTGAGGCACGTGCTCAAGGTGACTTGAGTGAAAACGCCGAGTACGATGCAGCCAAAGATCGCCAAGGCTTCATTGAGGGCCGTATTCAAGAAATTGAAGGCAAGTTGTCTGTTGCTCAAGTGATCGATCCTTCTGCCTTGGATGCCGATGGCAAGGTGGTGTTTGGCGCGACGGTGGAGTTAGAGGACGAGAACACCTCTGAGAAGGTGACCTACCAGATCGTGGGCGAGGATGAGGCAGACTTGAAGCTGGGACTCATCAATGTGAGCTCACCAATTGCAAGAGCCTTGATTGGCAAAGAGGATGGAGACGTTGCCATTGTGGACGCTCCTGGAGGGCAAAAACGCTATGAAATCATTGGGGTCTCCTATATCTGAGGCCTCCTCCATGTGGAGTCGCTTTGGCGCTTGGCTTGACCTCATGCTCAATGCCCTTTTGTGGGGCAGTTTGACAGTGGTTGGGGGAGTGGTGGTGCCCATGCTCTTCATTCTCTTGAGCCCCAAAGCCCTGGCAGGAGCGGTGGCAGGAGAGCTCTTTGTCATGGAGTCTCTTTTGGTTTTGGGCGTGAGCTTGATTGCGATTTTGAGGAGAACTTGGACGCTTTGGATCAAAGCACTGGGTGAGCGCTCGAGTTTGACCACCATCCTTTGGGCTCCAGGGCTCAACGTTGTTTTGTCCGCCTTCATGCTGGCAGTGGTGATTGGAAAAATCACCCAGTCAGAGCCCCAAGAGAGGGCTTTATGGCATGGTTTAGGCAGTGCTGTTTATGCACTGATGTGGCTTTTGTCGGCCAAGCAGTTGAGCGACTTTGCCAGGCCCAAAGCGTGAGCTTTGGGGGCTTGGAGTCATCAGCCCAAAGAGGACTTTTTGATCGATTTTTGTTTGGGTTTTGCGCGCTTGACCTGACCGCCCGTGGTCAAGCGTTGATTGCCCAAAACGCGCAGGGTTTTCACCTCAGGTCTTTGACCTCCGCGCGAGGAGTATTTCAAGACTTTGAAATCCTTTGGGCCGCGCATTCTCTCGGGATCTTGGGTTTTCTCTTTGGGGCGAGGCGTGCGCCAAAGCACAAAGAGCTTGCCAATGTGTTGAATGGGAGCAGCGCTCAGTTGATCGGCCAAAGTCTGAAAGAGGGCCTCTCTTGCGACTCGGTCATCACCTTGGGCTCTGACTTTGATCAAACCGTGAGCGTTCAAGGCTTGATCGATTTCATGAAGAACGTTCTCGGTGAGGCCATCAGACCCAATCATCACGACGGGATCCAAGTGGTGGGCCAAGGCTCGGTGCTCTTTGCGAAGAGCGGGGGACAAAATAATTGCAGGCATAAGGGTATTATCCACGCTATGAGGACACAAAACCAGTGAAGATCAAAACCAAGAGCAAAAAAGTCAATAAATCATGGCTCAATGACCACGTCAACGATACCTATGTCAAATTGGCCAAGAAGGAGGGGTACCGTGCTCGCGCGGCCTACAAACTCAAAGAGATCGATGAGCAATTGAAGCTCATTCATCCAGGAGACTGGGTGGTTGATTTGGGCAGCGCTCCAGGTGCGTGGAGTCAATACGTTCGTCGCCGCCTCTCTCCCGATGGCGCTGCCATTGGGCAGCTCAACGGCACCATCATTGCTTTGGATATTTTGCCCATGGAAGCCGTTGAAGGTGTGCAATTCATTCAAGGTGACTTTCGTGAGCCAGAGGTGCTGGAAGTTTTGGCTCAAAGGCTTGAGGGGCGATTGGTTGATGTGGTGGTGTCTGATATGGCGCCCAACCTCTCTGGCATTGAATCAGCCGATGCAGCTCGCATTGCACACTTGGTCGAATTGGCGATTGAATTCAGCCAACTGCACCTCAAAAGGGATGGCGCATTGGTGACCAAAGTCTTTCACGGCAGTGGTTACAGCCAATTGGTCAAGCTCTTTAAAGAAAATTTTGTGCGCGTCAAACCGATCAAGCCCAAGGCCTCAAGGGACAAATCATCAGAGACTTTTTTGGTGGGCATGGGGTTGAAGACACCCTTGAGCCAAGAGGGTGATTGAGGCTGGTTTTCTTTGAATCAAGGTGGTTTTGAGGGCAAATGGTGGTGAGCGGGGGCTTCTTTTTTGCTCTTTAGAGACAAATTACAGCCAAGAAGCATTTGCAAAGTACCTCACAGGCCTCTTTTGGTCATAATGTGATGTTAAATCTGCCCGAAATGACCCCAAGGTGTGTCCTCTAGCCTTGAAATGTCTAAAATGGTAGCCATATCACCTATTGAGTGATCTTTTGCTTTATTTTCCGATTGGAGCCCTCATTGAACAATCAATGGTTCTCAAAAGTTGCCGTATGGCTCGTCATTGGTCTTGTGCTGTTCACTGTCTTCAAGCAGTTCGATAAAACGGTCTCCTCCTCTAGCACCTACATTGCTTACTCAGACTTCCTCGATGAGGTCAGGGCCAAGCACATTAAAAATGCGACCATTCAAGAGGGTCAAGGCGGCACAGAGATCTTGGCTGTGACTGAGGATGAGCGTCACCTGAGAACGAATGCAACTTATTTGGACCGTGGACTCGTTGGCGATTTGATTGCCAATGGTGTGAAGTTTGACGTCAAGCCCAGAGAAGAGGGCTCACTGATCATGACGCTCTTGGTCTCTTGGGGCCCCATGTTGCTTTTGATTGGTGTGTGGATTTACTTCATGCGTCAAATGCAAGGTGGGGGCAAAGGCGGCGCCTTCAGCTTTGGCAAGAGCAAGGCGCGCATGCTCGATGAAAACAACAACACCGTGACCTTTGCCGATGTTGCTGGGTGCGATGAGGCCAAGGAAGAGGTCAAGGAAGTGGTGGACTTTTTAAAGGACCCACAAAAATTCCAAAAATTAGGCGGTCGAATTCCAAGGGGTTTGCTATTGGTGGGGCCACCTGGCACGGGTAAAACACTCTTGGCCAAAGGCATTGCAGGTGAGGCCAAGGTGCCTTTCTTCAGCATCTCTGGCTCAGATTTTGTGGAAATGTTTGTGGGTGTGGGCGCTGCCCGTGTTCAG
>CAIPII010000183.1 GCA_903865035.1 uncultured Burkholderiales bacterium | reverse complement strand
GGTGTCACTTACCAAAAATTCAAAGACGCATCAAACATGACAGAGAAGTTTGCGGCGCTCTCGGCATTGGTTCAAAGCGGTCAAGCCTTGGCAGAAAACGCGTTGACACATTTCTACAATCAATTCAGCAAGGAAGCGTTGGTGCTTGACAAATGGTTCGCTCTTCAAGCAAGCGCCTGTGAGCGTGACACCAGTGTGCTGCAAAAAGTCAAGCAACTGATGCTACACCCAGACTTTCAGATCAAAAATCCCAACCGCGCTCGGTCATTGATTTTTAGCTTTTGCATGTCCAACCCCGGCGCTTTTCACAAATCGGACGCCTCTGGCTACGTGTTTTGGGCAGAACGGGTGATCGAGATTGATGCTTTTAACCCTCAAGTTGCCGCCCGTTTGGCCAGGGCCATGGACCGCTGGACTCAGTTGGCTGAGCCTTATAAAACTGCGGCTCACGAGGCATTGAAGAGAGTGGCAGCTAAATCTGATCTCAGCAAAGATGTCAAAGAGGTGATCAACAAAGCCTTAGAGAGCACCAAGGCGACCCCAACGGAAGGAGAGAAAGCATGAGCGTTTCTCTATCACGCTATTTGGTTGAAAAACAAAGGACCAAAGGTCATATCACGCCAGAGCTAAGACTTTTACTGGAGGTGGTTGCTCGCGCTTGCAAGAGCATCAGTCATGCCGTGACCAAAGGAGCATTGGGCGGTGTTTTAGGCAGTGCACATTCTGAGAACGTTCAAGGTGAGGTTCAAAAAAAGCTCGACATCATCGCCAATGAAGTCTTGATTGAAGCCAACGAATGGGGTGGTCACTTGGCTGCGATGGCCAGTGAAGAAATGGAAGAAATTCACGTTGTGCCCAATCGCTATCCACAAGGTGAGTACTTGTTGTTGTTTGACCCTTTGGATGGATCCAGCAACATTGATGTCAATGTGAGCATTGGCACCATCTTCAGTGTGCTTAAAAAAACCTCAAGTGGCACTGAGGTGTGTACTCAAGACTTCCTGCAAAGCGGCCGAAATCAAGTGGCTGCAGGCTACTGCGTGTATGGACCTCAAACCACATTGGTTTTGACGGTCGGCGACGGTGTTGAAATGTTCACCCTAGACAAAGAGCAAGGGTCGTTCATATTGACTCATGAAAATATTCAAATTCCTCAAGAGACGCAAGAATTTGCCATCAACATGAGCAACATGCGCCACTGGGATGCTCCTGTCAAACGCTACGTCGACGAATGCCTGGCGGGCACTGAGGGCGTGAGAGGCAAGAACTTCAACATGCGTTGGATTGCTTCCATGGTTGCTGATGTCCATCGCATCCTCACACGAGGCGGTGTGTTCATGTATCCATGGGATAAAAGAGAGCCCAACAAGCCTGGGAAACTCAGATTGATGTACGAAGCCAACCCCATGAGCTGGCTGGTTGAGCAAGCCGGGGGCGCAAGCACCAACGGTCTCAAACCCATCTTGGACATCGATCCAACGAGTTTGCACGAACGGGTGAGCGTGATTTTGGGCTCAAAAGCTGAAGTCGATCGCATCACTGGTTATCACACTCATCCCCAAAATTAATGACAAGGGTGAAGCAAACTCTTGAATTGTGGCTTCAAACAAATCGCCTCATCCAATGAGACTTGAGTCTCCATCCTTTTGAGAAGCACGTGCTTCGTTGAACAAAGCTTTACTGCCCCATCACAAGTGCGCAAATGAACCATTCAAAATGAACGACAACGACCAAGATATCATTTACCAGACTGCTCTCAAAGAAATTGAGTCGGGTAAATTGAATGCCTTTTTATGGCAAAGGGCGCTCGATCTTTTTTCTAACGACATCGCAAAAGCAAAAAAACATTACCTCGAAATGCGTGTCAAAGCGATGCAGGAATCTGTCAAAGACCATGTCAAAGACGAGATCAAAAAAGAAATGGCCAAACTTGCTGCCAAACCAGCCGATTTTCTAAGTGCAAAAGACCTCTTGAAAAAGCGATGATCACGGGTTTATAAGTGCCTCCCCCCATGTCCAACTCAATGCTTCAATATCACTCATGTCCAACTACCTGATCGGTGACTTGCAAGGGTGCAACGCCACCTTGGGGCATTTACTGGAAACAATTGGCTTCTCCCCAAGCACCGATTGCGTTTACTTCTTGGGGGACTTGATCAACCGAGGGCCCGATAACGTGGGCGTGATCAAGCGCATCATGTCTCTTCAAGGCAGCGCCAAATGCATTCTTGGTAACCATGACTTGCATTTCTTGTCTGTCGAAAAAGAGATCAGACCGCTCAAGAATGGCGACACCGTTCAAGATATTTTGCATCACGATGATCGCTCAAAGATGGTCAATTGGCTTCGAGAACAACCCCTAGCGCTGGAAGTCCAAGGATTGCTCTTGGTTCACGCTGGAGTCCATCCAAACTGGGATCGAGAATTGACGCTTCAATTGTCCAAGGAAATTCAAAATGCGTTGAGCACCAACGACTATGTTGAATTCTTGTTGGGTATGTACGGCAATGACAGCCATCCTTGGAGCACAGATCTCGCGGGCATGGCGCGCATGAGATTCGCAGTCAATGCGATGACTCGAATGCGGTTTTGCGATGAGCAAGGACGTTTGGACTTTTTAGCCAAGTCTGCCATTGGAAGTCAATCCGAAGGCTTTTTCCCTTGGTTTGATGCACCACAACGCAACACATCTCAAGGACCAATTGCCTTTGGGCACTGGTCCAGTGTCGGCGGCTTACACCGTTCAGACGTGATTTGCCTAGACACGGGATGTGTTTGGGGGAGGTCATTGAGCGCGTTTCAATTGCCCTCTCAAAACCCAAATGCAAACGCTCATCCTCAATATAAACTTGATCTGCACACGCCACTGCCCAGCGATCATCTCATTGAAGGCGAATGGATTTCAACCCCTTCAATGGAAGCATCAGAAATCATTTTCAATGAATAATGCCCTCTATAAGAGGGCATCTAACTGTGAATTGAGTTGCCTGAATCGCTCAACTTCAACTTGAGCATCAAAGCAAAAGCGATCAAGAGGAAGTGGGTTCCGTTTTGAACAGAGCCGCCACTTTTCGCTTGGTTTTGATATTGGCGGAAATGGAACGTGTAGAGGGCTTGACTGCAGCTTCCCAAGAAGGGGTTTGCCCCTCACTCACACTAGACTCGTATGGCTTGTCAAAAAATGGGTCCTGTGGGGCCTGAGGGCGGGAGTAATTTCTGCTTGGAGCGCGCGCGCGAAAGTCCTGTGAATCCCTTGAGCTTGAATGACCAAAGGATGTGTCACGCTCTTTGTGGCTGCGATTCTCGTCACGATCGAACTCTCTTCTTGGACGATCAGAACCTCTTTGCGAATCACCTTCAAATTCAATGGGTTCTAATTCAATTTTTTTCTTGATGAGTTTTTCAATGTCACCCACCAACCTGGCATCCGAGCTGTTGACAAAGCTGATGGCCAAGCCAGAAGCACCGGCCCTGCCCGTGCGACCAATGCGGTGAACGTAATCCTCTGCGTTGTAGGGAACATCAAAATTAAAGACGGCAGGTACATCCTTGATGTCCAATCCTCGGGCAGCCACGTCAGTGCAAATGAGCAAATCGACCTCACCGCTCTTGAACGATTCAAGCGCTTTCAAACGCTCATCTTGACTTTTATCACCGTGCAACGCCGTGGTTTTCAAACCTTCACGCTCCAATGAGCGAGCCAATCGAGCACAGCCCAGTTTGCTGTTAACGAACACAAAGGCTTGTGTGATTTTGTTTTGAACCACAAGTTGCTTCAAGGCTCTGCGTTTGTCATCATCCCCCACACTATAGAAGTGTTGACTGACCGTGGAGGCGGTCTCATTGGGCCGCGCGACCTCAATGGTGACTGGATTTTGCAAGTAACTGCTCGCCAAACGCTTGATTTCGGGAGAAAAGGTTGCAGAGAACAAAAGTGTTGTTCTTTGCTTGGGCAAATAACTCAATATGCGCTGCAAATCGGGCAAAAAGCCAATGTCTAGCATGCGATCGGCTTCATCAAGCACCACGTATTCGACTTGGTTCAAAACCACGTTCTTGGCTTCAATGTGATCGAGCAATCTGCCAGGGGTGGCCACCAAAACCTCAACCCCTTTTTTTAGCTCAATTGTTTGTGGCTTCATGTCCATGCCGCCAAAAACAACTGCGCTGCGCAAATTGATGTATTTGGCGTACAACTTGACCTGTGCTGCCACTTGATCTGCAAGCTCACGGGTGGGCAAAAGCACCAAGGCACGAACGGGATGGCGAGCGGGAGAGGTGGAGGTGTTTTCGTGCTTTAAGAGGCGCTGCAACAAGGGAAGGGAAAAAGCAGCCGTTTTCCCAGTGCCTGTTTGGGCGGCCCCCATCACATCTTGTCCTGTCAAGACCACAGGAATGGCCTGTGCTTGAATTGGAGTCATTGACTCGTAGCCCATTTCGGCTACGGCTCGGGCTATCCCAGGGGATAGCTGTAAATTAGAAAATGCGTTCATTGATAGACGTATTGTCGCATCATTCGATCAAAGTTGCCATCAAAGCTCACTTTGAGCCCTAAGTTTTGGGCAATGTGACGCCACTTTGACCTTGGTACTTGCCGCCTCTGTCTTTGTAGCTGGTCTCACAGACCTCATCGCTTTCAAAGAACAAGACTTGAGCGCAGCCCTCACCAGCGTAAATTTTTGCCGGCAAAGGGGTCGTGTTGCTGAACTCCAGAGTCACATAACCCTCCCACTCGGGCTCAAAGGGTGTCACATTCACAATGATCCCGCATCGGGCATAGGTACTCTTGCCCAAGCAAATGGTCAAAACGTTTCTTGGAATTCGAAAGTACTCAACAGTTCTTGCCAAAGCAAAACTATTTGGAGGGATCACACAGACATCGGCATGAATGTCCACAAAACTGCGCTCATCAAAGTTCTTGGGGTCAACCACTGTGCTGTAAATGTTGGTAAAAACCTTGAATTCAGGGGCACAGCGGATATCGTAGCCATAGCTACTTGTGCCATAACTAACGATTTTTTGCCCCTCATGGGTGCGTATTTGTCCTGGCTCGAAGGGCTCGATCATGCCCGTCTCTTCCGCCATTTTGCGGATCCATTTGTCTGATTTAATGCTCATGGAGGCATTTTACACTTTCAGACTTGGTTGACTGCACACCAATGTCTAAAATTTAACCCCATTGCACTCAAAGACTATTTACAAAGTGCCAGTCAAACTTTCACCTTAAACCCGTAAAATGACCCTTTCTGGCACTGGGCCTTGATTTCTTTGGGGATAATGCCCAATTACCCATTGAATTTGGTGATTTTCTCGTGCCAAACCATCAAGGCGAGTGGAATTGTTGCCCTTTTCTTAGCCCACCTAGCCCTTATCTTTTAATGCATCGAGCAATATGACAAACCTTTCGTTTTTGGCCAAAAAGAGCAGTCAAATCAGTCTTGCCGTTCTGACCCTGGGACTTTTGAGTGCCTGTGCTGCACCGCTTGATCTTTCCACTGAGCTTGAAGGTGAGAGCGCAAAGCCCCAAAAAATGGCTCAAGATTTGAGCACTGATCCAAAATCACAAAGCGCCCAAAATGCCTTCACCCACGCTGATTTAGCGTTGAACACAGCAGCTACTGCGCTGTCTTCCAGTGCGGGTCAATCGCAGCACTTTGAGTGGGGTCAAATGGTCCCCAAAGAGTGGTGGACACTTTTTGGATCCAAGCCCTTGAGCGAATTGATCAAACAATCCTTGTCCAACAATTCCAACTTGAATGCAGCCAGGGCGTCGCTTCAGCAAGCACAATCGAATTTTCAAGCCACTTACGGAAGCTTGGCATTACCCAACGTGAATGCTCAGTACTCGCCCATTCGCGAGCGCTTGTCACAAACGAGTTCCAACATTCCTGGTGGAATGGTGACCGATCTCTACAACACATCAGTAAATGTTTCCTACACGATTGACTTGTTTGGGGCCAACAAAAGCAACATTGCCAGCCAAGCTGCCTTGGCTCAGTACCAGATCTATCAATACAGAGCAGCTGAATTGGCGCTCACAGGCAACGTGATGACTGCTGCCATCAAACAAGCTGCTCTGAGGGATCAAATCAAAGAAACCCAAGAGATTTTGTCCTTGCAAGCCAAACAGTTGGAAATCATGGAAAAGCAATTGAGCTTGGGAGCCATTGGATTGGCACCAGTTCTGGCTCAACGCTCTTTGCTGGCTCAAACACGTGCTGGATTGCCAGCTCTTGAGAAAGCCCTGGACCAAGTGAGCAATCAGCTGGCTGCCCTGGTTGGCACCATGCCGAACCAATTTGATTGGAATGCCCTCAGTTTGAGCGATTTGAGTTTGCCCAAAAATTTACCTTTGAGCTTGCCCTCTGACTTGGTCAAACATCGCCCAGATATTTTGGCTTCAGAAGCGCTCTTGAATCAAAACATAGCACTTTTGGGCTTGGCCAAAGCAAACCTTTACCCACAAATCAATTTGAGCGCCAATGTGGGCTCTCTTGCTGCAACAACCAGCAACTATTTCAGCACTCCATTTAGTTTTTGGACGATCGGTGCAGGGCTGAGTGCTCCCCTCTTCAATGGCGGAGCTTTGAGCTCAAAGGTCAAGGCTGCAAAAGCTGGATACGAGGCAGCCTTCTATCAATATAAAAATACAGTTCTCAATGCTTTTGGAAATGTGGCTGACTCTTTGAAAGCGATTGAAACTGACGCGCAAACTCTAAAACTTCAAAGTGAAGCCGAGCAAATTGCAAAACAAAATTTAACGATCGCTCAAGAGCAATACAAACTGGGTGGTATCAATTTCATGGCATTGCTGGATGCTCAGAAAAATTACGCACAAGCGCGCATCAATTTGGTCAATGCTCAATCCAACCGCTTTGCAGATACCGTTGCCCTCTTCCAATCCATGGGAGGAGATGAGTGGAGTCCCAATTCAACTGTTTCGATGGGTCAAAAGGACGCCTCTCAAGCTGTGCTCAAGCCCTGAAAACTGATTTAATTTTTTGATTTATTTTTTAAGAGAGAACTAAAAATGACCAAACGCATGCTCATCATGCTCGGATGTATTTTGGTGCTGGTGGCCGCTTTGGCCTTTGGCTTTTATTTGCACATCCAAAAGCTCATCGCCTCCGCTCCCAAGCCAGGCCCTCAAACGGTATCAACCATTGAGATCAAAACCCTTGAATGGCGCCCTCAACTCAAAGCCGTTGGGAATTTGAGTCCTGTCAAAGGTGTTGAGATCAGCAGTGAGATCTCTGGCTTGGTACGCGAAGTTCTCTTTCACTCAGGTGATGTCGTGACGCAAGGCGCTGCACTCATTCAACTCAATGCTGACGCAGAGATGGCGCAATTCAAATCGGCTGAGGCCAGCGCTGAATTGGCTGAAGTGGTCTACCAGCGCGACAAAGCTCAATTTGCAGCGCAAGCCATCAGCCAAGCACAACTTGACTTTGATGCAGCAGACTTAAAGATGAAGAAAGCTCAAATGGCTTTGCAAAAAGCAAACCTTGAGAAAAAAACCATTCGCGCACCCTTTTCAGGAAAGTTGGGCATCACAAGCGTAGTGCCTGGACAGTACTTGAACCCAGGGGACAAAATCGTGACTTTGCAGAGTTTGAACCCCATCTTCGTTGACTTCTATCAGCCTCAACAAAAGGTCTCCCTCTTGAAATTGGGTCAATCCGTGGACATGAGCATTGATGCTTTTCCAGAACAAGTGCACAAGGGCAAGATCTCCACTTTGAATCCTAAAGTGGACTCAGCGTCCAGAAACATCCAGATCCAAGCCACTTTCAACAATCCCAAATTGGAACTCTTGCCTGGCATGTTTGCCAACGTACAAGTCAACATTGGTGACGTCCAAAAGCATTTGACACTTCCCCAGACCGCTGTCACCTTCAACCCCTATGGATCC
>CAIPII010000182.1 GCA_903865035.1 uncultured Burkholderiales bacterium | reverse complement strand
TTATAATCAAGGCCTTATCTTTATTTGGATTATTAATAATATGTCTACCTCTATACTCAGCCAACTCACCAAGCTTCGCAAAGAAAAAGAACTCATTGAGAAAAAAGAGAGGGCATTGCTGTCCAAAACCAATTCACAAGCCTTGTCTCAAATCAAGGCGATCATGAAGGAAAGTGGCTTGACGTTTGAGGCATTGGTGGCTGGTTTGAAGGGCAAATCCGCAGCCTCTAAAGTTGATATGGGTGCGTCTCCAAAAGCTCCTTCCACCAAGAAAGCAGCTTCAAGCAAGGGCAAGACAAAAGCAAACGCAAAACCACGCGTTTCTCGTGCGGGCATCAAAGTGCCCATCAAATTCAAGCACCCCACTCAGCCAGAGTTGACTTGGACGGGCAGGGGCAAAACGCCTGCTTGGGTGACAGAGCTTGAGAAGGCTGGCAAGATCGATTCCGCCAAGGTTCAGTGAATGTTGAGCCAATGACTTGGGTGCTCCCAGTCATTGAAGCATTCAACCCTGTGAAGTCTCAGGATTTGAAGAGATTTTCCACGTATTGGGTCACACCGTCTTGAACACTTGTGAAAGTGTGTTGACAGCCCGCTTGTCTGAGTCGGCTCAAGTCGGCTTGTGTGAAGGACTGGTATTTCCCTTTCAACGCCTCAGGAAAGTCGACGTACTCAATGAGTCCTCTTGAAGTGGCCTCGCTCAATGTGAGTGCAGGTTGGGATTGACGGGCCAAGTGAGCGTTCACGACCGACAGAGCTACGTCGTTGAAGGGTTGCGCACGACCTGATCCCAAGTTGAAGATACCACTCACATTGGGGTGATCAAAGAACCACAGGTTCACGCCCACCACGTCTGCGACCCAGACGAAATCGCGAAGTTGCTCCCCATTGCCATATCCGTCGTATCCGCCAAAGAGCTTGACCTTTGAATCCTTGAGGAATTGGTGGTGCTGGTGATAGGCCACACTTGCCATTCTGCCCTTGTGTTGCTCCCTGGGTCCGTAGACATTGAAGTACCTAAAGCCCACGACTTGACTTGAATTTAAATTCCATTGGTCTCCACAGGCTTTACGCATTCTTTGATCAAAAAGCAGCTTGGAGTAACCGTACACATTGAGTGGATTCTCGTTTTGTGGAGACTCTTGGAAGTGCTTACCGCCTCCATAGGTGGCAGCAGATGAGGCGTAGAGGAGCCTGGTTTTTTGCGCTTGAGCAGCTTCAAACAATTCGCATGAGAGTTGGTAATTGTTTCTCATCATGTACTGACCATCCATCTCCATGGTGTCGCTACATGCACCTTCGTGAAAGATGGCTTCGACTTGGCCGTAGTGTTTGTTTTGAAAGAGCGTGTAGAAGTCGTGCTTGTCCACGTAGTCGGATATTTGGAGATCGACCAAGTTTTTGAATTTGTCGCCTGCCTTCAGGTGATCCACTGCAATGATGTCCTTGATTCCACGAGCATTCAGGCCTGCAATGATGTTGCTGCCCACGAAGCCGGCTGCACCGGTGACGATGATTTTCATAAACACAATTCCTCAAAGCTCACGCAAGCAGTTCCAAATTTACCCACAACAATTCCCCCTGCCTTGTTGGCCCAAGGCAGTGCCTCTCTGAGCGTGAAGCCACAAGCCATCAAAGAGGCCAAGGTGGCAATCACCGTGTCGCCTGCGCCAGTGACGTCAAACACTTCGCGGGCTTGTGCTTTGACATGCAAAGTACCCTCGGCATCAAATAGGCTCATGCCCTCTTCGCTGCGTGTGACCAAGACTGCATCCAAGCCCAATTGCTCTCTCAATTGTTGAGATTTTTGAGCCAACTCTTCCTCACTGGACCATTCTCCCACCACCTCCATCAACTCACTTCGGTTGGGTGTGATGACGCTCGCACCTTTGTACCTGGAGTAATCGCTCCCCTTGGGATCGACCAAGATCGGGACTTGGTTGGTTTTTGCGTTTTGAATCATGTCTTTGACGTGTGCCAAACCACCTTTGCCGTAAT